>JAIXYV010000092.1 GCA_027490055.1 Bacteroidota bacterium | reverse complement strand
TAATCGTCTTCTAACAGCGTTTTTATGGCTTGCCAGTGTGAGGCAGAACCAAGAGCACCATGTAAGAAAACGAGCGCTGGTTTCATTAGTGTTTGAAATGGCGGATGCCGGTAAGCACCATTGCCTGATTATTTTTATTAGCTTCGTCTATGCTCTCCTGATCTTTGATACTTCCACCAGGCTGAGCGATAGCTGTAATACCAGCAGAACCAGATATAGACACACAGTCAGGGAAAGGGAAGAAAGCTTCAGAAGCCATCACAGCACCCTTAGTATCAAAACCAAAAGCAGCAGCTTTCTTGATAGCAGATTCCAGGGCATCTACTCTGGAAGTCTGGCCACAACCCATGCCTATCAATTGTTTATTTTTTACCAATGTGATACCATTTGATTTAAGGTGTTTAACGGCTTTAATAGCGAATTCAAGATCACTAAGCTGTTCGGCAGTAGGTTGAATATTGGTCACCACTTTAAAATCTGCAGCCTTTTCAGAGCTCCAATCGATATCCTGTTCAAGCACACCGTTTAGCAGATTCTTGAACTGCTTTGTTGTATGTAATGCTTGTTTTAGTTTGATGATGATTCTGTTCTTTTTAGATTTCAGAATCTCTAATGCTTCAGGCGTAAAATCAGGCGCTGTAATTACTTCAAAGAACAGGCTGTTCATAGCATTCGCAGTATCTGCATCCACAGGTCTGTTGCAAGTCAGCACCCCACCGAAAGCCGAGGTTGGATCGCAGGCAAAAGCGGCATCATAAGCCTCTTTCAAGGTAGCTCTGCTGGCCAATCCGCATGAGTTGGTATGTTTGATGATGGCGAAAGTAGGTTCTTCAAATTCAGCCACCAGGTTGAGAGAAGCTTCAACATCCACCAGGTTGTTGTACGACAATTCTTTACCATTAAGGATATCAAAAATCTCATCCAGATTACCATAGAAAGTACCTTTTTGATGCGGATTTTCGCCATATCTTAAGGTTTTAGAAGTATTGAAACTTACTTTATGCACAGGCAATTCAGCGCTGCGGTTAAAGTAATTAAAGATTGCGGTATCATAGTGCGAAGAAGTCATGAACGCTTTAGCAGCGAACAGTTTACGATCAGTGATATCAGTAGAACCATTTTTAGTTTCAAGCAATTGCAGTAAATCGGCATACTGATTTCTATCTGAAACGATCAGGGTATCATTAAAGTTTTTGGCGGTTGCTCTGATGAGCGAGATTCCACCGATGTCAATTTTTTCAATAATCTCAGCTTCATCATTAGTAGATTTGATGGTATCTTCAAAAGGATAAAGGTCGACTATCACAAGATCCAGGGTACCGATACCATGTTTGCTCAACTGGTCCATATCATTGGCATTATCTCTGCGAGCCAGGATACCACCAAAGATAGCAGGGTGAAGGGTTTTCACGCGACCATCAAGAATCTCAGGGAATCCAATAGTACTTTCAACAGCGATGGCATTCACACCAAGATCATTGATGAATTTCAAGGTTCCACCAGTAGAATAAATCTTAACACCGAGCGCATCAAGGCGACGGACGATTGGTTCTAAATGGTCTTTATGGTAGACTGAAATTAAGGCAGATTGGATGGTTTTTGAATTGTTTGACATTTACGCCGCAAAAATACGACATATCCATCGAGAATGCCTTTGCGGATGTAAACATTTTTTACCCCTTCAGAATTCCCTATCTACTGTTTCAACCAGGTAATTGAATGGGATAAATTCGGCGTACTAATGCGAAACAAATGCAGTCCGGAACTTAGTTCTGCCACATCCATGAAAAGGGCTACCTGACCAGCACCTGGCTGATAAGTATTACTTTTAAGCACACGGCCGTTTAGATCGATTACCTCTACCCTAACCAACTCGTCGGCAGACTGATTAAAATTAATACTTACGATATCAGTCCCCGGATTAGGGAAAATTTCAACTTTAGTATCAGCAGACAACTTAGGAATATAAGTCAGGTTCCAAAGTTTATCTTCAACCGCATTAATCACCGCGCGTTTATTGACATCTGAATCGTTTTCAGCCACGTAGGCAATAAGCTTAATATTGGCTGGGATATTGCGACCTTCGTTCTGACCCGGCTCATCGATAGTAGAGCAATACTTGGTATTGTTATCTGTAAGATAACTGACGAAAGCTGCTTCGGGCAATATGTAAGAAAAGGTTTGAGTAAATTCGGCATTAGGGGTAATGTACTGAGGTATCACGCCTGGCATCCCCCAAACACCCCCTGGCATGGCTTTTACAACACTTTTATGCATATAACCATCCATGTATTCCTTTTCGTTATAAAGCGGGTGAGAAGCGCCGCCTACACCACCGTTGTACAATTTAGAATAGTAGTTATTCTGACTCCATATATTGGCCAGGGCATTGCCTCTAACTTTGTCTTCAGTTACAATACTTCCTATGTTCAGGTTACCATACCAGTAATCGCTGAATTTTGCGCGCACACGGTAAGAGATTTCTCTTGTTTGCACATTGTACGACTTCATTTCTATCGTAATTTCTGCAGGAGAGTTCCCATTAATTCTGGCCGCCAATTCTGTCAACCAGGTACTATTACTTCCAAGCATTACCTTGCGATCAAGCATAGCATCCGGATAGCTGCTGAAGTAATTACTTAAGAAAATATCTCCCGAAGGCGTTGTCATACTGTCATCAAAATGGTAACTCACAGGAATAACTTTATCCCCGTAGGTAGCTTTTGCCTCGTCGAGGATGAGATGTGCTTCAGGGCAGTAGCCGCACCAGGCACCTGTGCCTTCTTCGAATAGAATTCGTCTCGGAGCAGTATAATTATTCGTATTTCTAAGTACTGTTTTATTATAATGACTATTAGCCGAATCCTCATCCATCATGCTATTGGGATCTGACAAGAAAAAATTGACATTGTTCAAACTACCATTACTACCGGAAGTCCACGACAAAGGATGCGAAAAATTGGTAACCCCCTCACCATTGGGCAATAGATTCTGACCAGTAATATCGAAGGAAATGGTATCGCCCTGATTGATGGAATAATTTAAACGGTAATTGCTAATGGCCTGTTTACCTGTATTGGTCAATGTACCCGAAAAATTAACGATTGCGTTAACCGGATAGATAGATGCGACATTTAGATTCTTAATACTCAGATCGTAATCCGGTTGTGTGCCATAAACAAACTGGTAAACCAAAAATTTATTTTTATCAAAAGAGAACTGGAAAGGCAAATTAGAGAGAGAATCATTCAGCAATTTAAAACTTGAGTTGTTGGCATTGGTGCAACCGATGACAGCTTTTTGGGTTTTATCACCATAGGGTGTATATACCAGATCAAATCGACCTTCATTGCCTTCGTGAAAGACAATAGCAAAGGCATAGATACTGGCATTGGTAATAGGGCCGGTAAAATTGTTAGAGGCCAGACTAACGCCAAACCATTGAACAATATGACGGCGGTTAGGCGCAACACCATCTGTATAAGAATAAACTTGTATACCCACCCCTTCGTTAGGCGCAGGTAATTTCTGCATTTTAAAATCCTTCCAGAAAGGAATAATACTATTGGCCGGATAGGTGTTACTAGGCTTCTCAGGACTAATAGCCAGTGTATCGAAAGTTAGGTAACCGTTATCGCAAACTCGGTAAGAACGAAAGGTATTGCCATAAAATTTGAAATCAAAAGGTAGTCTATCGATAACAGACATCGCTTCGTTGTTAGGCTCATTCAAAAGAATCTTTTTAGTACTTTCGTATATTTTATCGAGGTTATAACCTTTGGGCAGATTACCATCACTGCGCAAGTGGTAATAATTTTGCGAAAACAAAGGCATATATCCGCAGAGAACAATTAGTAAAGCGAGTAGCGTCTTTTTCATTAGTTATTACAATTATACAAAATTCGGTCTAACAAAGTTTTATTTCCTCCCAGAAATTGAAGAATTATGACAAAAAAAAATCCCGACCTAAGAGGCCGGGATTTCTTGAATATCGTTTAGTTTGGGATTACAAATCCACTTTGTCTACGTTAACGAAAGTAAGAGCTGTACCTTTTTGTTTCCAGATAACAGCGATTACAGTTAAGTTTGATTTGTTCCAGGCAGCATCTAAGTTAAGGCTGTAATCTTTAGAAACGATTTGACCTTCAGTAGGTAAACCAGAAGCTAAAAGGTTATCACCTGTAGCTGAGCCAGACATCAAAGCACGAGCAATATGATTGTGAGTGATAGTTTGGTAGCTACCGCTTGCAGACATGTACTGTCTGTTAGAGATACCATCTTCAGTCACGTATAAAGCGATTTTGTAGGTAAAGCTATCATCACCTTTAGCGAAGAATTTGGTATTGGTTTTAACGTTTAAAGTATTACCACTGATTGAAGCATCAATTTTAGTATTAACTTTAGAAACACCTGCAGTTAAAGTATTGATCCAACCTTTTAAAATACCAGCAGTGTAATTGATATCCTGGTATGCACCAGTTACGTTGTTACCAACTGCCAATTTAGGAATGCTGTATGAAGTACCGGTAGCGTTTGCTGCACCGTACATAACTGCTAAATCCTGACCTAATTGAGAACCTAAATCAGAAGCAGGTGCTTTAAGGTGTGCGTAAATCGCGACAGCTTTTGAATTATCTTGAATAGCAAGATCAGTTGCTGGCTTGCCATAAGTTCCGCAAGGACCGCACCAAGTAGCTGTAGGTTCTACTACTAAAGCGTTCTGAACCTGAACAACATTGATACCAGCTGCAGCAGGTGGAGTTTCTGTTTTCTTACAAGCTGTAAAAACAGACGTTAAAGTGATAGTCGCAAGGACTAAATAAGATACTTTTTTCATTCTTTAATTAAATTTATGCATCAATAATACAAAATATTAATGACATTTCAAAAAAAAGGGAGCGAATCGATCGATTCGCTCCCTTTTTTGACTTGTTGATTACAATTGCTTATTCAACAACAAATTTCTGAGTAGCGGTGAAACCGTTACCTTCAACTTTAACAGTGTAGATACCGCTGGCGAAAGCTTCAGTATCGATAGTTAAGTTGTTAGAACCGTTGTTTAATTGAGAAGCATCGAAAGATTTAACAACCTGACCTAAGGTGTTGTATACGTTTACCACTACACCATTGGTGTTGTTTAAGTTGAAACGGATAGTAGAAACACCATTACTTGGATTAGGGTATACTGCGATAGCATCTTCAGTAGCGTTTACATCATCAACTGATAAAACAGTACCAACAGAGTTAGCAGCCTGGAAAACTTCTTTAGTTACTAAATCCTGGATGAATACTACAACTTCGCAATCCTGTAACTCTTCGATAGAGTGCTCAGTAGCTAAGTTGATGATATTAGCAGTCTGACCATCAGATGGCAGTCTGTATTTACCTGGTTGGTTGTAAGTGAAAGTTGGGAAAGTTTTAGGGTTGTTTTTTGTTACAGCACCTAAAGCAGTACCACTTGCATCTGGTAACATTTTCTTTAAAACGTGGAAGAATTCAGTTTCAAGGTTTGATTTTACGTTGTTTTCAGTCTTTTTCTCAAGGATAGCGACAAACACTTTCATGTTAGCGTTATTGTAGTCAGCCAATGGCGTTACTTTTACGTTAACAGTGATTTTCTTGAAGTTAATTGTGTGAGAAGACTCAATTTTGATGAATGCTGGCTTAGCTTTGAACTGGTCAAATAAAGCACTAGAATAAATATTAGCATTACCATTCCATCCACCATCAACCTGCATGTTAGGAATACCTGTCACATTATAGAAGCTTTGACGAGCTTTACCTTCTGCAGTGGTATAAGGGTCACCAGTACCTGGGAAACTCATTTGGTATTTGATTACAGCATACTGATTAGTGTATAATGGGAAGATGTTTTCATCAATATTTTGGTTACCTGGGCGGCAAGGAGGGCAAGTAGATGAAGTGAACACCTCGTGTAAAGGCATTCTTACAACATAATCATCAACAACGATAACATTTTTAGATGCTTTATCGTTAGTCTGGTCGCCGTCAGCATTACCATTGATATTGCTTAACCAAACGTCAACTTTGTAAGTACCGGTTGCAGAAGCATTCCATGTAGCAGTTGAAGTTACTGTAGCTGTAGCATACTGAGCGATAGACACAGTAGCAGGAGTCGTAACTGGAGCACCACCATTGATACTGTAGTTGATATCGCAAGAAGTGATGGTAGAAGTACCTAAGTTCTTGAATATACCTTTAATTGTGAAAGGTAACTGAGTTAATGCTAAGTAATCTGGAGTTGTATTGGTAACACCTTCAGCGTTGTAAGCTGGTTGAGTACCTTGAATGAATCTGTAATAGCTATTGTCGCCTTCTGAAGCAGAAGAAGTAGCAGTTAAGTTAACATTTGGAGAACCACTCACCATATAAGCTGTAGTTGAGTTAGTTTGAACACCAATTGTTAATTTAGTTGCTGTAGTAGGATATTTACGTTGATCAATGAAGTAGATATTGTTTGTACCTTCTTCTAACATGATAGATACCCAAAGGTAAGCTGCTGCACCAAGATTCAGTTCATTGTATGCACTGAAAGTGATGTAGAACTGACGGCTACCAGAAGCACCAAAAGTTTTGGTTACGATGTTAGCGTATGCACTGTTGCTACCTGCAGATAAAATACCTCTGATACAAGCTGAATTATCAGGAATTGAAGCATCAGGTAATACGTTGTTGGCATAAGCCGGAGCTGTTCCAACTGTTCTTGAGAACGTTACAACACCTGAAGATGATACATAGAAAGAATCGTAGTTAGTACCATTGAAATTAAAAGTAAACGGTAATTTTTGACGGTTAGACCAGGCTGGAGTAGCTTGGTTACCAGCTAAGATGTTTGACCAACCTGCAGCGATACCGCCACCTACCGGATACTCAGCGTCTTTGTTTAAGTTGCCAGGGTTTTGACCGGCGTTGATGTATGGTGCATAGTAATACTGCGCTGATGCCACCGATACAGCAATAAAAGTGAATAATGAAAGTATAAGTTTTTTCATAACGAAATAATGATTTATTCGTCAAATGTAGTTCAAAATCAATTTAAAAAAATGAATTTTTTAAATTTTTTTCATCTCTGTTTCCACAAGTCCCGTAATAGTTTCAAAAACAGAATGTTGAAGACAGTACACCATATCCTCCTCGTGATGAAGGTGGGATAAGCGTCGGTAATGGGATGATTTTTTTAGATAGCCGACCAAATCTGATTTGGCAATTTTGTATAAATCCTCTGACATCAGGGCCGCATCACAGTCGACAAAAGTCTCGCCCCGCTGCGATATAGCCTCTATCAATGCGCCTGCAAAAAGAGTATCTTCCAGATTAAAGCTGTCTTTCCAGCCTGCGCAAAGCATAACTACCGGAGCCCCATCTTTAGCCAGATAATCTGCCATTGCCTCTAAATTTAGAAAACTACCGGCAAACACATTTCTGGCGCCGGCATTCGCTACCGCTTCAATGCATTTAGTCCCATTAGTTGTTGTCAGCGCAATTTTCTTTCCTTCTACCCTGCCTTCCATACATTCGAAGGGCGAATTGCCCATATCGAAACCTTCCAGCTTCTGACCATCGCGCTCGGCTGCGGTGAGATAGTTGTCAGACTTCAAATCAAGTGTCTCTGCCGGAGAAGCTACTGCCCTAACGGCAATGGCACCATGGTGAATAGCAGTACATATAGTAGATGTGGCTCTCAGAATATCGATAACCACTACGTTAGTGTCTTTAACTTTAGTAAGATGAAGGAGGGCCGGACTCAGGACCACTTCAATTGTAATCATTCCACAATAGTAGAAATCTTATTCTCAATTATCAAATTTTTTACTTGTATTTTTGAATTTCAGTATGTTTAATTCACGATTTATTTTTCTAGCTGTCACCTCATTAACGTTCTGCTTCAATACAATGTCTCAGAGCAACTGCAATGGTTTTGAAGATGGTATCAGCAAAATGAAAGCTGCTCAGTACTCAGATGCTATCCCCGTTTTTACCGAGTGTTTGAATGCTAATCCCAAATCTGGTATCACCTATTTCCAGAGAGGCACTTGCTATTTAATGACTGGAAAACCCAATATTGCGATGGTCGATTTTAATCAGGCTATATTATTGGACACCACTTTATACGACACCTATTTCAATCGCGGTCTGGCCCACCATGCCCTAAAAAACTACACCTTTGCGGAATCCGATTTCCTCTTGTATGCCAGTCGCAAACCAGCCGAATACAAAGTATATAAAAACCTGGCTTTACTAATGGAAGAGATGCAGGATTACTTGGGTGCCGTCAACTACTACAGCAAATACCTTAGCTTTTCTCCCAGCGAAGTGGATGTTTTAAAATCAAGAGCTCTGGCATATGCTGAGGCTGGCCTGTTTAACAGTGCCGTCGAAGACATCAATCAGTGTTTCAGAATAACACCTAACGACACAACTTTGTACATGATGAAAGGCAATATCTATTACGATGCTCAAAAGTTCGCTTTAGCAATAGATGCCTACAACAACATTCTCCTTAACTCGCCAGGCAATCGCGATGCCCGCATGAACCGAGCGGATGCCATGGTTTCTAATCTGCAATACGACGAGGCCATTACAGAGTACAAGCTATTACAGAAAACGGAGCTTAACAATCCAGAATTATATTTTAACATCGCGTTTTGCGAACTTCAATTATCTCAAAACGAGAACGCCATTTTGAATTTCACAAAAGCACTCGACAAAGATTACGAGAATCTGGGATTGCTACTAATGCTGAGAGGTGTTGGTTACAATAATTTAAAAATGCAAGCTGAAGCTTGTGCCGACTGGCGTAAGTCAAAGGAACTAGGTTGTAAAGATACAGAAGCGTATTTGCTCAGTTACTGCAAATAAGTTTAGGCGAAAATCTTAAACTTGAAGCCCCATTTCTGAAGGCGGTATTGAATAGATACCCAGATAACTCCGAGACCATAGATACTGCTGCGCTTAAAGTTAATAGAACTGGCTTCATCAAAATATTTAGTCGGACAAGTTACCTCTCCTATTTCAAAGCCCGCAAAGAAAATCTGAGCAATCATTTGGTTATCGAAAATAAAATCATCAGAATTCGCTTCAATATTGATCTTTTCAAAGATTTGTTTATCGAAGGCTCTGTAACCGGTGTGGTATTCAGATAACTTCTGCCCCATTAAAATATTCTGGAACAAAGTCAGCATACGATTTGCAATATATTTATACATTGGCATCCCCCCTTTTAGAGCGCCTTTACCCAGAATACGACTACCGAACGAAACAGGATATACCTCATTGGCAATCATGAAAGCCATACTTTCAATAAGTTTTGGCGTATACTGGTAATCAGGGTGAAGCATTACAATGATATCGGCACCGATAGACAGCGCTTTGGTATAGCAAGATTTCTGATTGCCACCGTAACCACGATTAACCTCGTGTTTTACAATATGCTTAATACCAAGCTCCTGAGCTTTCAGAATGGTTTCATCGCGACTGTTATCATCTACTAAGACGACATCATCCACGATTTCAAAAGGTATTTCATTATAGGTTTTTTCGAGTGTTGCTGCAGCGTTGTATGCCGGAAGCACTACCACTATTTTTTTCCCTTTAATCATAAAAGGTGCAAAAATAGTCGAATATCTCCTAAATAAAACCTAAAAAATTTGCTGAAATGAAAAACATCCTCTAAAATTGACCTATGAAAGACTATTTACTATTATTCAGAGACCAGGCATTTCAAGCTTCTTTTACGCTGTATAAACGCCTTCTGCCAGGCTCATTTATCGCTACTATCCTCATTGGATTAATCTTGTTAATAGTGGTAACGCCCCTAACATTACTCACCATGGGTTACGGAGCAACCGAATTCATCACTTATCAGCAGGACATGATGACTCTGCAAAAAACAGTTTTAGAGAATCAGCAAGACTTCGATGCCATCTCTGAGGCTTATACCGCTCAATTCAGCAATATGCAAACCGCTTTTATTTTACCAATGTTCTTAATTGTTTTGTTTGTGTATTCTTGGGCTTGTAATTTCTATCTGACCTTAAGCAATAACGAAATTCGCACTGGTAGCACCAAAGTATTTAGTGCCCTAAGAGCGTCTTTCTCTTCAAAAATCTTTAAAATAGCCGGTTTCTTTGTTTTGTATACCCTGATTCAAATTTCTGTTACCTTAATTTTCGGCTTAATCTTTTTCCTTTTATCCTCTGTCTCCAGCATACTGGCGGTTTTAGTTGGATTTATTGGTTTCTTTGTCCTATTGGCTTTCTTGTTGCGCTTTACCATTGCCATCCCAGCAATAGTGCATGGCGATATGGGTGTGGTTCAGGCAATATCTTTTAGCTTGAGTCGCGTCACCTGGAAACGCGGCGGGATGTTATTATTGATGGGAATTCTATCAATAATTGTGTTGATCCTTTTCGCCGTCATATTAGGTAGTGTTTTATCTTCTTCTGATGCTACAGAATTAAGTATTGGCAGTTTCATTGGCCAACAGATTACCTCGCTCATCATAAGTATCTTGTTTGTTACGTATTTCATAGCTGCTATGAGTACTCTATATTTCAGATACAGTGATGATAGTACCGAGGATGAAACGGAGCATTTGATAGAGCTGTAAGGTATCCTTTTCCTCTTTAACCGCGGGCCTCAAGGCCATACTAAGAAACGTAAGTAAAAGAAAACTTATGCCACATCCTATGCATTTATGCAGATGATGTTTTTACAAAGACATGCTTGTCTGTTTCCTGTTATTCACACCAAAGCAGGTCATGCAGTCAATATCAACTATTCATTCAAAACAAGCTCACGCCATCCATCACCGAAGGTTGATCAATACCCATCATTTTGAGAATGCTGGGAGCAACATCCGCTAATTTGCCTTTGGCTGGAATGGCCTGGCATTTGTCGCTGATGATAATGCATGGTACAGGATTCATGCTGTGAGCAGTGTTAGGAGTGCCATCCGGATTTCTGGCTTCGTCAGAATTACCATGGTCGGCTATAATGATAATCTGATACCCTTTTTCCTTGGCCTTTTCAACTAACTGTTTCACACAAGTATCTACCGTTTCGGCAGCTTTGACGATAGCTTCCCAAACGCCGGTATGACCAACCATATCGGTATTGGCAAAGTTTAAACAGATAAAATCGTACTTCTCAGAATCGATGGCTGCACCAATTTTCTCAGTCAATAGCAATGCGCTCATCTCTGGTTGCAAATCGTATGTCGCAACCTTTGGAGATGGCTCCATAATGCGGTCTTCGCCTTCAAAAGGCTCTTCCCTTCCGCCTGAGAAAAAGAAAGTAACGTGCGGATATTTCTCGGTTTCAGCGCTGCGCAACTGGGTTTTACCCGCTTTGCTAATCACTTCACCCAATGTCTCTGTAACATTTTTAGAATCAAACACGACATGAACATTGTTATAGGTCGCGTCATACTCTGTCATGGTCGCATAATACAATTTCAGGGCATGCATATTAAATTCGTGCATATCCATCTGAGTCAGCACCTGTGTGATTTGTCTGCCGCGGTCGGTTCTGAAATTAAAACAGAACACCGCATCGTCTTCTTTAATGGTGGCTCTTGGCAGTCCCTGATCATCCAATATCACCGAAGCTGGAATAAACTCATCGGTAATATCCTGGGCATAGGCATCTTCGAGTGCTTCAGCAGCTGAAGCGTAGGCTTGTCCGTCGCCGTTGACCATTAAGTCGTAAGCCAACTTAACCCTTTCCCAGC
Organism: Bacteroidota bacterium; assembly: GCA_027490055.1. Taxonomy (GTDB): domain Bacteria; phylum Bacteroidota; class Bacteroidia; order NS11-12g; family UBA955; genus JABMMZ01. Next base: position 14,658 of record JAIXYV010000092.1, on the reverse strand, counting down.
GCTTATCGCGGTCCATAGCATAGTAACGCCCTATCACTGTAGCAACAGAAGCATTGGTCCCCGAAATAGCATTCTCCAAAGTATTAAGATAGCCAGCACCACTTCTTGGGTCGGTATCTCTGCCATCAGTAAAGGCATGAATAAAAATCTGAGGCACACCTAAATCCGTATAGATTTTACACAGCGCAATCAGATGCTCCATGCTACTATGCACACCGCCATCGCTTACCAGACCGATAAGGTGCAAAGGTTTATTATTATTGATGCAATAAGCAGCCATTTCAGTGATGCCCTTTTCAGAAGCCGCCGAACCATCTTCAAATTTTTTATTAATGAGGGCGAGTTGTTGCCATACCACACGACCAGCGCCGATGTTCATATGTCCCACTTCGCTGTTGCCCATCTGCCCTTCTGGCAAACCCACCGCATTACCGAAAGTGGTAAGCGTGGTATTAGGATAGGTATCGATTAAATGGTTATAGAAAGGTGTTTTAGCGTTGTAGATACCATCTGTAAAATCGTGTTTACCGATACCCCAACCATCCAGAATCATTAAGAAAACTTTATCGCTGTTTTGCATGGCGCAAAGATACAAATTTGGCAGAGACAGGACACTGCTATTTATCAGGTAAATGTATACGATGAAATCTCAATAATCTTTTTAGCAGAAACCCTGGTTATTGGCAGGTAAGATTAATTTCACGAAATGATATCTCAATCTAAACTAAACAATGCTGCATTTAAATTTTATCTTTGCCCCATGAACCTACAAGCTATCAGCGCTGGCATCAACTCTATCGTTACCGAAGTAGCGGCCTTTATTGCCGAACAAAGAAAAACTTTCTCTACCGATTTGGTCAGCGAAAAAGGGCTCAACCAACTGGTGAGCTATGTCGATATAGAAGCAGAGAAATTACTTGTTACCAAGCTAAGCGCTCTATTACCTGAAGCAGGTTTCATCACCGAAGAAGACACCAGCGATGTGGGTCGTCAAACCTATAACTGGATCATAGATCCCTTAGACGGCACTACCAATTTTATTCATAATGTACCGGTTTACAGTGTTAGTGTTGCACTGGCACATGGCAATGATATTTTAGCCGGAGCAGTCTACGAAATCGGTCGCGGCGAACTCTTCTGCGCCTACAAAGGCGGCGGGGCCTTCTGCAATGGAGAACCCATCAAGGTTAGCAGCGAAAAAACATTGTCGGGATCATTGATGGCAACCGGATTTCCTTATTACGATTTCGAACAAATGGAAGCCTATATCTCTGTCTTAAGACACTTGATGCAAAGTACGCATGGCTTGAGACGAATGGGCTCTGCGGCGGTCGACCTGGCCTATGTGGCCTGTGGCAGATTCGAGGGATTTTTCGAATACGGTTTGCACGCCTGGGATGTAGCAGCAGGCATCTTACTGGTGCAGGAAGCAGGTGGTAAGGTATGCGACTTCAAAGCGGGCAATGATTACCTGTTCGGCGATTCTATAGTGGCCGACAACAATGAGATACACGAGCCATTGATGGCCTGTATCCAATCACATTTTAATTAAGAAAGCGTCAGTTTTAAATCAGCAGGATTGCTGTTGTCGAAATTCAGATGCTCCTGCAAAGTCGTTGCCATACTGATACCCACAAAATCGGCACGCACAGGAAACAAACGGTGACTTCTGGAAGCCAGCACCGCTACCTGAATTTTGGCTACCTGGTGCTGCAACATGGGCAACATAGCACTAAAAATGGTCTTTCCACTATTTAACACATCGTCTACCACTATTACCACAGCATCTTTTAAATCGCTTAAAGAATGGTCTGAGAAAAAGTTAGGTTCGAAGTTTTTACGGTCAATGACAATACTCATGACACGGATTTGCTGCTGACTGATTTTAGACAATTCAGCCGTAATCAAATCGGCGATATCCATGCCTCTCTGATCGATACCGGCAATCCATATCGTCTCTTCATCCATATTGTTTTCAAAAATCTGCCAGGCCAGTCGCGTTATTTTACTGGTAATCTGACGGTGGTTCAATATGAGATCAGTAGACATTTCCATAGACGATTCAAACCTACAATTTTCTTCAATAAAATCCTAATGCATCACAGCTTTGATACCCGGCAATTCTTTACCTTCGAAATATTCGAGTAAAGCACCACCACCGGTAGACACATATGAAACTTTATCTGCTAAATGGAATTTATGGATAGCAGCAGCGCTATCACCACCACCGATTAAACTGAAACCGCCAGCCTGTGCCACATCGGCAACGGCCTGAGCAACGGCTTTAGTACCAGCTTCGAAACTGCTCATTTCGAATACACCCATTGGTCCGTTCCACAACACCGTTTTAGAATTGCGGATTGTTTCGCAGAAAACTTTAGTGGCATCAGGACCGATATCCAGGCCCATATAATTAGCCTCAATGGCATCGTTAGCGCAAATCGCTGTATTGGCATCATTGGCAAAATTATCCGCTACAACACTATCAGATGGCAATAAAAGATTTACCCCTTTTGCTTTAGCTTTCTCAATTAACTCGAGCGTCAATGGCATACGATCATCTTCGCACAACGATTTTCCGATCTGACCACCCATCGCTTTTGCAAATGTGTAAGCCATACCACCACCGATGATGATATTATCTGCCAGACTCATTAAGTTTTCAATGATTAATAATTTATCGGATACTTTAGCACCTCCAACGATAGCAGTAAACGGACGTGCAGGATTATCAAGAACCTTCATAGCATTAGCAATTTCGCCAGCCATTACAAAACCGAAACATTTTCTTCCGGCAAAGAATTGAGCAATAACTGCTGTAGAAGCGTGAGCACGGTGTGCAGTACCAAAAGCATCGTTGACATAGAATGTACCGAGTTTTGAAAGTTTCTCAGCGAATGCTACATCACCCTTCTCTTCTTCTTTGTAAAAACGAAGGTTTTCTAACAATAGAATTTCTCCCGGATTCAGGGCTGCTGCTAGTTCTGTTGCTTCAGCACCAATACAGTCAGGTGCAAAGTGGACTTTGGCACCAGATAGTTCAGATACACGGTTAACAATATGTTTAAGCGAGTATTTGTCGGCAGGACCTTCCTTTGGTCGACCAAGGTGAGACATTAAAATACAAGAACCGCCATCATTTAAAATCTTTTTGATGGTTGGAATAGTAGCCGCAATACGCGAATCATCTGTAATAGAGAACTCTGCGTTCAGGGGCACGTTAAAATCCACTCTTATGAGTACCTTTTCGTTTTTGAAGTTAAAATCGTTGACGGTTTGCATTGTTAAATTATTTTTTGAGCCCGCAAAAATAAGTCAAAATATTATTGTTTAATTTGCAAAAAATAAAAATCCAAACTTTGGGTATTTCCATTGACCATATAAAACAACCGATTGACAAGGAATTAGAGGCGTTTGAGAGCACTTTCAGCAAGAGCATGAAAACCAATGTGCCGCTTCTAAATACCATCATGACTTACATTGTCAAGCGGAAAGGCAAGCAAATAAGACCCATGTTTGTGCTATTTTGCTCTAAACTACACGGCGAAATCAATGAAAGAACTTATCGCGGTGCAAGTCTGATCGAGTTATTGCACACCGCCACTTTGGTGCACGACGATGTCGTAGATGGCAGCGATATGCGCAGAGGTTTTTTTAGTATTAATGCGTTATGGAAAAATAAGATAGCCGTTTTAGTCGGTGATTTCTTGCTGGCCAAAGGTTTGCTTTTGTCTATTGACAACGACGACTTTGACATGCTGAAAATAGTGAGTGAAAGCGTTAAGAAAATGTCTGAAGGCGAATTGTTACAGCTTGAGAAAGCACGCCGTCTGGACATTACTGAAGAAGTTTACTACGACATCATCACCAAAAAGACAGCCTCTTTAATTGCCAGCTGTTGCGCCATTGGAGCCGCGGCTGCGCATGCAGATAAAGAAACGATTGAGAAAATGCGTCAGTTTGGCGAATACACAGGTATAGCCTTTCAGATTAAAGACGATTTATTTGACTACGGCGATAACAATGTAGGCAAGCCAACCGGACTGGACATCAAAGAAAAAAAGATGACTTTGCCATTGATTTATTCTTTGAACCAATCAAGTTCATCAGAACGCAACAAAATCATTAACCTGATAAAAAACAAAGGTGACAAGCGCAAAGCCGTTGACGAAGTGATACAATTCGTTTTATCTAAAGGCGGTTTCGACTACGCCAAAACACAGATGGAAGCTTATAAACTAAAAGCTGAAGCCATCTTACAAACCATGCCAGACAACGCTTCCAGAAAGAGCCTGGGAGACATGCTCAATTTTGTGATTGAGAGAAAGAAGTAAAAAGGTTTATTTTTAATCCTTTTCACTCACTTTTATCTGTTATAAATTGCATAAATTCATTAAATTTGCAAAAAAATTAACATATGCTTCCTAATTCCTATTTAAGCAATGCTGATGTCAACTACATTGACGATTTATACAAGCAGTACCAGAGCGACAAGGCATCCGTCGATTTCGGATGGCAAAAATTCTTTGAAGGATTCGACTTCGGATCTGGCAAGGGCATTCCCGGTTCTGCCACTATCAGCGAAGATGCTTTAAAGGAAATTAATGTCCTTAACCTGATTAACGCCTATAGAACTCGCGGGCACCTCTTCACCAAAACCAATCCGGTGAGAGAGCGCAGGAAGTATACCCCAACACTTGATTTGGCAAACTTCGGACTGAACGATGCCGATCTTGAAAAAACCTTTAATGCCGGTCACGAACTGGGCATGGGCTCTGCCAAACTTAAAGATATTCTGGCAAATCTAAAAGCTACATACTGCGAAAGCATTGGTGCCGAATACCTTCACATCGGTGATCCTATAAAAATCGAATGGCTGAGAAACCTGATGGAGACCACCAAAAATCAGCCTAACCTGAGCATAGACGAAAAGAAACAATGCCTCAATAAACTGAACCAGGCAACGGCTTTTGAAAACTTCCTGCACACCAAATTCATTGGTCAGAAACGTTTCTCTCTTGAAGGTCTCGAATGTCTGATTCCAGCGCTTGACAGCGTGGTGCATTATGGTGCCGAGCTGGGCGTTAACGAATTCGTGATGGGTATGGCCCACCGCGGTCGCTTAAACGTACTGGCCAATATTTTCAACAAAACCTATTCTGATATCTTCAGCGAATTTGAAGGTAAAGTATTTCAGGACGATCAGTTTGAAGGCGATGTGAAATATCACCTCGGTTATACCACTGTCGTAAAAACACCAAACGGCAAAGAAGTAAAAATTAAATTATCGCCGAACCCATCTCACCTCGAAGCTGTTAATCCAGTGGTGAAAGGTATGGTAAGAGCTAAACTAGATCACTTATACAACAGCGACATCAATAAGGTATGCCCTATCCTTATCCACGGGGATGCGGCTATTGCCGGTCAGGGTATCGTTTATGAGGTAGTTCAAATGAGTGGATTAGAAGCCAACCGCATCGGAGGCACTATCCATATTGTTACCAATAACCAAATTGGCTTTACCACCAACTACACCGATAGCAGAACCAGTATCTATTGCACAGATGTGGCTAAAACCACCAACTGCCCTGTCTTCCACGTGAATGGTGATGATGTTGAAGCAGTTGTGCATACCATCAAAATGGCTATGGCTTACCGCAACAAATTTAACTGCGATATTTTCATTGATTTGTTAGGCTACCGCAAATACGGTCATAACGAAGGCGACGAGCCTCGTTTCACTCAGCCATTGCTTTACAAAATCATCTCTTCCCACCAGAATCCAAGAGAAATCTACAAAGAAAAACTAATTGCCAGAGGCGAGATTGACGCTGAAATCGCCAATGAAATGGAAGAACAGTTTAAACAATTACTTCAGGTAACTCTAGATGATGTTAAGCAAAACAAAGCGCCTGAGTCTAAACTGAAAATTGATGATATCTGGAAAGATTATCATTTCCCTAAAAAAGAAGATTTCGAAGCCACCACCAAAACCTCTTTCGACGCTAAGCGTTGGACAGTATTGGCTAAGGCAATCAATACCATTCCTGCCGACAATCTGCCTATCAAGAAAGTACAACAGTTGTATGAAGGTCGCCTAAAAATGATTGACAACAACCAGTTCGACTGGGCGATGGGCGAATTAATGGCTTATGCTACTTTATTAGATGAGGGTCATTCGGTTCGTTTGGCGGGTCAGGACTGTGAGCGCGGTACCTTCTCACACCGTCATGCTTTAATCAAAAAAGAAGATTCAGAATCAGAATATGTGCCATTGCAGCACATCAGCGATAAACAAGGTCAGTTTAATGTCTACAACTCATTGCTGAGTGAATATGCAGAATTGGGCTTCGAATATGGCTACAGCACATTCACACCTAATCATCTAACCATCTGGGAAGCACAGTTCGGCGACTTTGCCAATGGCGCTCAGATTATGATCGATCAGTTCATTGCCAGTGCAGGCACCAAATGGGGTCAGTACAGCGGCTTGGTGATGTTGCTTCCTCACGGTTACGAGGGTCAGGGACCAGAGCACTCATCTGCCCGTATGGAACGTTTCCTTCAATTGTGCGGCAATAACAATATGCAAGTAATGAACTGCAGCACCCCTGCCAGTTTCTACCACGCATTAAGACGTCAGTTGAAACGCGACTTCAGAGTACCAATGGTGGTAATGACACCAAAGAGTTTACTGCGTCATCCAAAATGTGTAAGCACCTTAGAAGATTTCACAAAAGGCAGTTTCCAGGAAGTGATAAGCGATCAGTTTGCCGATGCTAAAAAAGTGAAAAAAGTATTACTTTGCAGCGGTAAAATCTACTACGAATTGCTCGAGAAACAACAGGCTGACAACAGAAAAGATGTTGCTATCATCAGAGTAGAACAACTATACCCTTTACCAGAACATGTATTAGCTCAGGTATACGAACAATACAGCAAAGCTGATTTTTACTGGGTACAGGAAGAGCCAAGAAACATGGGCACATGGATGCACTTGAGTCGCTATGACTTACCATTCAGTCCTAAATACATCGGTAGAAAAAGTTCTGCAAGTCCTGCTACAGGCTTCAAAAAGACTCACGACAAAGAACAGGCTGCTATACTTGAAGAAGCGTTTGCTTAAGCTTGAAACTCTTTTATAAACAATACGGCGAAGGGAAAACACCCCTCTTCATTCTTCACGGCATTTTCGGGATGCTGGACAACTGGCATAATATTGCCCGTCAGTTAAGCGAACATTATACCGTTTATACAATAGACGCCCGCAACCACGGTCAATCTCCACACAGCGACGAAATGGGCTACGATGTGATGTGCGACGATGTCATAGAACTGGCAGACGATTTACAGATAGACAGTTTTATTTTGATGGGCCATAGTATGGGTGGAAAAACGGCCATGTGGCTGGCACACAACTACCCTCATCGCGTTAGCAAACTCATAGTGGTTGATATTGCGCCCAAGACCTATAAGCCAGGCCATCATCAGTATTTTAAAGCTTTCGAAGAAATCAATTGGTCGGCGATAAGCAACCGCAAAGAAATAGACGAAGCCCTATCCACCTACGAAGACAATGTAGGTGTCAGGTTGTTTCTTGCAAAGAATATTGACCGATTGGAAACAGGTGGTTTTATGGTGAAGTGCAATATTCCAGCCTTGAAACAGGCTTACGAAGAAATCATCGGACCATTAGCATTTAGTAAAACCTATACCGGAGAAGTTCTGTTCATACTTGGAGCAAAATCCAACTATCTAAAAGAAGACGATAAACCGTATATCAATACCTGGTTTCCTTTGTCTCAATATGTCTACATTGAAGGCGCAGGTCATTGGGTGCATGCAGATAATCCCAAAGACTTTTACGAAGCCTTAATGGCCTTTCTGTAGAAATGCGTCGATATAATTTGACGACACTGTCTGAATATTAACAGAAGATTTAATTGTATCAAGCGCCGCAGCACCTAATTGCTGATGATTCGCCTGAAAAAGTTTATCAATTGCCTCAATTAAAGAAGGCAAATCATTGTCTTTAAAGTAGAACCCATTAACACCTTCTTTTACCAAATGTTGTTCTGTACCATCGGCAATAGAACAGATAACAGGTAAGCCATGCGCCATGGCTTCGTTGATTGACAGTCCGCCCATACCCGCCAGCACATACACCTGAGCTTTCAGCATTTGAACAGACTGCTCTTCACCTTCGTAAATTGCTCCCAGAAACTCGACATGGTTTTGGAGATGTGCCTCTTCCACCTGTTGTTTGAGGGCTTGTTCCTCCTCTCCTTTTCCAATGACCACCAACTTTGCAGCAGGATATTTGTCTTTCAGGGCATCAATAGCTTCTATGAGCAGATGCACATTTTTCCATTTAACTAAACGACCGACATGAAGAATTCTGAATGGCTCGTATTGCAGATCAGGGTATTTCTTTTTCACCTCATCAATGGTGGCAAAAATATCATCAGTATCGGGCGAATTATAGGTTACTTTAATGGCCTTAAGCGGCAATCCATAAGAGTGAATAATGGACACCCCTTTTTCGATATACAAGACTGCCTGGTTAAAGACAAAAGTGTACAGATATTTGCGAAGCAATTTATGAAAACGGAACACCCAGATATTTTTAAAGATGGCTTCCGACTTCTGACTTTCGGCACAGCGGGCAGAGAAATCTTTAAGCGACTCGTTAAAGGCAGGGACTGTAAACGGAATTTCTTTGCTGATAAGACGAATGCCCTGTCTTTTGACAGATAGCAGCAAAAGAGGCTGAAAGATAAACGCCAGAAAATACGGCCATCCTATCACTACGGCATCAGCCTTTTCATCTTTCAAAGCTTTTTTAAAGCCTTTAAAAAACGGTTTGCCGTACCAGGTCTTATATTCAGGGAGACGGATTATTTTAAAATCGGCACCTGCTTCGGTTTCGTGAACACCACTGCCGATGGTAACACTTTTAGAGGAAGGCGCAATAACAGAAAGCTCAATATCCGGATGGGCATTGATCCTGTTCATCACTTTATTGAAGTAATGCGGGAGACCACCGAAGACGAAGACAACTTTCACAGAGGCAAAGTTAAGAAAAAAGGGGAAGAGACAAAGAACCCCAGAGTTTTAAAAATATCCCTTAAGTTTTGGGGTATTCGATTATATTTGCAATTCAAGAAAAATGGGATACTGGAAAGACAAATTACCATCCTGGCTGTTTGACACGCTTGAGAATAGCAGAAAGAACTGGTTTGGAAAACCGAAGCTCACCTATTCAGGCGAGGGAGAAGATCTTATCATTGAAAAATGCATGAAGCTGGTCAAGAAAGGCTTGTATGTCGATGTTGGCTGTTACCATCCCAAAGTCGGCTCTAATACTTACCGCATTTTCAAGAAAGGCTGGTCAGGTATCAATATCGATCCAAATCCAGAAACCATCAGACTCTTCAAAAAGTACCGCCCAAATGACACCAATCTTAACATCGGTATTTCAGAAACTGGTGAAACCCTCACCTATTACGAATTTGCGGAGAGTGCAGTAAGTACTTTTTCAGAAGAGTTCTATAAAATGCGATTGGAACAGGGGTCAAAATACGTGGGCAGTAAAGACATCCCAACTAAAACCCTGGCAGATGTATTTGATCAGCATCTAAACGGTCGCCATATCGACGTTCTGGATGTGGACACAGAAGGCATCGATGTTCAGGTGCTAAAATCCAATAACTGGGACAAGTATAAACCAAGCATGATATTGGTGGAAGACCAGGATGAAACGGTTGACAATCCGGCTCAGCTTGAAACCTATAAACTTCTCCATCCAATGGGCTATCAGCTGATTGCGAAAACCATGTCTACTGCCATTTATCTATTAAAAAAATGATTCAGTTTTTAAAACAGATTAAGCAATCATTAGAGATTCAACTCTCTCCGAAATCTTATAAATCTAAGTTTTTCCGCACCATAGAAAGTTTAAACTGGAAAAATATTCAATCAAAAAATATTGAAAACGAATTACTCCTCTTACAATATTTCCTTAAGAAGGACGATCAGTTTATCGATGTAGGGGCAAATCTGGGACAATACCTTTTTGTTGCTGAAGGCTTGTTACCAGCCAACAACATCTACGGTTTCGAGCCACATCCAAAGCTGGCAGAGCGTTTAAGACAGTTATTCCCTGGCATACACATCTCACAGGACGCCCTTAGCAATAGCAGTGGAAAGACGCAGTTTAAGATTCCTTTTTTCGACAACAGAGAAATACACACCAGAGGTACACTAAAAACAGAGCACCGCGAAACCGGGGAGACGCGCAGCAAACTCATTGATGTCAATATCAGCACGCTAAACGATTATGCCAGTCAGCAACAATTAAACAATATTGCTTTAATAAAAATAGATGTTGAAGGTGCTGAATTTGATGTAGTAGCAGGCGCTACAGCTGTTATCAAAACACAACACCCTGTTATGATTATTGAAATAGAGCAACGCCATCACAGCAGCAATATTTTAGATTTCATTCGCAGCACCGAGCAAGATTTTGGTTATACGTGTTACTACTTTAGTGCCCGCGAGCAACAATTTAAGAATGATATTCTGAGCAGAGATATTTCAGATTTGCAGTCGTCTGACCACCATGGTAAGAGCCGCGACTTCATCAACAATTTCATTTTTGTTCCCAATACAGGAAAGCATGCAATTGACATTGCAAGCATTAATACTAAAATTGCTCAGGCTAATTAAGCTTTAAGTTCGGCTTCAATCAGGATGGCAATCATCCCTTTAAGATCCACTGAATTGCTCCAGTTAGTGGCAGATTTCAATTTAGAATTATCGCCTTTTAGAATCGTGACAGAGCGTTTTAAAATAATGCCTTTATTCTCTCTGACATAGTCTTGCCAGTTTAGATTAAGATAAGCAAATACCGCTTCAACAAAGTCTTTCACCGTATAAAGGTGTCCGCTTGAGATGACGTAATTTCCCGGATTTCCAGAATTAACAATCAAATGCGCCGCCAGCATATAGTCGGGTGCGTAACCCCAGTCGATGCTGGCACTTAAATCGCCCAGCACCAGTTCATCAGCCTCTTTCTTGTAAATCTTAACTGCCGTTTCTACAATCTTTTTGGAAACAAATTTAGACAGCCTGCGCGGCGATTCGTGGTTATACAAAATACCACATGAGGCATCCAGACCTTTTTGTCTGTATAGCTCTGTAAAATGCATCCCGAGAACCTTACTGACACCATAAATGGAAACTGGGCAGACAGGGGTATCTTCATTTTGCACTTGTGTGCTTGTTCCACCAAAAATATGTGAAGACGATGCATAAAAAACCTTACAGGCAGGCGCAAACTTAACGAGTGAATTTAACACATTCAGATAGGCATTGGCATTAACATCCAGCGTCTGTTTATAGAAACTCAGATCGTCGAAGTTCTGTTCTATTGACGACTGATGAACAGCAGCCAGATAATACAATTCATCGGGCTGAATTAACTCGATAAGCGATTCGGCATAAGCAGTATCAAGCAAATTACCCTGCAGAAACTTGCTGCCATCAGAAACATAAGTCGCCGAAGAAGACAATCCGTACACTTGATAATTTCTGCTTTCCAGCAGTTGCGTCAGGTAAAAGCCATCCTGACCGGTATGCCCTACAATCAGCGCTTTCTTAGTCACCTATAAAGAAATAATTTCTATTTGAGGAAGAGGGAAAATGAGTTTACCACCGCTTTTCAGAAACTCCTGTTCTCTTTCTATGATGCCATCTCTGAAGTGCCAAGGCAGAACAAAGAAATAATCAGGGTTCTCAGCTCTTGCTTCTTTCTCAGAGATAATCGGGATAAGGGTGCTTGGTGTAAATGAACCAAATTTATCCGGATTAACCTCGGCGATACACGGAAGATCGTTGGTAGTTATATCACAATATTGCAGCAACACATTGCCTTTTGTAGAGGCACCATAACCGAAAATTTTCTTACCTTGAGATTTAAGATCACTTAGTAAAGCCATTAATTCAGTTCTGTGTTTGCTAACATTCTCAGAGAACATTTTATAAATCTCCAGACCTTGATAGCCCAGATCGTTTTCATTTTTAACAGCCGCAGCAATTTTCTCTTCTGCTACCGGAATTGAAGCCCCTTTTTTAGCCGCAGTAATACGGAAGCTTCCACCGTTCACATTATTGAAATTGATATCGGCAATCTTGAATCCTATTTTATCAAAGATCCATTGAATTTGCTGAATAGCGTAATACTCCAGGTGCTCGTGACAGATGGTATCATACGATGTAGTATCTACCATATACGGCAGGTAACTTTGTTCAAATACCCATATACCATTGTCATCCAGAGAATCGTAAATATCCTGAACGAATTTCAAAGGTGCTTCTAAATCATAGAACATCGCGATAGAGGTAATCACCTTCGCTTTTTTGTTAAAGATTGTATTGTAGGTATCAGCACTGAAGAAATCAGCGGTATTGTTGATATGCGCTGGGTAGTATTTTTTAAACTTATCTGAAGTTGGGTCAATTACCATTAGGTTTAAACCTTTATCAGATGGATAGGCTTGTAACAAAGTTGAATCATTACCACCGATATCGATGATAATATCGCCTTCTGCTAATGGCATTAACTGGCAGATACCAGCAACGATACCTTGCAGGTGCTTAACCATCGATTGGTTTAGTCCTGAACGGTAGCCATAATTCTCGCCGTACATTTCATTGCTGTCAAAAGAGTGGCGCAACTGAACCAGACCACAAACATCCTCGCCGCTATGACTGTAACATTTAACGAGTTCAAGCGGACCACGGGTGATTTTTGTTTCTTTGTTCTTAGGGAAAACTCCGGTTAATGTTTGCTCTCCCAGGTGCAACAACGACTCAAGATTAGTATTTCCACAAATTCTACAACAGCTAATTTCCTTGTACATGCCTATATTAGATATATTAATTCAGCAAATATAGTATTTTTCAGGAAGTTTCACAGACCCATTTACACGAGTCTTTTTAACAGACTTTCAGGAGCGTAATTGAGAGACACCTGCATGGCAGAAGCTTTGAGGTTTTGGAGACGTGCCTTATCATCATGCAATGCTTTAAACACATTGTGCAGCAGAGGATAAGTCTCGAAGAACACTACAGTATCTTTAAAATCGGCATCAAGGGCAAAACCTGCTGGAAAAATACCCGGCTTAGCCCCTCTTATCATGTGGTAAACTGCCGCTGTTTCTTTGGTTTGCATACCCTTGCCATCGTCAATAAGAATGTTACTGAGAATAATATCCGATTTATACAACTCGATATCAAACTGTTTGACATCGATAAAATAATCATAGTACTGTATGTCGAGTCCCGCAGCCTTTAAGGCCTTTATCCTACTGAACAAAGCTTGTTCACCCTGCGGAATGAAACCCAAAAGATCTATCGTAAAATTCTGACTGTAATACTCGGTATGAGCTTCCAGAATGTCCAGTAATTTCATGTATTCGCGGCGACCCTGAGACACAGAACCAGGAATACAAACACGGATTTTTTGGTTATCAATAGACAAATCCTGGTGCTGAGCAGGTTCGAAAATGAGCGTCGGAAAAATAATGGCCTTAGAAGCATCCAGATATTTATTCAGATGGAATCGTTGTGCCTCACTTAAAATAATTAAGCCAGTGCCGTTGCGAGCAATTTTAGAAATGAATTTCTTTCTATAATAATCCCACCAGATATCCTTAAGACTATACTTTAGCTGACGAATAATTTTTACCTCTTTGTTATAATTGGAAAACACTTTCCATAAACGTTTAGCCTGTATGCTGACAGACGATTCGAACCAAAGTTCGATGTTGTGAAAATGGAAGAAAACCTTACAGGTAACAGGAGGATTGAAGAAGTAAAAACTTTTAAAATACTTGGTAACTGTGGTGAGATGAATTCGGTCTAACTGATAAGAAAGGGTTCGGGCGAGAAAGGCAGAAGCAGTTTCATGCTCACCCATTAAAACATAGTGAATATTCTGAGCGGTATTATCCTGAGCTTTAATGAGGTCGGCAGCCTCAGATGTCGTAAAGATATAAATAGTATTTGATGGATCAGAGGCATAGGTTTTTACCACGGCATTGACCACCATATAGTGTCCTTTTTCGCAAATTTCTATAATTCCAACTTTCACTTCCTGTAACTAATTGTATAGCCCTGCAAATATAAAGAAGCAAGAGATAAAACTGCATTTTATCGAAATTACTTTAAAGACAGCTTATAATAATCCTTAACTTTGCCACAAAATGGGCGTAATTATCAGACAGGGTTTCAAAGCAGCACTTTCCAATTATATCGGAATGGGTCTGGGTTTTCTAAGTCTGTTTATCTTGTTTCCCTTGTTTTACGAACCCAAAGAACTTGGCGCCATTCGCTTGTTTATTGAGTTAGGAACTGTTTTATCAGCTTTCTCCTTAATGGGCACCCATTACAGCATCAACCGGTTTTTTCCATTCTTTAAAACAGCCGATCAGAAACACCATGGTTTCTTCTTCTGGGTATTGGTATTTCCGCTGGTCGGATTTGTGATATTATTACTGAACCTTCTCATTTTTGGAGATGCTTTCTTTACTTTTATCAATCCAAATGCCCTGCAATACAAAGAAATGCTGCCGATGCTGTTGCTCTTGATTTTTA
>JAIXYV010000080.1 GCA_027490055.1 Bacteroidota bacterium | reverse complement strand
CTTTAACTCTGAGGAAAGAACGCCAGTTGGCATGTTTAATTATGCTTACAAATGGGCATTAATCGGCAGCATCGCTTATGTGGTAAAATTGTATGGCTTTTACTTTTACAACGATTTCCATTATAACCCACAGGCGGGAGGATTTTTAGGACTCTTAGTAGATATTCTATTAGTGATTATTACAATGTACCTGTGCACTTCTGAATACAGAAAGAAAGAACAGGATGATTATATCACTTTCGGAAAAGCATTTAAAGTTTCTTACCTTACAGGCATATTGTTATCACTCATTCTGGCAATTTTTATTTATATATTTCATACTTATCAGATAGATTTTGACCAAATGATATCTGAGCAAACAGATACGGCAGTGAAAATGCTAAAAGAACGAGGTTTGACACAAGAACAAATCAACAAACAAATGAACATGGCGCCAAAATTTACAAGAACGATTGAATTCTCATCTATCATTCTTGTAGTATATGGATTTACTATTCAAGCTTTGTATGCTTTAATAACAGCAGCCATTTTAAAAAGAAACCCACCAGCGATTTAATATTTACGGTTTACCTGAACCTGATCAGGCCAAAATAATATGTTAGACATTTCGATTGTCATACCCCTTTTAAACGAACGCGAATCACTTCCAGAACTGGAAGAATGGATTGTCCGAGTAATGACCGCTAATCAATACTCTTACGAAGTCATTTTTATTGACGACGGAAGTAATGATGGTAGCTGGGAATTTATACAAGAACTTTCTCAGAAAAACCCTTCTGTAAAAGGTCTGAAATTCAGACGTAATTACGGCAAATCTGCCGCCCTTAACATTGGCTTCGCCGAAGCACAGGGCGCCGTCGTTAT
This sequence comes from Bacteroidota bacterium, assembly GCA_027490055.1. Lineage (GTDB taxonomy): Bacteria > Bacteroidota > Bacteroidia > NS11-12g > UBA955 > JABMMZ01. Next base: position 29,847 of record JAIXYV010000080.1, on the reverse strand, counting down.
AACCATGGATGCCGACCTTCAGGACAGTCCCGATGAGATACCTGCCCTTTACAGCAAAATCATTTCGAAAGAATACGACCTGATTTCCGGATGGAAAAAGAAGCGTTACGACCCAATTACAAAAACACTTCCAACCAAACTTTTCAATTGGGCAACCCGCAAAATGAGCGGCATTTATCTGCACGATTTCAATTGCGGACTCAAAGCCTATAGCCACGAAGTGATTAAAAACATCGAGGTATACGGCGAAATGCACCGCTATATTCCAGTTATTGCTAAATCCTCCGGATTTAAAAAAATAGGCGAACAGGTTGTTGAACACAGAGCAAGAAAATACGGCACCACCAAATTTGGTCTCGACCGTTTTGTCAATGGCTTCCTCGACTTGTTAACCATCTTCTTCATGGGCAAATTCGGCAAAAAACCTATGCACTTCTTTGGTGTGTATGGCATGCTCAGTTTCATCATTGGATTTGCTATCACCATCTATATGCTGGTAGATAAAATGCTGCACCTTATGAGGCATGAAAAAGCTGCTTTGGTAGCCGATTCTCCCCTTTTCTATATCGCCTTGGTTAGTATGATCATCGGAACTCAATTATTTCTAGCTGGCTTCCTGGGCGAACTAATCAGTCGCTCCAGTGGCGAACGCAATCAGTATTCTGTTTCCGATAAAGTGAATCTATAATGGGCAAGAAAGTCGTTATCGTTGGTCCGGCTTACCCACTGCGTGGTGGTCTGAGCACTTACAATGAACGCCTTTGCAAAGGCTTTAACGAAGCGGGCGACCAATGCTCTATCCTGAGCTTTAGTCTGCAATACCCTAATTTCTTATTCCCGGGAAAAACTCAGTACAGCAGCGATCCCGCTCCTGACAACACAGACATCGATACGGCCATTAATTCTGTCAATCCCTTTAACTGGATTAAAGTGGGTTTAAAATACCGCAAATTAGCACCAGACATTATGGTGTTCAGATACTGGATGCCTTTTATGGCCCCTGCTTTGGGTACTATTGCTCGCATAGCTTCTGGCAATGGCAAAACAAAAATGGTTGCTATAGCAGATAATATCTATCCGCACGAGAAACACTTTTACGATAAACCTTGTACCAACTATTTCGTCAACAGTATTGACGGTTTTATTACCATGAGTCAGTCTGTGCTCAGCGATCTGAAAACCTTAGTACCTCAGAAACCTTCTCTTTATGTGCCGCATCCTATGTACGACAATTTTGGAGAAGGCATGGATAAGCAAGCGGCTAAAATGGCGCTGGGACTAGAGGCCGAGTGCAGTTATTTACTATTCTTCGGTTTCATTCGTCAGTATAAAGGACTTGATCTGTTACTAAAATCATTTGCAGAGAGTGGCTTGAAGAACAAAAAAGTAAAACTCCTTATCGCAGGTGAATATTACGAAGACGCAACGCCATACAAACAGCTGATAAAAGAGCTCGAACTTGAAAATAGTGTTGTAGAGAGAAACGATTTTATTCCCAATAGCGAAGTAGCGACCTATTTTTCTGCTTCTGACATGGTGGTTCAAACTTACCATTCTGCGACACAAAGCGGTGTCACACAGATTGCTTACCATTTCAATAAACCTATGCTGGTAACCAATGTTGGCGGACTGGCAGAAACTGTTCCGGATAAAGAAGTAGGTTATGTTTGCGAAAAATCTGAGGTTGCTATTGCGAAAGCACTTAATGATTTTTACGACAATCAAAGAGAAACAGAATTTAGCGCGAATGCGGCAGAATTCAAGAAACGCTTTAGCTGGAACCATATTATGGATGGTATAGCCAAAGTCTCTACAGGTAAAATTTAACGTTTAACCACCAGCTTGTATCGGTAGAAAAGGTTAGTTCCTTTTGCGACTACTATATAGATACCATCATCCAGATTATTGGTCCAGTATACTCCCTCTGAACTTGGTTGCACCGTAATCACCTGACCACCCATATTAACTAAAAACACATCAGAAACTTTCACATTTTTCTGGATGGTCATTTTTACATTTCCAGCACTGGGATTTGGAAACACATTGATGGGATTTAACATTGGATCTGCATCCATAGATGTAAAGTTCAATAATTCCACATCATCAACAAATAAGACAGTTCCTAACGATATGGAATTGCCTTCCATCGCACTGGCAAAACTCACTTGCACATATGCTGCATCTGCAACACTGCTGTATTCTACAGGCACAGTGATGGATTCCCAATCAGGCACACCTGTTTCAATCTTGCGCAAGCCAGTCCCAATTTCATTCATAGAAGCATCAAATACTTTTATTTGCACCAAGGCAGTATCCGCCTGCTTTGGCAAGTACACACAATAAAACTTAAGTGCATCTGGATTAGAAGTAACTGGAATATAGGTATTAGTAAATCCAACAAACCCATTCGTATCGTTAGATGCAAATGCTACACCAGGCATTGATTGCGACTTAGTGAAATTATAGGCATTTCTCAATTCGAGCGCTTTGCTGCCAGAATGTACTTTTGAAGACGTGATAGAATAAAGCGATTTATCGTAAACAACGGAATCCGTATAAGACTTCCCATTTGAATCTAAAACCACTTGTAAAGTATAGGTTTTACCAGCCCAATAGGCGGCCTTAGTGCCAGACTGAGAGGTTTCGAAACCTCCGTTAATAATCTGACCTTGCAAAGCCTGATAAAAGAGGTTGACGATGAATAGTAAAAATAAACGAATCATAGCTGAATAGATTAATCTAAATTTTAGACGAAACCATTGAAATATTCGCTGCAAATATAAATTAAAAAACCACAGACGACTGATTATTAGCTGATTAATTTTTTTCTACTTCTGTACCTTTCTGTAGAGATAATAGGCAACACCAGCAAAAATAAGATTCGGTATCCACACAGCAATCAAAGGATAAATGCGCCCAGTATTACCATAAGTATGGAAGTATTGTATAACAAAGAGGTAAATGAAACTTAAAAAGATGCCTATCCCTAAATTCAGACCTACGCCTCCTCTGCTCTTCTTGCTTGAAACACAGACACCGATGACCGTAAGGATGAAAGTTGAAAACGGCGACGAATAGCGTCTGTACTTATCGGTGATATAATAATTAAGATTTTCAGTTCCCTTCATTCTTTCTTTCTCAATAAAATCATTGAGTTCAAAAATGTCAAGCGACTGCACATCGTCGTTATGTCTGAAGAAATCGGATGGATTAAAAGGAATAAGCGTATCCATGGCTCTGCCCCGAGTAATTTTCTGAGACCCGTCTTTTCTGTAATCTCTGATCAGGTACTCCTCCAGATGCCATTTATTCAATTTATGATTAAATGAAATACGCTTGGCATAAAGCTTACTTTTCAGTTTTAATTTATCATACACTTCCAGAGAAACACCCCCGCCCATGCTGTCACCATAACCAAAATACTCCATGTAGAAATAGGTATTAGGCAGAATCTGGCTATGCACATTATTGGTGTAATCTTCCTTGGTATTACGAATGTATTTATTTTCGAACTTGAGACGAATTTTATCTGAATGCGGAATCACATAGGCATTCAGAACAAAAGACACGATGGCCAGCAAGAAAGCGGTCATTAAATACGGACGAAGGAAGCGGTTATAGCTGACACCTGCTGATAGTGTTGCCACTATTTCACTGCGACTGGCCAGTTTAGAAGTGAAGAAAATAACAGAGATAAATATAAAAACCGGACTGAACAAGTTGAGGAAGAAAGGCACATAATTGAGGTAATAGTTCAGCATGATTTCAGAGACTGGCGCTTCCTTCTTGAGGAAATCATCGAGCTTCTCGGAGACATCAAACACGATAATGATAATAATAAAGAGACTCAGCGTCACAACAAATGTGAGCAGAAATTTCTTTATGATATACCAATCGAGCTTTTTAATCATTTTACAGTCGCTGTTTCAATTTCTGTACCATTTGAGGTTTCCAACTTGAAAAGGTATCATTTAAAATATGGGTTCGCGCCTGACCAACCAGCCAAAGGTAGAAACTTAAATTATGTAGACTTGCTAATTGCGGACCGAGCATTTCGCCAGCTACAAATAGATGTCTGAGGTAGGCTTTAGAATATGAAGGCAGATGTAAATCATCAACAGGAGTGAAATCTCTTTCCCACTTTTTATTTTTAATATTGATAAACCCATCTTTGGTAAAGAGCATCCCATTTCTGGCATTTCTGGTAGGCATTACACAGTCAAACATATCAACTCCGAGGGCAATACACTCCAGAATATTTTCTGGTGTACCAACACCCATCAGATAACGCGGTTTACTTGTCGGAAGGATATCACAAACCACTTCAGTTAGTTCGTACATAATATCATGCGGCTCGCCAACACTCAGTCCGCCAATGGCATTACCAGGGCAATCAAGTTTAGCGACATATTCAGCGCTTTGTTGTCTTAGATCTTTAAAGGTACTGCCTTGCAGGATTGGAAATAATGCCTGATCATACCCATACAAACCTTCTGTTTCATTAAAACGCCCCACACAGCGGTCGAGCCAGCGGTGGGTCATATTCATGCTTTTCTGTGCGTATTCGTATGTGCTTGGATACGGCGGACATTCGTCGAAAGCCATAATGATATCAGCACCAATCTGACGCTGAATATCCATTACATTCTCTGGTGTGAACAGATGTCTGCTACCATCGATATGCGATTGAAATTTAGCACCTTCTTCAGTTAACTTTCTGCGCTCAGCAAGCGAGTATACCTGGTAGCCACCGCTATCGGTTAAAATAGGTTTATCCCAGCCGATAAATTTATGCAGTCCGCCCGCAGCCTGAAGTGTTTCGGTGCCCGGACGAAGGTATAAATGGTAGGTATTTCCTAATATAATCTGAGCTTTTATTTCATCTTTTAACTGCCCTTGATTGATGGCTTTAACACTGCCGATAGTACCGACAGGCATGAAGATAGGCGTTTGAATTGTACCGTGATCGGTGGTAATTTCGCCGGCTCTGGCTTTACTGCCGGCATCTGTATGTTGTAACTGAAATTTCAATTGTGGAAGTGAAATGATATTTGAAACAGGCGTGCCTGAATGCGACTTATTGAACTGGAATATATGTAAGGATCAGAGCTCAGCATATTACCCAGACTGTTGCTCATTTTGATCTCTGTTGAAATCAATGACCACAAGCCATAATGGTCGTACCCAAAACCCATCTCGTAATACAAGGAATTGGCTTTAAAGGCCACCATAGGGAGATTCGGACTGCGGATTGTGCTCTCATTGCTCTGAAAATCGTGCGAGTATCGAACACCTCCCAGCACATAAAAACGGTGATTGCGGTGCCTTGTAGAATGGTGCTTTACGAGAAAACATTGATTCAATGAAACCGTTTCTGTTTTAGCAGTTTGCTGTCTGTCGCTAAAATTAAAGGTAAAGTTCCTCTGTGAGAACTCGATTTGTGGCAAATAGCGCAGAGTGAAATATTTACCAATTCTGTAGTCTACAATACCTCCAAAATTTAAACCAGTGAAACCCTGAACACCGATGCTTCTAACGGAGTCGCGTTGATAAAAATCTTTAGCAAGTGTTACTTTAGCCTTAGCAAAGTTAGGTGCTACAGAAATCCCAAAGTGAAACTTTCTGGCATCGTCATTCGGACGGTGTTCCTGAGCCGCCAGTTCCAAAGTCAAGAAACAGACAATGGCAATTACTATTTTTTTACACCCGTGTAGATACTGCATATACCAAAACTCAAAGCTTTCATGTTACAGTCGCTGAAACCAACAGACTGAAGATGGCTAATGAAATCTTTGCCATCTGGAAAGTGTTTAACCGACTCAGGTAAATAAGAGTAGGCCGAATTATTTTTAGAAATATAACGCCCCCAGAAAGGCAATATTGCATTGAAGTAAAGATTGTAGACCTGTTTAACAGGAAATACGCGTGGTTTACTAAATTCGAGTACCACCAGCATGGCGCCAGGTTTTAAGACACGGAATATTTCCGACAGACCCTGATCAAGGTTCTCAAAATTACGAACACCAAAGCCGACAGTGCAGGCGTCGAAGGTATTATCCTCAAACAATAAACGTTCGCTATCGCCTTTTCTAAGCTCTATCTTATCTGAAAGTCCCGCACCTGATAATTTTTTTCGACCCATGCTCAGCATACCTTCGCTGAGATCGACACCAATAACTTTATCCGGATTTAGTTTGAGACATTCAATGGCCAGATCGGCAGTGCCTGTCGCAACATCCAGCATGTATTTAGGATTTAGTGGCTTAAGATTGGCTACAGCTTTTTTACGCCATATTTTATCGATGCCCAAAGAAAGAAAGTGATTTAAGAAATCATAGCGACCAGAAATGCTGTCGAACATCTCTTCTACTTGTTGTTTCTTGCTCTTTTCAGACGATTGTATAGGTTTTATCGCGGTCAATGGATATTTTAATTTAAATTTGCAAAATCGTTCGCAAAGATAATCCATTCATCCCATTAAATAGCATAAAATGAAAGCCGAGTTCAAAGGGTCGTATCCGTCCTTAAAAGTGATGCCTCAAGACAGGTTTAAAGAATTTGCCTTCATCGGTAGAAGTAATGTGGGCAAGAGTTCGCTCATCAATATGCTATGCGATCACAAGGACCTGGCAAAAACCTCATCAAAGCCCGGAAAAACCCAACACATTGTCAGATTTGAAATTGACAAAAAATGGTATCTGATAGATTTACCAGGGTATGGCTACGCCAAGGTTTCCAAGGATTCGCGTAAGATCTTCGGAGAAATGATTCAGGAATACCTGCTGGAACGCGAAAACATGCTTTGTGTGTTTGTCTTGATAGATAGCCGACTGGAACCTCAGAAAATCGACTTAGAATTTATGGAATGGTTAGGGGTTACTGGTATTCCATTTGCCATTGCCTACACCAAAACTGATAAATTAAAGCCTTCTGAAATAGAGAAGAACATAGCCCTATATAAAGAAAAACTATTAGAAACCTGGGAAGAACTCCCGGATATCTTTATTACTTCAGCTACCCAGAAAACGGGACAGAAAGAGATCCTCAAGTTGATTGATACAGTCTTAAAGACAGCCCTGGCAACTGAAAAAAAGTAGTTTCAAAGCATTTACTTACCCATTTATCTATTAAAGTATAGAGAGGTAGTTAGTATTTTAAAATAATTCTTAAATTCGCAGCACGAAAAAATTCAGATGAAAAAAATATCCATTATAGCACTTGCAGCCTTGTTTATGGCTTCTTGCGGCGACAACAAATCCGGCTCTAAAGTGGCCATGAAAACCGTTAATGATTCTTTCTCTTACGCATTTGGTGCCATTGTTGGTTCTGAAATGTTCAAACAAAACAACGTAAAAGAAATCAACTGGGAAATTTTCAAAACTGCCGTAGAAAAAAGTATGGTAAGTGGTGATAGTGGTTTAGCGATGAGCAAAGAAACCATCTACAAAGTAATGAACCAGTACCTGACAGATTCTAAATACGGTAAAAACAAAACTGAAGGTGAAGCCTATATGGCCAAAATCAAAAAAGAAGGATTTACTCAAACTGCCAGTGGTTTAATGTACAAGAAAATCAAAGGTGGCAATGGTATTAAACCAACCATAACTGATACTGTTTTAGTATATTACACAGGTAAATATGTTAATGGTACAACTTTCGATTCAAACATCGGCCGTCCTGCTTACAAAACTGCTATGAACTCAGGTGCAGTTGAAGGATTCCTTGAAGCTTTGGCTTTAATGGATGAAGGTGCTGAATACGAAGTGGTAATTCCTTATCAGTTAGGTTACGGCAAAACTGGTTATCTTGAAAGAGGCATGGAGCCATACCAAACCTTGATCTTCTCGATTAAGTTAGACAGCATTAAGAAATAAACTGTCTTTTAATACATTTTAAAACCGGCCTAAGAACCGGTTTTTTTTATTTATGAACATTTAATGATATGCTTTAAACCTTCTGGGTTTTTTAATATTTTTGCGACAGGTGAAATTTTCGGACATACACGGACATAGCGAACTAAAAAAGAACATCATTAAAACGATTCGTCAGGGTCGTATTGCCCATGCTCAGCTCCTCATTTCATCCGAAGGGTCATCTTCTCTCCCGCTGGCAATCGCCTATGCCCAATATGCCTCTTGTATTGACAAAGGTGAAGACGATAGTTGTGGTGTTTGCACGTCTTGTATTAAATACAATCAACTCATTCACCCCGATCTCCATTTTACCTTCCCTATTTTTGGCAGTAACGAAACTTGTGATGATTTCATCAATGATTTCAGAACAACCTTTCTGGCGAACCCGCTCATGAATTTGAACGATTGGTTTAACAGTATTAATGCCGACAATAAAAAGCCTAATGTCAATGTTAAGGAAATTAGAAACATCATGCGTAAACTCTCGCTTAAATCTTATGAAAGCGAGTATAAAGTTTCCATTATGTGGCTGCCAGAGTATTTCGGGAAAGAGGGCAATGTTCTATTGAAATTACTGGAAGAACCGCCTGAAAAAACCTTGTTTTTATTGGTTACAGAGCACCCTGACAATATCCTGACAACGATTATTTCGAGAACTCAATTCATTAAGATTCCAAGATATTCGTACAGCGATGTTGAGCAATACCTGATAGGCAATAGGATTGCAGAGGGTGATATCGCAAAGAATGCGGCTTTAATGAGTGAAGGCAATCTGAACAAAGCCATCAAACTGGCGACAGAAATAAGTGATCCGCAGTTTGATATATTCAGAAGCTGGCTCTTAGATTGTTATCAGGGCAATATGAGTAAAATCATCAGCGAAATGGATGTGTATTCGGACAAAGGCAAAGAAGGTTTAAAACTATTTTTCCTTTACGGCTTGCAGATGTTGCGCTCGGCGATGCTGATTAAGCACCAGGATTTAAGTGATAAACTAACGGCAACAGAACTTGAATTTGCCGGAAAACTCTCCAAACTAATTGAGTTGAGCAGCACTCAAATCATCTACGACGCCTTTAACGAAGCCATATTCGAGATCGACCGAAACGGCAGTGTAAAATTAATATTAATTAACCTATCTTTGAAACTTAAAAATAGTTTGAGACCAAAGGTGGTATCTCCGACAAATTAAATAATAAGAAACTCATGGGATGTGGAAGTTGCGGAACAACCGGTAGTTGCTCGCCAAGTGGCTGTAAAAGCAATGGCACTTGTGGCACCAGCGGTTGCAATAAATTAAATGTATACAACTGGCTTAGCGATACTGCTATGCCCGATAATTATGTACCATTCGACATTGTCGAAATTCGTTTTAAAGGTAGCAGAAAAGAATTTTTTAGAAACAAGAATGGCCTGGAGTTATACTCTGGTGATGCCGTTGTTCTGGATTCTGACATGGGCTACGACATCGGTCACGTTTCTATCAGCGGCGAACTGGTGCGTTTGCAATTAAAGAAACGCAGCATTCGTGAAGATTCTGAAAGTATCAAAAACATTCAGAGAAAAGCGACGGAAAAAGACATGGAGCGCTACAATGAGGCGAAGGCCAGAGAAGAAAAAGTTCTCGAGCGCGCCCGTACTATCGCTTTGATGATGAAGCTTGAAATGAAACTCAGCGATATCGAAATTCAGGGTGACAATAAGAAAGTTATTTTCTTCTACACTGCCGAGGGTCGCGTCGACTTCAGAGAGTTGATTAAGCGTTTTGCAGATGAGTTTAAACTCAGAATTGAAATGCGTCAGATTGGCTACAGAGAAGAAGCTTCAAGATTAGGCGGTATCGGTTCATGCGGTAGAGAATTGTGCTGTAGTACCTGGTTAACCGACTATAAGTTGGTAAATACCTCAGCTGCCAGATACCAGAATTTGTCCATCAACATGTTAAAGTTGTCTGGTCAGTGTGGTAAATTGAAATGCTGCCTGAACTACGAACTGGATACTTACATGGAAGCTTTAGAGGAATTCCCTAAAGCCAAAACAGTTAGAATTGAAACCGAAACAGGTGTCGCTTATATGATGAAAACAGACATCCTTAAGCGCCTGACCTGGTTTGCCTATGAAGATAAGCATGCTTGGGTTTGTGTCGGTTTAGATACTATAAATGAGTACCTGGAGATGAATGCGAAAGGGCAGAAATCGCCAGAACTGATTGGAGAGATTATGGAGATAAAAGGTGGCAGCGACGAATTAGATATTCCAATTGCAGCTACCGATCTGGCCAATGAAGACATTACCAGATTAGACCACAAAAACCAGCAGAAAAAAAAGCCCAACAAGAAAAGAAAACCGGGACAGCCTCAGAATTTCAGAGACCGGGATAATGGTGCAAAAGGGCCAAATGCTGAGGGTCAGGGACCGCGACCAAACAACAACAGGCCGAACAATCCGAACAATAACAACCGTCCGGACAACCGTCCAAACAACAGAAACAACAACGGACCGGGTGGTGACAGACCTAATGGTGATCGTCCGAATGGTGACAGACCGAATAATGGTGGAGGCAACAGACCTAACAACAACAGGCCTAATAACCCGAACAACAACAGACCCAATGGTGGCGACCGTCCGCAGCAGGACCGCAAAGAAGGTGACAGACCAATGAAGCCTTATAATAACAACAGACCACCAAAGACGGATAACTCTAAACCAAAAGACAATCCAGGTGAATAAATAACGTGAATATCAACAACCTTAAACCGGCTGATGCTATCGCAAAATTTATTTCTGAATTACTATTTCCTAAGCTTCAACCCTATGGCTTTAAGTTAAAGAAGAACTTAGACATGGTGCGTGATTTCGGCGAGTTCAGGCACAAGATTTCAATTTATAAAAACAAGTGGAATTACACAGATACAGTTGTGGCATTCAACTTAAGTTTCGGTGTAAATTCCAAGACTTTTAAGAAATGGTATATCAAGTTTTACAATCCAGAAAACACACAATATATCGATGACTCATTTGGCGGCGGCAATCATAATGTCCCGGGTTGGATTAATGACCCACAAGGTGCAGTAGATTATGACCTAATGCAGTTAGACCACGATGAACTTGCCAGAAAATTATGCAACAACTTAGTCAATGTCGCTATACCACTCCTGGAAAAACTCTCTGATTACCGGGAATCCATCAATTATTCCATCAATTGGTTTTGGATATATCCTAAAAAAATAGACATGTGTTTTCAGGTCAGAGATCTTGTCCTGGCAGAAGAACTAATAGAAAAATTCGATGCATTTTTACCTACTTACAAAGGCAAGCGCAACGAACCTTATCCTCAGGACATTATTGATGCGATTGAATTAAGGAGGAACTTGCTGAAGGAGATGATGGAAGGAAAACGGTAAAAAACCGACCTTCCAGGTCCTCGACCTGGAAGGTTGTCATTTTTCGAAAACGGCTTTCCCCCCTCTAACACTCAGCTTATTGAAAAATCCTCCAAACGCTTAAGTAAAACTGTGTTTAAGTCTTTGCCTGTAAATAATTAAAAAAGCACTTCATTTATCGGTAAAATGGTGTTTATTTTGCAAACAGAAGCATATGTTAACTTTAAACGCCATTCGCAACCAGACGCAAGAGATTATTGATAGATTAGCCAAAAGAGGCATCGACCGTTCAGCAGACATACAGGAAGTCATCCGACTTGACGAAGAGAAACGTTCGAAACAAACTTTATTGGAACAAAATCTAGCCAAAAGTAATACGCTTGCAAAGGAAATTGGCGAATTGTTTAAAACGGGCAACAAAGCAGAAGCAGATATTAAACGCGAAGAATCTATCCAAATCAAGGAAGCTTACAAGGTAATGGAAACCGAATTGGCTGAACTTGACAAGCAATTAACCGATAAACTATACGAAATCCCTAATGCGCCTAGTCATGCCGTTAAAACTGGCAGAAGCGCAGACGACAACGAAGTTGTATACGAGTGGGGCGAAGAGCCTGTATTGCCAGCAGATGCCAAACCTCACTGGGAACTGACATCTCAATACAGTTTAGTCGACTTCGAATTAGGCAATAAAATTACAGGAGCTGGATTTCCGGTATACACAGGCAAAGGCGCGAGATTGCAAAGAGCACTTATCAATTTCTTTTTAGATGAAGCTTTAAAAGCTGGCTACTACGAAATTCAACCACCAATTCTGGTGAACGAAGCGAGTGGTATTGGTACCGGTCAGTTACCAGATAAAGAAGGTCAGATGTACCACGCTACCATCGACAATTTATATTGCATACCAACAGCAGAAGTTCCAATCACCAACATTTACCGTGATGTTATTTTGAAAGAAGAAGAATTGCCAATTAAAAATGTTGGTTATACACCTTGTTTCAGAAGAGAAGCTGGTAGCTATGGTGCGCATGTGCGCGGATTAAACAGACTGCACCAATTTGATAAAGTAGAAATTGTTCAGATTGCTCGTCCGGATCAGAGTTATGAAATCCTGGAAGAGATGGTAGACCATGTGAAAGGTTTAATGACCAAACTAGGGTTAAAATTCAGAATCCTTAGATTATGTGGTGGAGATATGGGATTTGCCAGTGCTTTAACTTATGATTTTGAAGCATGGAGCGGTGCTCAGCAGAAATGGTTAGAGGTTAGTTCAACGTCTAATTTTGAAACTTTCCAGGCCAACCGTTTGAAGTGCCGTTTCAAAAACAAAGATGGCAAAAACGAGCTGGTTCACACCTTAAACGGAAGTGCATTGGCATTACCGAGAATTGTAGCTTCTATATTAGAAAATTATCAGACAGAAGATGGCATTAACCTGCCTGAATGTCTGCATCCATATCTTGGATTCACAAAAATATAATGAAAAAATTTGCGCTGATATTGCTTCTATGCCTTACCGGACCGAGTGTAAAAGCGCAGTTTAACCTCTGTGTGGATTCAGGAAGATCGAATCCAATGTTTCAGTGCAATGATCCATTTTATAATCCCGTTTGTGGTTGCAATGGCGTGACATATCGCAATCAATGCACTGCTTTTAATCAGTATGGCGTTTTAAACTGGATGAGTGGCGTGTGTGCCGGATTAGATGTCGATTTTTTACCTAACCCAATTGGTCCGAACAGCGAATTAACCATCAACCTCTCCTATCCTGAATTTGTCTACGGCAATGCCGACATCAAGATCATCGACTTATATGGCAAGACCTGGGAGCAAAGGATCATGAGTAACTTCAATCGCAATTCCATTCAGATAGACATGAGTAGTTTGATGACGGGAATCTATTTCATCGCAGTAAGCGGGAATAATAATTTCAGGACAGTTAAAATTTTGAGTAAATATTAACCTGGAAGGTTGTCGACCTGGAAGGTTCTCGACCTGGAAGGTTGTCATTTTTCCCAAACGGCTTTCCCCTTGCTATCACTTATATCTTTTAAAAACCCTAAAACGCTTAAGGCAATTACTGACTAAAAGTACTTAAAATGACTTAGGAATCCAACTTCCGTGTCATGATCATCATCGTCAGCACTTGGGCGTCGGTATGGCCTATTATGATGTTCCAGAAACACATCTAATCCTCCGAAATGATTTATAATATAGGATGTCTCGACAAAGTTAAAGTCCTCTTTAAAATACGATTTGTATGAACTCCATTGCCATTGATTAATATCTTTACGCAATTCATGCTTAACAGGATTTACATGCACATAATATATCAAATGAGTGAGATAAGAATCAGAATCAACAATTTTCCGTTTGAAGTTTTTGATAAAAAGACTCCCCCTCCTATTATATATTTTATTAATGGTCTTCGAATAACTATTAAAGCAATCTGAGAACCTTCGGCTAAAAAACAAAGAAGGATTATTGTCCAATTGTTGCATTTTCAATTTCACATACTCTATTCTATCAGATCGTTTTACAGGATTATACATAAATTCAACTGCCGCTTTTACCTTATCTTCCGACCGTATTCTAAGTACAAGATGAAAGTGATTAGGCATTAAACAGAAAGCCAGAATATCGGCATATGGTAAAATATGTATCGTGAGTCTGTTTAAGAAAATACTGTAGCAAAACTCATCCTTAAACAAATCTTCAAAAGCAATAGCATGGTTGTACACATGGAATATTTGGTTGTAATTCATGCACACTAAATAAAACAAGCCCTAATAAACTAAAAAGGACAGTGGCATTTTTATCTTTCTAATCATTCCTTTTACTTTTTAAAGCTCTATTTTCAAACTTAAAATCTACCGCTTAACGTAAATCAAAAATTCGATTTGAACTCCTGGTGTAGAAAATCCACTAAATATATTTAAAGCATCAAGGATATTGCATTTAACGCAAACAAACTTCATCATTCAATTGATTTCAATTTGAAAATTGGCGATGAGACAAAAAGAAACTACATTTGTAGCATTACACAATTACACTTACATAATGACTTATTTCTTAGAGACCAGCGAACTCGGATTTCGTAACTGGTCAGACAGCGACTTTCAGTTCGCCCACCAACTATGGAGCAATCCAGATGTTACACAAACATTATTTGCCGACGGTCCGCTTACAGACAGTGAAATACGCGAGCTTTTAAAATCAGAAATCGCAAATGTCAACAAATTTGGTGTCCAATACTGGCCCTTCTTTTCTCTAAAAAACAATGAATTTATTGGAGTCTGTGGTTTACGTCCCTATAAACTTTTTGAAGGCATTTTTCAACTGAGCATTCAAATCTTACCACAATACTGGCACAAAGGCTATGGTTTTCAAGCCACTTCTGCAATGATTGAGTACACCATCAACACCTTAAATATTAAAAGTATTTTTGCAGGGCACCACCCTCAGAACACCAATTCTGCCACCCTTCTAAAAAAGCTTGGATTTAAATATACCCATCTGGAATTTTTCTCGGAGACTGGCGTGAACCAAGCTTCCTACATATTGAACGCTGAAGAACGACCTGATAGCATATAAAAAAAGCCGGATAAATCCGGCCTTATTTTAATAACTTATTGATTCAATTTGCCACTTTTCTGAATCAGCCCTAACATAGTTCCGATCTTATCTAAACTAAGTGGTTTTAGAATATACTTAAGTACTGAAGAATATTGTTTCGATTTCTCCATGTCTTCCGGATTAATAGATGAAGACAAAATGAATACAGAAACCTCGCTTTCCACCAATACATCGTTCATTTTATCAAGAAAATCCCAGGCATCCATCACTGGCATATTGATGTCCAGTAAAATCATTTGTGGCACATCTACACCTTTATCTATAGCCTCATTGATGGTCTGGTTAGCCAGCACCGGATCAGTAAATGTAACCAGTCGCTCGCAGAAACCAAATCGATCGTTATTCATTTTCACCAACTCAATAGTGGTAATATCATCGTCGATGATGTAGGCTAATTCTATTTTCTCAGGGTTAATCATTGGAATTTTACGTATTTACTTACTACAAAAATAAAACAAATCAGTTAATTATTACTATAATTTTTATCAGTTCGAATCATTTAAACTCTTAATAATATGCAACTTAAACATTTCAACCGACATGACCTTGGTCAGTTTTTTGAAAAGCTACAACTACAGTATTAATTTCCTGTGATTAAAATGGATTGATTAATCCTGCCGTTTGCATTAATGATACTCAAAATATAAGAACCTGAAGCTACATCACTGATATCAAATTGAGCGCTAAAATGTCCTTGTGGTATGGTGGTATTTAAAAGTGATTTAATGGTTCTGCCATTCAAATCCAATATCTCTATAGAAGTATTAGATTCAATAACCTGTTCGAACTTCACTGCAATTTTAGAATTTGAAGGATTTGGAAACACAGAACAAGCAGAAGTTTTATTTACTGAATTAATAGACGATTTATGTCCGGCGCGATAAACTTTAAGGACACTTAAAAAAGTTTTGTCGTTGTCTTTATGTCCAGGGTTAGAATTAAAGGCGCCATAAAACCCAACTTCACTGATGGTGCTGTCAGGCGCAATCCAGTCGAACGACCAAGAGCGACTGTCTACACCGTCAACTCCAGCAGCTTTATAGGTTATATATTTTTTATTGCCCACAAACTGGGTTGCTCCAGTATCAGTAACGATTATCTCCCCTAACAAAGTACCATTATAGGCCTGTGGAGACACCTGGAAACCAAAACGGGTTGCGCCCATCTTAGTGTTAGTTGCTGTTATTGTATATCTCTGTCCCGGCACCCAACCACTTGAAGGAATATTAGACACGATCCAACCATCGACATTTTGAGTCGTGCCACCATGACATGCTGTACAGTTTTTAAATGAATCGCCAGGCGAACCAGTATAACCAGGGTTAGTTCCATCTCTTCTTCTTTTGCTACCACCATCGAACTCAAAAGACTGCAAAAGAATCAGCACAAAGGCCGAAAGAACAAATACATTAAGTAGTTTTTTCATTTTAACTATTGGTTTGAAATTCAAAGATAGGAAAAAATTGTGGTATTTTACAACCTTCCAGGTCGTCGACCTGGAAGGTTGTCGTTTTTCGTAAACGGCTTTCTTCGCACCGCGACTTAGTAAATTGAAAAAATTGTAAAACGATTAAGTAAAAACCTATTCCGCAATCTGATAATTTTTATAAAATCTTTATACCATTCACAGTAAATTTGACCTAGTGTTTAAAGGTAAATATTCTATTTTAAAACAATTTGTAATTAGCCTGATTGCAGTTGCTGCTGTCTCAGGTGCTGGCTTACTGCTTAATGGACTTGTTGGCTATAAAATGGTGGGCTTTATTCAACTCCTTTTAATCTCCATTTTAGCGCTTAGTTTCGATATCATCCCTGTTCTTGCTTCAGCCTTTATTTCTGCTTTACTATGGAACTACCTCTTTATTCCTCCCCGATTTAATTTCCATATCGAAAATAATGAAGACATTATTTTCTTTATGATGTATTTTATTATCGCTGGTGTGCACACTGCTCTAACATTTAAAATACGAAAAGCAGAAAAGCAAGCGGCGGAAAAAGAAGAAAAAGAAAAAACAATTAAACTATACAATACACTCATCAACTCAATTTCTCATGAATTAAAAACGCCTATATCAAGTTTATTAATAGGGATAGATTCTTTAAAAAACGATTCTCACAAACAAGATGAAACAGACCGCAAAATCCTGATCAACGAACTTGAAATAGCGGCGGTTAGACTTAACAGACAAGTTGAAAATCTTTTAAATGTAAGTCGCCTTGAATCGGGTTTTCTTAAAATAAAAACTGATTGGTGCGACCTGAATGAATTGATTCAGAACCTCATCAATAAATACTTCTCGCACATCAAAACTCACCGAATTAACTTTGTAAACAACCCTAAGCTTCCATTACTAAAACTGGATCATGGCTTAATTGAAATCGTCATTCACAACATCGTTCTGAATTCTGTTCAACACACCCCTGAAGGTTCTGAAATCACTATTAAAACCGACTTCATTGCCAACTTCTGTAAAATTTATATTGCCGACAACGGAAAAGGATTTCAATACAATGAGATTGATTTTATCTTCGAAAAATTCTATCGCGGCAGTCATAGTTATAGCGGTGGGACTGGCCTGGGACTATCAATAGCAAAAGGTTATACCGAGGCACATAACGGCACAATCAAAGTCAACAACATTGACACTGGTGGCGCTAAATTCACTATCTCATTTCCTACTCAAGGCTCCTACATTAATCATCTTAAAAATGAATAAACAATCTGTTTTAATTATTGATGATGAACCTCAAATCAGGAAGTTATTAGAGATAACTCTTAAGAACAATGATTTTGATGTGCGACTCGCCACTACTGGTCACGAAGGCCTCGTTCAAAGCGCTAATCACCCTCCTGATTTTATTATTCTCGACCTAGGCTTGCCTGATATTAGTGGCCATGAAGTACTATTACATCTTCGAGAGTGGTACAATCAACCTGTTATCATCCTCTCTGTTCTTAATAACGAAGAAGATATAGTCAACGCACTTGACCATGGCGCATCCGATTACCTTACCAAACCATTCAGATCTGGAGAACTTCTCGCCAGAATACGATTATGTCTTCGTAAAAATTTCCATGAACCCAATGCAGAAATAAAAATTATTGGCGACTTAGAAATCGACTTCGTGGCAAGAACTTTTAAAAAGAACAAACATCTTATTAAGCTTACTACTACAGAGTATCAGCTTATTAGTTTACTTGCCAAAAACGAAGGCAAGGTGCTAACACATCAATATATTCTCAAAAATATCTGGGGCAACAGTTATCAGGATCAATCGCAGTACCTAAGAGTGTATGTTGCTCAGTTACGTAAGAAAATCGAAGACGATCCTGTACATCCCAATTATATCATTACCGAAAGTGGTGTAGGTTACAGATTTACAGATTCAAAAAAATCTTTATAAAATCTTTATACCCTCCATCTAAGTCTTTATATTCTGCTTATAAAACTTAACGGAATTTTGTAGTGTTATTTTAGACACACAAATGAGTTCCCTAACACTAGACAAAAACAAAGTCACAACCGCCTCCTTACTGGTTGCCCTTGGTATCATCTATGGCGACATCGGCACCAGCCCACTTTACGTTTTAAAAGCCATTATTGGCGACAAACCTATTACCGAACAACTCGTCTTTGGAGGCATCAGTTGTGTGTTCTGGACCCTCGTTTTTCAAACAAGTTTTAAATACATTTGGCTCACCCTTAAAGCGGATAACGAAGGCGAAGGAGGGATTTTTTCTTTGTACGCTTTAGTCAGACGATACGGCAAAAAACTAGTCATACCAACAATCCTTGGCGCCACAACCCTGCTTGCAGATGGTATTATCACCCCTCCTATTTCTGTTGCTTCAGCTGTAGAAGGCCTGGAAATGGTTGAAGGTTTAGGTCATATCCCCGTGGTGCCAATTGTTATCGTCATCTTAACATTTCTCTTTTTCTTTCAGCGATTCGGCACTCAAAAAGTAGGTACATTCTTCGGCCCGGTTATGGTCGTTTGGTTCACCATGCTATTGGTAGTTGGGATCAATAAAATCATCGACTATCCAGCCATACTTCAGGCGCTAAACCCATACTATGCTTACCACCTGTTAGTCGAATACCCTCAAGGTTTCTGGTTACTGGGGGCCGTCTTCCTGGCCACTACTGGTGCCGAAGCTTTATACTCCGACCTGGGTCATTGCGGCAGAAGAAACATCCGAATCACCTGGGTATTTGTTAAAATTTGCCTGGTCGTTAATTACCTCGGTCAAGCTGCCTGGTTAATGCAAGGTCAGGCAACTCTCGATGGCAGAAACCCCTTTTTCGAAATCATTCCAAACTGGTTCCTTTTACCTGGTATTGGTATCGCTACCGCTGCCACCATCATCGCCTCTCAGGCGCTCATCAGCGGATCATATACCTTAATTAACGAGGCAGTCAACTTAAACTTCTGGCCAAGAGTAACCGTAAGACAGCCAACAGAACTTAAAGGTCAGATTTATATTCCAAGCGTCAATACAATTTTATGGATAGGTTGCGTGATGATGATTTTGTACTTTAAATCTTCAACTCATATGGAAGCGGCTTATGGCTTTTCAATCACCATCACCATGATCATGACCACCATTTTATTAAGCTACTTTATGATCTTCCGATTGAAATGGAACAAGTGGCTGGTATGGACCATTCTGATCGTGTTTGGATGTATTGAACTTTCGTTTTTCATCGCCAATGTCGCTAAAATTAGAGAGCGATGGATGTTCCTTTTCTTTGAACTATTCATTTTCATGGTCATGTATATCTGGTACTATGCCCGCAAGGTGAACAACAAATTCATGCGATTCGAAGACCTTGGAAAGTATTCTCAGCAGTTCATTGACTTGAGTGTTGATGACAATATTCCGAAATTCTCAACGCACTTAATCTACCTTACAAAAGCAGACAGAAGAACGGATATTGAAGAAAAAATCGTCAAGTCTATTTTTGCCAAAAAACCTAAGCGAGCGGATGTCTATTGGTTTGTCCATTTGCAAAGAACAGAGAGTCCATACACACTCAACTATTCTGTCTCTGAACTGATCGATGACAAAGTCATCAGAATTAATATAAATGTAGGTTTCAGAATAAAACCAAGAACAGAAATGTATTTCAAAAAAATTGTTCAGGACCTGGTAAAACAACGAGAACTGAAATTGCATATTCGTCCGGATGGCTCCACTAAATACAATTCAGAACCCGATTTCAAATTTGTGATACTGGAGAAATTCATCTCCATCGAAAATGAATTTACTGTAAGAGAAGGTTTATTGATGAATGCTTACTTCAGACTTAAAAGTTTAGGACAAAGTGACGAGCGTGCTTTCGGACTAGAGAAGAGCGATGTGCTTATTGAACAGGTTCCACTCATCTACCACCCAGCTAATGCTGTTGAATTAGACAGACTAGAAAGATAAATATTTAAAACACTTTACACCTCATTTAACATGAAAAAACTTTTCATATCGGGATTGCTATGCCTGATTTTTAACCCAAATTTTTCACAAAACAAAACACCATTCGAAGGCATAGACGCTAGCTGGCAGAACGGCAACGACAGAAGAGATTCTGCAATTTTTCACAACCCCTATTTTACACCTTCGGTGATGATAGATGCTAACTATACGCATTCATTCAACAAACCAATAGACAACACAGTTGTCGGTTCTACAGCACTGGCAAGGAACAATGAAATGCAATTGTCTGCCGTTCATTTTGGCGGCGACTTTAATTTCAAAGGTGCCAGAGCCCGGATTATGACACAGTTTGGAACTCGCACAACCGTTGTACCGAGAAACGATTTTAGTCAGTATAAAGGTCAGTACGACTTACCGACGGTCTATAGATATTTAAGTGAAGCCTATGCCGGTTATCACATCAACAAATGGTATGGCATCAACATCGATGCAGGGATGTTTATGTCTTATATCGGATTAAATTCTTATTACCAATGCGAGAACTGGGAATATCAGGCCTCATTTACCTCAGACAATACGCCATGGTTTTTTAACGGTTTAAGAATCCAGATCCACCCAACTAAACATTTAAAGATTGAGCCATGGATCATCAATGGCTGGCAGAGTTATGGAAAATTCAATAAAATGCCGGGGATTGGCGGAAGTATCACTTACATGAAAAACAATCTAAAACTGATCACCAATAACTACTACGGCACAGATGCAGCGGGACTTCCAGATCGCAAAAGATTTCATTCTGACAACAGTGTTTTATTAAAATATTACGACAAGCCATTGTCCAGAGGCATCTCAAAGATGGCATTTTCTTTGACAGGCGATATTGGTTTCGAAAACGGCGGCGGTGTTAAGGCCTTTAATGGCGATTCTGCTACTCCAACTCAACATTTCTTAAGTGCTATGTTCTATAACAGAATCTGGTTTTTAAACAATAAGCTGGCATGTACTTTTGGTGGTGGGTATATGTCAAATCCGGGTAGATACCTGGTTTTGCTCCCTACTGGTCAGGCCAACGCCTTACCCAACCCAAATAATCCAACCCAGACTATTGGTACTTATCCGTTTACTGCCAATCCGGGCGATAAATTTACCGGATGGGATTATTCAGCAAATCTTGATTATATGCCCAATCAAAGTATTACTTTCAGAGTAGAATTTGTCAGCAGACATTCGAGTGTGCCTTATTTTGCTGGACCAGGCGGAGTAACCTCACCGAGTGGCTATACCACGACAGTCCTTCCAGCAGACTGGCGACCAGATTTAGTGAAGAAAGAAAACCGCTTGATTTTTGCGGTATTATTCAGGATGTAAAAAACGACCACCTTCCAGGTCGTCGACCTGGAAGGTGGTCGTTTTTCGTAAACGGCTTTCTCCGCACCACGACTTAGCAAATTGAAAAATTCGTAAAACGATTAAGTTCTATACCTGGAAGGTTCCCAACCTTCCAGGTGGAAAATTACCTCATCGGCACTTCCATCAATAATATTTCTGACCCTGCAGATTTTGATGTTATAGCAATTTCGCTTGTATCCCAGATGCCTAGTCCATCGCGATTTGACAATGCCTTACCATCAATTTCAAATTCGCCACTTAAGACAAAGGCATAAACACCATTGCCCGACTTTTTAATTGTATAGTTAGTATTAATCTGATCGTCAAATTTACCTAAATGAAACCAAGCCTGCTGATGTATCCATACGCCCTCATCCTCTGGGGATGGTGATAATATTTGCTGAAGTTTGTTATGTCTGTCGTTTAAATTCAAAGTGACCTGACCGTAGCGCGGACTGACATTACGAGTATCCGGAAAAACCCAGATCTGCAGAAACTTCACTGGTAAATCTTTATTGTGATTGTACTCACTGTGAGTAATACCTGTTCCGGCGCTCATCACCTGGATATCGCCATTTCTGATGACAGTAGTATTCCCCATACTATCCTTGTGCTCGAGGTCGCCCTCCAGCGGGATAGAAATAATTTCCATATTATCATGCGGATGTGTTCCGAATCCCATTCCTGCCGCAACATAGTCGTCGTTAAGTACTCTGAGCATGCCGAAATGCACTCTTTCCGGGTGGTAATAGCCGGCAAAACTAAAAGTATGACGACTGTGTAACCAGCCATGATCGGCATCGCCGCGAGTATCGGAAGCGTGAAAAATATATTGAGCCATTTTAAAATCGATTTCAGCAAATTTAAGGCAGAATAGTGGAAAAACCGACCTTCCAGGTCGACGACCTGGAAGGTCGTCATTTTTCGCAAACGGCTTTCACCACACCACGACTGAGTAAATTGAAAAAAACCTAAAACGGATAATTTTCCGAGTCAACCTGGAAGGTTGACAACCTTCCAGGTTAATTTTATCGAAAAATCAAAAAAACTCCTGATATTCGCATAGAAATGAAACAACATCTTAACACTGCCCTCATCGCGCTATCTGTTGTAATTGCTGCCTTCCTGCTCGGGAATGCTTTCATGAACCGCAATAAATCTCAGCAAAGCATCAGCGTCACCGGTCTCGGATCTAAAGACTTCACCTCCGATCTTATCGTCTGGTCAGGTTCCTTCTCTAAGAAAAATATGATCCTTAAAGATGCTTACGCCGAACTCGACCGCGATAGAGAAACCATCAAAAGATACCTCATCTCTAAAGGCGTTAAAGAAAAAGAATTAGTATTCTCCTCAATCGATATCAATAAGGATTTCTCTAACTCATACGACGATAATGGCAACATGACGTCTTCATACTTCACTGGCTATAACCTAACCCAACGCGTCACTGTTGAATCTAAAAACGTCGATAAAATTGAGAAAATCTCGAGAGAGGTGAGCGAGCTCATCAACTCTGGTGTCGAATTTTATTCTGAAAGTCCTGAATACTACTACACTCAACTTGCAGAGCTAAAAGTAGAAATGATTGCCGAAGCCACCAAAGACGCTAATATCCGCGCTGAAAAAATCGCAGAAAATGCTAACAGCGATCTGGGCAAATTAAAATCGGCAACCATGGGGGTGTTCCAAATCGTGGCACAAAACTCTTCTGAAGACTATTCTTGGGGAGGCACATTTAACACCAATGCGAAATACAAAACCGCATCTATTACCGTAAGTCTGGCATACGAAGCCGACTAATCCGGAACTTGCCTTTATGGATGCATTAATTAATTATTTCAATTCGCTGTTGCCAATTTCAGACGCTGCAGCAATGGAAATAAAACATCTGGCAAAACTGCAACAGGTAAAGAAAAACGCTGAACTCCAACCCATCGGTCACACCTGCAAAACAATTTACTTCCTAAAATCTGGCGTCGCGCGCATCTACTATTTTAAAGAGGATATCGATATCACCGAAAGTTTCTCTTTCGATAACAGCATCGTTGTTCGCTACGAAAGTTTATTCAACGGTCAGCCTTCTAAAAAAGCTATTCAAGTTCTTGAAGATTCTGAAATCATCAGTCTCAATGCCAGCCTTTTCTTTGCACTTTTCGATCGGTTTCCTGAACTCGAAAAACTCTTCAACATTATCGTTCGAGAAGCGCTAATCGACAATATTTGCCGCGTTGAAAGCATTCAGTTTCACACCGCAGAAGAACGCTATAACGCCCTCATCAAAGAAGCGCCAGATGTCCTTAAAAGAGTGCCCCTAAAGTTCATCGCTTCTTTCTTAGGTATCACTCCCGTTAGTCTCAGTCGAATTAGAGGTATACACTGAATTTCTTATCATATGTAAAGTGCTTTCGATTTCGGGGTGTGTAATTTTGTAGCCGAAACCACCACTACCTTGCCTGAACAACGAATTCGCAACACTGATATTCTATCTTTTTCTCATGCCATACAACCTGGCTTAAGGGAGAACTTCTTTCAGTTCAGTGTGCTGGTTATCATCAACGCCTTCGTCGGCGGAATGATAGGCATGGAACGCAGCATCCTCCCACAAATCGCTGAAGCAGAATTTCACCTGGCCGCAAAAACTGCTATCTTTTCTTTTATCATTGTCTTCGGACTGGTAAAAGCTTTCAGCAATTACTTCGCAGGTAGTTTAGCTAAACAACTTGGCAAGAAAAACTTACTGGTAATCGGCTGGCTCTTTGCCCTCCCTGTTCCCTTTATTCTTATGTATGCCACGAGCTGGAACTGGATCATTGTTGCCAATATCCTTTTAGGCATACAACAAGGTATTACATGGAGCATGACAGTGGTAATGAAAATTGATATCGCCGGCGAAAAAAATCGTGGTTTCGCTATGGGTCTTAACGAATTTGCCGGCTACCTCGCCGTTGCAGTAGTGGCCTATATCACAGGTGCTATTGCTCAGCAACATGGTCTGCGACCGTATCCTTTCTACATTGGTGTAGCACTCTCTATTGCTGGCTTGCTCTCGTCTGTCATCCTGGTAAAAGATACTAGTGCTTTTGTCAAACAAGAAAGTCTACAATCTCATCAAACGCGCACTAAAAACATTTTCAAAACCACGACCTTTCTTAACTCCAATTTAAGTGCTGTAACACAAGCTGGATTAATCAATAACCTCAACGACGCTATGATATGGGGCCTCCTGCCAGTCTTACTCATCAATAAAAGTTTTAGCCTATCAGAAACGGCAACAATTGTGGCTGTGTACCCTGCTGTTTGGGGACTTGCACAAATTGTAACCGGACGCCTCGCCGATCGAATTTGCAAAAAGAGTTTACTCTTTTGGGGCATGTTACTGCAAGGTTTGATAATCATAGCTTTTATTCCTGCCACTACATACTGGCAATATATCGCACTTTCATTCCTGCTCGGTCTTGGCACTGCTATGGTATATCCAACATTTATGGCCAGTATCGCCGACAATATTCACCCCGAAGACAGAACTAAAAGCATCGGCATCTTCAGGCTATGGCGCGACCTGGGGTATGCATTAGGAGCAATACTCACAGGTTTGCTTGCTGATAAATTTAGTATTAATGCCGCTATTCTTGCTGTTGCTTTGCTCACTGTCACATCAGCGTTGATTATACGATTCCGTATGCTATGCATGACGAAAAACCCCAATATCACACAAATTCTTACTCATAAATTTAGACAACTTAGTTGATTATGACAGACACAATTTCTATTAACGAATTACATCTTCTTTTAAACGCTTCGAAAGTTCTACTTATCGATGTCAGATCTGCCAGGGAATTCAAAGATTTACACATTCCTGATGCTGTTAATATTCCACTTGAACACATTGAAAAAGGCTTGTTTGACCCAAAATCCGATGCCTGCATCGTCACTGTGTGCGCCAGTGGTGGCGGTCGCTCCAAAAGAGCAGCCCTATTACTTAGGCAGCAATTCAACAACCCTGTCTACAGTCTTATTGGAGGTTCATTCGCGTGGTTTGAAGAAGCACCTGCTCTAAAAATTTATTAAAACTTTTTTGAATAATATCTAAGCAACTGAACACTCAAAACGAGCGTGTGCATCAATAAAGCCAGCAACCAGCAAAACCACCACACAAGGGCAGACCCTCCGCCTGACTTATAAATCAGCGCATACCCCAATAAACAACTGTATATACCGAGTACCAATAAATGTGTAAGCGTTTGCGATTTACTTTTATTTTTTAGAAAAACAACAAGTATCAGACACAAAACAACACCATGTCCTACAAAAAGCAATAGATTATCAGTAGACATGATTTCAGCTTTAATTATTGATCCGCCAAAGGGTATCCGCATCGGCTCTGTATACATTCCCTAATGCGCCTGGCACTTTAACCGACTTAACGACCACCATTTTTTCGCCATTGATAGACACAATATCAAAGTTTTCGCAAGGCATCATAATAATCATATCAGGATCGTAAGGCAACAAATCATTCGGCACTAAAGTTAAAGTAACAGAGTTGCGTTTTTTGTTTTCGTTAATAAAATACAAGCCTTCCGTTTGCGAGAACATGGTATCATAAACACCCTGTTTTTTAAAGCTGCCTTTTTTAAACTCATAAATCTCTTGTTGCAAACTGTCTTTCATGCGCCAACTACCTGTTAGCAAACCTACATAGGCGTGCTGCTTTTGCTCGCACGACTGACAAATCAGCAAACAGAAGACAATCAGCAAAAGACTTGTTGAACTTGATCTCATTAAGGCTAAATTTTATGCAATTTATAATAAGATTCTGATAATATCCGAAAATTTCATCCACGCTATTACCAAACAAAAAGTGCTGTTTTAAATCTCATTGTAATCACTTAATTTTGTATGAGTGAAAGCACTGAGCTACATATTGCTTATTCTGGTCCTGGCAACATCCCTGTTCCCTTGCTGTGTGCCTAGCATCAGTAAAAACACCATTAGCAGTAGCTTTCAGGACGATTGCTGCAAACATTTGCCCTCCGACAAAACCGAGGACAGCGAAGACAAACAAGAACAAAAAGAATCCTGCTCTCCTTTCTTTACCTGTGGAGCCTGTTCCGGATTTTCTTTTACCGCTAAACAAATTGTTTTTATTGAGGCATCCGCTCTTTTTACTCAACATAACAATTACTACCAAGTCCGTTTTTTCTCTGATTACTTTAATAAGAAATGGCAACCGCCTAAAATAGTTTAGTGTTCTTCAAAAACTAAAACGCTTACTATTTTCAACTTATTAAATTATTCAACAATGACCCATTTCATTCTTGCACTTGTTCTATATACAAGTCCATCAAATACATCAGCAGCAACAACTGCCATCAACAATACATGCATTAACTCAAAGTCTTCATTTCAAGACAGCACGAAAACCGCTACCACTACTTTTAAAGCCTCTAACATGGAATGCAGCACCGACTCAAAAATGGTCGAAACAGCACTCTACCGTAAAAAAGGTGTTAAAAAAGTAAAGATTGATGGTGAAAGCATTACCGTTACTTTTAATCCATCTAAAATTAGTGTTAGCGATTTAAAAACCGTGATCGAAAATACCGGCACCTGCGAAGACCCCAATGCCAAAGTTCACGAAGTAGAAATTAAAACAGCACCTTAACATGAGTTCTGCTGTATTGAAACAAGTATTAAGCCTAGCTTTATACTTGATATTTCCTGCTATGCTTTCTGCTCAGGTCAGAATTACTGGATTAATCAAATCTTCTGATGGGAAAGTCGTTGCAAATGCCAGTGTCTCTACACCAACATCAACTCAAAAAAGTCGAAGCGATAGCACAGGTTTTTTCGAGATAGTGCTTGCACAAAAAGAGAATCAGGTATTGCAAATCATGCACCCCAATTATAAAACGATTGAGATACCACTGGACACTGCTCTATTTTACACCATCATCCTCTCTCCCATTCAAAATATTGATGGTGCAAAAGTCAGTACCTCGTCTCAAAGGCAAACCTCTCTCATCGGTGCACATACCATTAAAACAGAAATTATCACGTCTGGCGAATTGAAAAAATCTGCTTGCTGCGACCTGGCAGGTTGTTTCGAAACACAAGGCACCGTGCAACCCATGACGACCAATATCATCACCAACGCTAAAGAACTGCGCATTCTGGGACTGTCTGGTGTATACAACCAGGTATTGATTGATGGTATCCCTTTAATTCAAGGTCTATCATACACCTACGGCATCAGTAGTATTCCTGGCACACTGGTAGATAATATTTATGTTTCCAAGGGTACCACATCTGTCCTTCAAGGTTTTGAAAGCATGGTGGGACAAATCAATGTGATCCCTAAAAATCCGGACAAAGCAGAGAAACTATTACTCAACTTTTATATCAATAGCTTCGGCGAAAACCACTACAATTTCACCTTCAGTCATGGCAAATCAAAATGGCGAAATCTTGTCTCAGGACAGGTGGTTCAACCAGCTCAGAAATGGGACCGTGATAAAGATAATTTTCTCGACCTGCCCCAGATGCAACGCTATATGCTTTACGACAAACTAATGTATGGCAATGCCAATAAAAAAGGATTTCATACTACCATTGGTATGCGCTTTTTATCTGAAAAACGTCGTGGCGGTCAAACCAATTACAATTACCGAACAGATGCCGGCAGCACCAGTGTTTACGGTCAGAATGTCGACTACCTGCAAGCCGAAGTGTATACCAAATCGGGCTATGTATTCGATGCCAAAAACACGATAACCTTAATGGCCTCTGGCTTACAACACAGACAGAATTCCTGGTTCGGCACAGTACAATACCAAGCCCGTCAATACAGCTCATACGCCAATCTGCAATACGAAGGCACCTGGCGCAACCACGAGTTCAAAAGTGGTTTAAGTTTCAGACAACTTCAAATTAACGAAAACATTGGTTTTTCGGACACTTTCTTGAAACGCTCTTACATGGGGAATTATCTTAAGCAAGAATATATTCCGGGGGCTTTTGCAGAAAACACGTTTAAATGGCGAGGCGATTTGATCACACTCATCACTGGTTTGCGCATCGATCACCACAACCAATTTGGATGGTTACCAACTCCGCGCATGATGTTGAAATACGACCTGACAGAGAAAAGTATTCTAAGAGCTTCTGCAGGCACCGGATGGCGCACCGTTAATCTGTTTTCTGAAAACACTGCGCTTATGGCCAGTTCGCGTAACATCATCTTCAAAGAAACCTTACAACCTGAGAAAGCCTTTAACTGGGGATTAAATTATTTCAGAAAACTTAAAACCAAAAAACTAGAAGGCTACCTTACCGCCGACTTTTATCAAACACGATTTCAAAACCAGTTCTTTCCCGATTACGACAGTGACCCAGGCATTGCTTATATCAGTAATTTTACAGAAACCTCTATTGCCAATGGTTTCCAAACAGATGTCAATCTTAAACTTTACAAACTGTTTGAAGTAAAAGCTGCCTATAATTATCTGGATGTTTATCGCATCACACAATCAGTAAAAACACAATTACCTTTTAACGCCAGACATAAAGTATTAATGGCATTGTCGTATTTACCCAAAAGCAAAAAATGGCGTGTTGATGTTAATGCGCATTGGTTTGGCAAACAACGTCTGCCTGACACCGATAAAAATCCGGACATCTACAGACAAGCCAAGTGGTCGAAACCCTATACCACTTTTAATGTTCAAGCGACTAAAAGTTGGAAAAAACTGGAACTATATGGTGGCGTAGAAAACTTGTTCGACTACCGACAATTAAGACCAATCGTCAGCTGGCAGAATCCCTTCAGTCCGTATTTCGATACTTCATTTAACTGGGGACCGACCCGCGGCAGGGAGTTCTATTTCGGTATTCGCTACCAGCCATTTAAAGGCAAATAAGATTAGCCGCAATAATTTTTAAAACAATAAAGAACCGACCAACACTTTAATGAGTGAATTGCTCGGTTTTTTTATCACTTACAATACTCAATGGTTTATATTTTCAATTATCTAAAATTTAATTATTTTTACATCGCAATGAAAACCTCTCTCCTCTTTATTTTTGGCTT
>JAIXYV010000101.1 GCA_027490055.1 Bacteroidota bacterium | reverse complement strand
GGCAAAGTGTTGACAGTTTCGATACTGATATTGGCACTTTGAACGCCAGGATTTGGCAGTATGTCTATCTGCATGCCTTTTTCAGTATTGCTTTCATCAATTGACATGTTGAAAGAGGTATAGAAGTTTAGTAAGTGCTTAGTGCCAAAGTCTGCATTAAAGTTTTTCAGCATGGTATTATTTTTACCACTTCTGATCTGAATGTAACCTGCGCCATCGTTTGGATTAGCCCACCAGTCGAGTCCGTCTTCGTTGAGAGGGTTGTTGCTCGGACCAGGACCTTCGTCAGAGAATTCGAAGGTGTAGCAGATATTATTTTTAAGGTAAACAGTATCTCTGTAAATCGTATTGGCCACGAAGTTATTTCTGCTGAAAACCACATTGCCTCTTGAATCTGTAATTTTATAACTATTTTCAGTAGGTGCATTATTAGACTTAAACACCACATAGATTTTATCAGGGAAAGTTTGTGATCTGGTGATGGTAGAATACAATGTGTTGTCTACTGTATTTTCATCTGCCATGTCGTTAACTTTAGTAATAGTAGCGAAGAATTTATTGCCGGCACCACTCCAGTTGTAAATCGCTTCAAGTTCCACAACGCCATTTTCAAACGGAGCAATATTACAAGGCACCCAGATGTTCTGAGTATCGCCACCAACTTTTCCGTAGTCGAATACTAAACGTTTAATGGTATCTCTGCCAAGGTTACGCACTCTGATAATTGGGGCACCGCAAGTAGGATTTAATCTTAAATAATCCAGGTGAGTAGAAGGCGCCAAGATGTCTTCAATAGCAGCATCTCTTTGTTTGCGATTGTCTTTAAAGTACAGGGCAAAGGTCGTTAAGTCGTAGTTAGCACTTCCTCCGGTAGTGTTAGAGTAGTCCTGCATCTGAAGGTTAAAGGTGTGGGTAGAGCCCGGACTCATTTTACTGAATAAATCACTTGGATCTACAGGCGCACCAGGGCACCAGCCTGCACGGTCGTATATCCATGTGCCAGCCTGTGGGTATAACGAGTTAAAGCCACAATCATTTCTCCAAACATTCATTTTTGAAATGACATTATTATCCAGAAGTACTGTTCTTTCTTTTGAACAAAACTCAGCGCAGTTTTCTTGCTGGTCCATACCATGACCGGTCTGAATAATTTTAAAGGCTACCATATCGCTGCTGTCTGGTATTGTAAATGTTTTTTCTGTTACGACATTGCTGAAAGGATTATTGACATTGCCATAAGGGGCATTTACTCTGTAAAGTGTATTCAGTCCCTGAGGAATTCTGGCTGGTTCGCCATGCACCATTGTGAAGTCCATGGTTACGGTCCAGCCTCTGTCGGTATTGCCTTCATAGCCTGAGTGCTGATAAATAATATCAAACGAATCGTGTAAAAGATATGAGAAGTCAGTCAGGTCGTAATACCAGCCATGCTTCCAGTTCATAGAACTGTTCCAGTAAAAACCATAAGGTGTAATGAAACGGGCAATTTCATAACGCACACCATTTTTCTTTAAGTAGATATGATTACCATAGTCCCACTCGCCACATCTTAAACCAGGGGCACAGCCGAACTCAAGGTACATATACACTTTGCGGTATTGGACTGTAGAATCCGGGAATTCTGTTGAAGCAGGATATTCTGTTACACCAACACTTGGATTGGTTTTAATCACAACCTTGTTATGGGTTCTGATAACAGTGGTATCGGCCGCATGGGCAGTAAAAACACAAATAGAGAGAATGAAAAGGGTAAAAAGATTTTTCATGACGACTTAAATAAAGTCGCAATATACAAAAAAATAAAATGACAGAATCTATGAATAATTATCCAACTACCCAGCTGCTATTCGATCTAAGCAACTGATTAAAAGCGGATTTTTTATCGGCAATCTGCTTGCTTTTGATTTGGGCATTGATGCCATCATCAAAGGTGTCGCGGTTGTTGTTGCAATAGAGAACACCAAATGGTCGCGGCAGTTCGTCGTTGTCAAAGAATCTTGAAAGGATATATGCTTTGATTGGATCTTGCTCGTCGTGGTGCCACAAATGCTCAACCTGATTGTCTGATATCTCCACCACTTTAGGGGTCATGTTATCCAGAACAATCCCTTTGCTGCCATTGTCAAATACCATCGGCTTGCCGTGTTCCAAAAATAAAGTGCTTAAAGGCTTAGAGCTTTTTTCGGTGAACACTTCAAAAGCGCCATCATTAAAGACATTGCAATTCTGATAAATTTCTACCAGTGATGTTCCTTTGTGCTGATAGGCTCTTTTGTAAATTTCCTGCTGGTGTTTCGCATCGCGGTCTAAAGTTCGGGCTACAAATGTACCATTAGAACCCAGCGCTAATGCGAGTGGATTAAAGGGTAAATCGACAGTGCCTATTGGAGAGGATTTAGTGATTTTACCTTGTTCGCTGGTTGGCGAAAACTGACCTTTTGTTAAACCATAAATCTGGTTGTTAAACAGTAAAATATTTAGATCCGGATTGCGTCTTAAAGTATGTATGAGGTGGTTGCCTCCAATACTGAGGGCATCCCCATCTCCAGTCACCACCCAGACACTTAGCTCTGGTCGCGCAGATTTTAGTCCGGTCGCTATCGCAGTCGCCCTTCCGTGTATCGAGTGCATACCGTAAGTGTCCATGTAGTATGGAAAGCGCGATGAGCAACCTATTCCAGAGATAAAAACAAATTCGTGTTTTGGTCGACCGAAGTCGGGCAATACTTTTTGCACACTCTTTAAAATCGCATAGTCGCCACAGCCGGGGCACCATCTAACTTCCTGATCTGTTTCAAGATCTTTAGAAGTAAATATTAACTTGTGTTCTGTGAGTTCCATTAGAAATTAACTTGTTTAATATGTGCTTTGATTTCGGCCACCTGGAAAGGCTGACCCTGAATTTTGTTTATGCCTATGCAGTCTTTCAGGTACTTGTCGCGAAGTACTTTAATCAACTGACCATTGTTAAGTTCGGCGACAAAAATGGTGTTAAAGGCTTCCATAATTTGTCCGAGGTTTTTAGGAAAAGGACTCAAATAACGGATATGAATATAGGCGATATCCAGACCTTCGTCACGCAGTTCTTTGACAGCTGTTGAGATACTACCATAGGTACTTCCCCATCCAATGATAAGTGCTTTAGAAGAGAGGTTGCCGTATTCAAAACTTTGTTCTGGAATAACATTCGCAACATTATTCACTTTCTGGGCTCTTATTTTAACCATCATTTCGTGGTTAGCCGGATCATAACTGATATTGCCAGTGATGTTTTCTTTTTCCAGTCCACCAATTCTGTGCTCCATGCCCGGAGTGCCTGGCACTGCATGGTAGCGCGATAAATCGTCGTTGCGCTGATAAGGCAGATAGGTTTCAAGTTCCTTGTTTTCGGTGATATAATGCGGCGTAATTTCCGGCAATTCTTCAAGTGTTTTTATCAGCCAGGGCTGAGCGCCGTTAGCCAGATAGCCATCGCTTAAGAACATGACAGGAATGGTATGTTCCAGGGATAGTTTAACCGCCATGTAAGACATTTCGTAACAATCAGAAGGACTCGCGGCGGCTACTACCAGAATTGGACATTCGCCGTTTCTGCCGTATAAGGCTTGCAGTAAATCTGCTTGCTCTGTCTTTGTTGGCAAGCCAGTTGATGGTCCGCCTCGTTGGATGTTGCAAATCACCAATGGCAATTCCAGCACAGTGGCTAAACCAATTGCTTCGGTTTTTAGGGCAATACCCGGTCCAGAGCTGGTAGTGATGCCAATTTTACCGCCATAAGAAGCGCCAATGGCTGAGCAAATACCTGCAATTTCATCTTCTGCCTGAAAGCTCATCACTTCAAAACCTTTGTGTTTCGACAATTCATGTAGAATGTCAGAAGCTGGAGTGATAGGGTATGAGCCAAGGAATAAAGGCAGTCCGCTTTGCACAGACGCCGCCATTAAACCTAAAGCAGTTGCCTGGTTGCCATTAATACTGCGGTATATCCCGGGTGTGTATTCGGCGGCACTGATTTCAAAACGATTGCCAAAAAGTTCAGAGGTTTCGCCAAAGTTATAGCCAGCTTTAAGCGCTTTAATATTGGCTTGAGCGACCAGTTCATTCTTTTTGAAATGGTTTTCTATGAAGTGTATGCTGTTGGCTGGATCGCGGTCGAATAACCAGTAGACGATTCCAAGCACAAACATGTTTTTGCAACGTTCAGCTTCTTTGTTCCCCAGACCAGAATCAGCAACTGCCAGTTTAGTCAGTTTAGTGATATCGGCAACATAGACAGTATAGGCATCCAAGCTGCCGTTTTCAAGCGGATTGTTATCCTCTGCTATGCCAGCCAGTCGCAGGTTTTTATCATCAAAACCATCTTTATTGGCGATGATGATACCATTTGGTTTTAGTGTTTTTATATTGGTTTTAAGCGCTGCTGCATTTAATGCTACCAGCACATCATACTGGTCGCCAGCCGTTAAAATTTCGCTACTGCCAAAATGGATCTGGTAGCCAGATACACCAGGCACTGTTCCTATAGGAGCTCTGATTTCGGCAGGAAAATCAGGAAAGGTTGCTATATCGTTCCCAAACAAGGCATTTGTTTCGGCAAACTGTGTACCGGTGAGTTGAACACCGTCTCCACTGTCTCCGGCAAATTTTACTACCACATGGTCGATTCGGGTTGTATTTGAAGACACGTAAGTATTGTTATATTTTGGTTACAAAATTAGTCTTTTAAACCTATATTTAGTTGATATTGATATAAATCAGGTTTATAAGTTCCAAGGTCTTAACACTGAAACATTTCCTTTTGAAATTACCATTGAGGCAGCGACTTAATTTCTAAATTAAAATAATAATAGCCAATAGATTGGATGTTTCTTTGCCAGGCTTTCAGTTTGAATTTAAGAGGTACCTGAGCAATGTATTTAAAAATGGTTTCATCCATTGTGACATAAGTTCCAATACTGGTATCAAATTGTTTCATCAGGTTGGTATCAACCTCATTGAAATTCTTAAAATAGCCTTTTCTCCTGCCTTCGTATAACATCGCGCAAGCTTCTATCGTATCTGTTTCCAGACTAATCACTTCACGCTTATTAAAGTTATCGTCGTACTCGTAATGAATATGTTTGGTGCTCACGGCTTTGGGACCAACCATGTACAATAAGTTTCTGTGGTTCTTGAAATCAAACAGTTCAAAGTTATCGTCATCT
>JAIXYV010000037.1 GCA_027490055.1 Bacteroidota bacterium | reverse complement strand
CCTGGATAGTATTATGTCAGGTATCAATATGTTAGGTGAAGAGCTAGAAGAAACAACCATTAAAAGAGATTTCTTTAACTCAGCTTTCCATTCCATTACTGATAGCCTTGTCGTTATAGACAATGCCGGTGTTATCATCGACTTTAATGAAAGTTTCTCCATCCTTCTTGAACACAAAAAAGAAGAAATAGCTGGCCAAAACCTTACCAAATTCCTTAAATTCAATAGCTTATCAAAAACTATTCAGAAATTGAATAAAGATATGAAAGCCATTGATTTTGAATCTGAGGTAACCAATGCCAATAACAAGAAAATCATGGTAGAATGCCATGTTTCTGTGATTGATAACAACAAGTGTCAATCGCTTGTTAAGATACACGACCTCACCTACAAAATACAGCAGGAAGCTGGTCGTATTGCCACCATCATTAAAACCCAGGAAGAAGAAAGAAACAGAGTAGCATCTGATTTGCACGATAGTATCGGTCAGCAAATCTCTGCACTTAAATTTTATTTTGATTCCATTCAGAAACAAAAAGACGATAAGCTCAGAACTGCTCTTCTGAAAAAGACTGAAGCCCTTATTGATAACGTTTCTGACGAAATTAGAAATATTTGCTTCCAGTTAATGCCGCGTTCTGTTGAGAAATTTGGCCTGGGCCAGTCCATTAAACAGCTCGCAGATCTGATTCATTTCAGCACAGGTATTAAGTTTGATGTCAGACTCAATGAAGGTGACGGTAAAATCGATCCAAATGTGTCTATGTCTATCTATCGTATCACCCAGGAATTTGTCAATAACTCGATCAAGCACTCAAAATGCAAGAATATCGTTATCGATCTGAATATTAAACCAAAAGCACTTAACCTGGTGATGTCTGACGATGGTGTAGGTTTTAATAACTCGCCTAGCGCAAGAAGAGGTAACGGACTAGACAACATCAATTTACGTGTAAAATATCTGCAGGGGGAAATCGACTTTACCACTGAGAAAAATAATGGCGTAATGTTTAATATTTTAATTCCATTATAGTGAAAAATACTATATTTGCCATTAGGTAAATTATTCCAAGCTAAAATCAACCAAAACATACAATGAGAAAAACAGTAAAAATTATAATAGTAGATGACCATCCGATGGTAAGAGACGGTTTAAAAACAATGCTCGAAATCGGTTGTGAAGATATGAACTTCAAAGTTTGGGACACAGACAATGTCGATGAGGCAGTTGAAATCCTGAAAAATGAGAAAATGAAAGTGGCATTGGTCGATTATCAGTTAATTGATCTTGATGGTGCTTTAGTTACCTCTTCTCTTATTGAAGTCAATCCAAAAATTGCGGTTCTGGGTATCTCTAACTACAACGAGATCAACCACATTCAAGATATGATTATGGCTGGCGCAAAAGGTTATACCCTTAAAAACATCTCTTCTGATGCCCTTTTTGGAGGTATTAAAGTTTTGCTCAATGGCGGTACCTTCTTCTCTCCTGAAGTGGCTCACCTGCTGGCGAACCAATACTACAAAAAATTAACCCTGAAATCGGCTAAACCAAAAGGACCGAATTTTAGCACCAATAACGAACAGTTTGAAGGCGGTAACGAAATGGCGGATAAACTTTCTAAAAGAGAAATCGAAATCCTGACCTGTATCGCTAACGAAATGACCAATGAAGAAATAGCTGAAAAACTTGAATTAAGTAAGCGTACTGTTGACAATCACAGACAAAATATGCTGAAAAAACTCAATGCTAAAAACTCTATGGGTCTGGTTCTTGCCGCTATTAAAATCGGTCTGATTAATATCTCTTCTAAAAAGGGTAAATCGATCAAAGAACCTTCATAATATTCTCTATATTTGAAGTGTGAGATTTCTCCCGCTTATTTTAATATTTCACTTCAGTAACCTCTGTGCTCAGGGCCTGTACCAAGGTTTTGGTCAGAATACCACGCAATCCAGAAAAATTGCCTATAGCCTACTGCAAGAGAATGTTGAAATTATTTATTTCGAAGGCGGCGAAGAACTGGCGAAACTGACCCTCGACAAAGTCATACATTTCATACCCGAATATGAAAACAGACTGAACTATAATCTCAGCAATGGTATTAAAATTACTTTATTCAACCATTACGAAGATTTCAAAAGCAGCAACACCAATATTACCAATCCGCAATACTACGCCGGAGGCTATTCTTCTTTAACCGATAATTCGGCCGCTGTCTACTTTGATGGCAGTCGCATACACTTCGACAAACAGGTGCGAAAAGCCGTAGCTGAAGTTTTAATTAATGAATTTATTTTCGGAGGAAACATCAGAGAGCGAATTCAAACTGCTGCCTTGTTAACTCTGCCCGACTGGTATTACAAAGGACTGGTAGCATACTTATCTGAAAGCTGGAATGTTAACAATGACAATTTCTTAAAAGACTTCTTTCAGAACAAAAAACAAAAGTACTTCACCTCTTTGCAACGTGAAGATGAAATTTTGGCGGGACACAGCATCTGGCGCTATCTGGAAGAGAAGAATGGCATTGGAGCCGTCAGCAACATCGTATTCCTCACTAAAATCGGCAAAAGCGTCGAGAATGCCATGATATACTACACAGGCATGAACATCAAAATGTTGCTTGACGACTGGCAGGAATTCTATCTGGACAAATACAAAACAGACGAACTCGTTTTTAAATTTCCGAAAGGTCAGGAAAACGCCCCTTTGTCATTAGCCAAAAAGCAACATACACAATTCAAACTCAGTCATGACGGCAAAAAAGTAGCCATTGTAACCAATACTTTGGGCAAATACCAGGTAGTGATTTACGAATTCGCCACTCAAATCACTAAAGTTATCTGTCAGGGCGGCCATCAGTTGCTTAACAGAGACATCGACCTCAATTACCCACTTATAGCCTGGCATCCTAATGGGAAATATCTGAGTGTCGTGCTTTTCAAAAATGATCAGCCCTTATTAAATAATTACGACAATGCGGGCAAACTGAATTCATCTACCATACTCAAACAAGTCCCGTTTGTTAAAGACCTTGCCTATAATCCGGATGGCACCCAAATTCTTTTCTCAGTGATCCGCCACGGTCAATCCGACCTTTTACTTTACAACACAGAAACTACAGCATCAGAATACCTGAGCAATGATGTCTTCGATAATTTAAGTCCACGTTTTTCTCCAGATGGCACAGTGGCATACTTCATCAGTAATCGCAGTGGATTTGGTCAGGGAGAAAGTGATTATTACGCCATCTTTAAAATCAACATCAAAGACAAGTCGGTTCGCTATGTAACCGGCAGTCAGTCTGAGAAAATCAACTATACAGAACCCATTCCATTGCAGAACGGGTTAATCAGTTTTTTAAGCGACAGGAATGGGATTGTCAATAACTTTGTCTTCGACACACAAACCTCAGAAACCTATCAGTTAACCAACTACAAAAGATGTATTATCCATAATGATGTGGCCACCGAAGCGCCTGTTGTGGCCGATTTACTGTATTTTAATAACCGTTACCGTATTTATGTTGGGAATATTGAAGGGGATTATAAGAAAGACGCCATTGTGAATGCTGCCAGCACAGCTTACAGAAAACTTTTAGAGCAGGAGCTTTCCTATAAATTCGATTCAAAATCTCTCCTTTTAGGGGACAGCACCCTAACTGAACTGAGCGACACCCTTAACCCAGTAAAAGTCATTAAAAAGGTGTTCTTGAGCGGATTTGAGACCAAAGACAATATCGAAACCAACAGGGTTAAGACCAAAGATAAAAATGCGCCTTTTATCAGTCTGGCTAAAACCCACTTCGGTATCAATTATTTCCTTCAGCAGGCAGATGTCTCAATTCTAAATAATTACCTGTTCCCTACCAATGTCAGCGAAAAAATATTTAATTATCCTTTGATGTCGCCCCATTTCCAGACCAGCATCAGCGACGATTTAAAGAACCATGTTATAGTCGCTGGGTTTAGAATTCCAGTTTTTAAAATAAGGGCATCTGATTATTACCTCACCTATACGAATAGAAAAAGTAGATGGGACAAAGAGCTGGCGATGTTTAGAAGAACCAGGGTATTAGAAAATGGATTTGTGCCGGTTAAGATGATAAATGCACAAGTGAAGTACGCTATGCGTTACCCTTTTAATGAAAGGGCGCGTATTGAGATGAGTTTGTTCGGACGAGATGACAGAGTAATTCGCTTAGCGGTAGACTCTACCGAACTTGCCCGCAATCCGATCAATAACTTTTATTTCGGCAATGGTTTCGAATATGTATTTGACAATGTCAGAAGTAATGGTTTGAACCTGTTTCAGGGCATGAGGTTTAGAGTATACAACGAGAATTACTACAAACAAGGCGATTTTGAATTTATTTCCAATAATGGTTTTGATTTCAGAACTTATCAGAAATTGCACAGACAAATCTACCTGGCTGTCAGATTTAGTGGTGCAGCTTCAATTGGGACTCAAAAAACCGTGTATTATATGGGTGGTGTAGAAAACTGGCTGACCAATGTCGATTCAAACAAAGTCTTCAATTACAACAGTCCCACCTATTCCGGACCAGATTTTAGCGATTATGCCTTCCAGACCATTACTGCTCCAGCGCGTGGATTTTACAGAAACTCAAGAGCTGGAAATAAATATTTGCTATTGAACACTGAATTAAGAGTTCCATTATTTAGTTATCTTATCCAGAAACCTATTAGTAGTGAGTTTTTTAGAAGTGTTATGATGATTGGTTTTGCTGATATCGGCACAGCCTGGAAAGGAAATTCTCCTTATAGTATCAGCAATCCGTTTAATACAGTGATTGTGAGTTCACAACAGTATACTATCACGGTAAAATCTCAGCGGGATCCAATATTATATGCGTTCGGATTTGGCATAAGAGCCAAGGTGCTTGGTCATTATATTAAAATGGACCGAGGTTGGGGAATTATAGAAAACAAATTCCAAAAGGGTATCACAAGCTTCTCTTTGGGATTAGACTTCTGATAAAATACATTAAAAAAGTTTAGTGCATTTCCAGCGAGTTTGAACGAGATTCTTCGTTCAAAATACTGATGACAGTGCTATCTGGTTCATCAGCGATAAGATCAAGCTGATGTTGAAGCATTGTAGCCTTCTGGAAAAATTTCAACAGCTCTGGATCAGAGGCGATAGCCATCTCCATTGCAGGTTTTTTCTCAGGGTCAAGTTCATTGTAAATGTATAAAATAACGTCTTCTTGAGTAAAATTTTGTTGCATAAGCAAATTGGTGTTTACAGTTATCAACGATTAAACAACATAAATATTGCCTGATTCTGAAAGTTTTTAATAAAAAAAGCCGAATCCTGAGATCCGGCTTTTAAAAGTATCATTATAATAGAGTTGTTAACCTTGTAAATACGCCGCTTTCTCTCCTATCATCTTTTTGAGGTTGATAAGGGCATAACGCATTCTTCCTAAAGCGGTGTTGATGCTGCAATTACATACTTCTGCAATTTCTTTGAAACTCAAATCGCCATAATGACGAAGTATCAAAACCTCCTTCTGATCGGCAGGCAACATTTTAATTAATTCTCTCAGGCCATCTTTTCTTTGTTTTCTGATGGCATCTTCTTCTGAGTTATTTTCAGAGAATCTCATGTTAGCGAAGATATCTTCATCTTCACTAGAAGAGATGGTAGGCATGCGTTTGGTGCATCTGTAATAATCCATAGCCAAATTTCTGGCAATACGAATTACCCATGGAAGAAACTTCCCGGTTTCTTCATACTTACCTTTCTGCAGGGTGTGAATCACACGCAAGAAAGTTTCCTGGAAGATGTCTTCCGCAATGTAACGATCATTTACAACCAAGTGAATGGCGGTAAATACCTTTGTTTTGTAGCGATTGATAAGCATATCCATGCAGGCTTCGTTGCCAGCCATGTATAGCGCTACTAATTCCTCATCAGTTTTTTGATACCTTTTCATACTAAACTCCTTTTTTAAAGAAGGCGACATTACCTTTTGGTAGTTCTCAATTCATTCAGGACTATTAATTGTTTAGTATGTTTTTATTCTATAGGCGTTGTTAGATTTTAATCGAAATTTTATGCAATCTAGTAAAAGAAAATTGAAGTTCCAAACTTTTTTTTCAAAAAATTAAGAAGTTAAATGCTTCCCTCGCCACCCTATCCCCTATCGATAATTACACATTGTATTGATTTACATATATTTAAACAAATAATACCAGAACCCTTTATTAACTTTCCGGCGCAATTAAAAAAATACTCCCAATTGCAAAGTTTTATTTTTTTAGCCCTTAAATTATACTAATTTCGCAGCGCAAGTCTGCACGACCAGCTCCCTGTGAACTCCCCCAGGGTGGGAACACAGCAAGGGCAGCAGGTTGTAGCGGTGCGATGTGGGCTTGCATTTTTTTCTTTCTTTATTTCATCAGTTTAGCCGTTTTTTGCAAAACTGATTTCTATTTCAAATGAGCAAACCATCGATTCCACAAGGTACCCGCGACTTTTCACCGGGCGTAATGGCTAAAAGAAAATTCATACTTTCTACCATTGAGTCTGTCTATAAAAGTTATGGCTTTATGCCGCTCGAAACACCTGCAATGGAAAATCTAAATACCTTAACTGGTAAATATGGTGATGAAGGCGATCAGTTATTATTCAAAATCCTAAATAACGGTGATTATCTCAAGGACATCAATCTGCAGGAAGTCAGCTCAAAAACCCTAAGCCCTAAAATTGCAGACCGTGGTTTGCGCTACGACCTT
Organism: Bacteroidota bacterium; assembly: GCA_027490055.1. Taxonomy (GTDB): domain Bacteria; phylum Bacteroidota; class Bacteroidia; order NS11-12g; family UBA955; genus JABMMZ01. The sequence goes on along the minus strand of JAIXYV010000037.1, from coordinate 14,709 downwards.
ACAGTGCCACTGGCCAGGTATGTGGTGATGAACCGCAACGATATCGCCTTCCCATTTAAACGTTATCAAATGCAGCCGGTTTGGCGTGCCGATCGTCCACAAAAGGGCAGATACCGCGAGTTCTGGCAGTGTGATGCCGATGTATTAGGTACTGACTCATTAATTTGTGAAGCAGATTTCATCCGTATCTATAAAGATGTATTTGCACGTCTTGGTTTGCAAGGCTACGAATTACGCATCAACCACCGTCGCCTACTCGAAGCCATTTGTATAAAAGCAGGTGCCAGTCAGCATTTTAAAACCATCACCATCATTATTGATAAGACCGATAAAATTGGTGCAGATGGCGTTGCCCGTGAACTTGGAGAACTTGGCTTAGACCAAAATGCCATTGCTACCCTCAGTCAGTTTTTAACTAAAAGCGAACTCAATACTTCCACATTAAACATGCTTGAAGCGAATCTGGGTGATATCCCGGAAGGAAAAAAAGCCATTGACGACCTTAGGAAAGTTATTGAACTTAGCGGTTCTGCAATTGCCAATGTCGCTTTAGATTGTAGCTTAGCTCGTGGCCTCGATTATTACACTGGTTGTATTTTCGAAGCAGTCCCTACCTCTGTTAAAATGGGAAGTATCAGTGGTGGCGGACGATACGATGACTTAACAGGTGTTTTTGGCCTGAAAGATATCAGTGGTATTGGTATTTCATTTGGCATCGACAGACTTTTTGATGTCATGGAAGAATTGCAACTCTTCCCTCCTGCCGGCATGCTGTTTACAGATTTGCTTTTTTGCCCCATGGATGAAACAGCCATAGCCTATTGTATTCCGCTGGCCGATCAATTAAGACAAAACGGATTTAAAGTTGAAATATACCCAAGTGCCACCAAACTCAAAAAGCAACTAGACTACGCCAATAACAAAGGCATAAGCTGGGTGGTAGTGGTAGGCGAAGATGAAATGCAAAGCGGACTCTTATCTGTTAAAAACATGCAATCAGGACAGCAGACTAAAACTGAATCAACTAAAATTCAGGAAGTTTTACAAAGCGTGTAAGGCATTTTGCTTCTAATGGTTACAGGGAAATCTGTAACTAAAATCACACACTTCAGATACAACTATCAGTAATTTCGCGGCATGAAATGGCCTCTTTTACTGGCTTTGATTAGCGGACACCTGAACACACAAGCACAAAACAGACTTGAGTTTTGGTCGAGATTAAACAGTAGTATTACTCTTAGTCAGCGTTTTTCAATAGCAGCAGACATTCAGTTCAGAACGCAGGCCGACTATCACATGAACAGTAAGAATTGTTTTGATCACTATAAAATGTACAGTGTACGTCCATGGTTGATTTACAAAACAAAAACCACAACTGAATTACTTCTGTCTCCAATAGCCTTCTTTAGAACCAGCGACTATCTGACAAATAGCAGCGACTGGGGACATGCCGATGAAGTTAGAGCCACTATTGGAATACAAAAAACAAACAATTTCGAAAAGTACGGCCTAAAGTGGCGCCTGATGTTAGAATCCAGGAACTTCGTCTATCCGGCTGTTACACATCAATACAGAGGGAGACTACAAGTTCAGTTAAAAATTCCATTGATTAAAAAAAACAAAGCAGAGGTTGGAGTTCTACTATCCGAAGAGTACTTTTACAAATTGTTTGAGAAAATGGATAACAACCGCATTTTTACAGGAGTCACAATTAATTTAAAAAGACACGAATTACAGTCAGGTATTCAATGGCAGCAATTAGGCAATTTCACCCATGGTGATCGTGTTTGTCAATTTACCAATTCAATCAATCTGAAATTTTAATGCGTTTTAAAATCTACATAAAAGGGGTTGTATTATCGGTTGGCATAGGGGTAGTTTCCTTATTTATCGCCACATTAACGCCTCTGGTTAGCTCTATGCTTATCGGTCTTTTGCTTGGTATATTAATTGGCAATACCATGCGTATACCTGAGGCATACAATAAAGGCATTCAATACACATCTGGTAAAATGCTGGAGTTTTCGTTGTTGTTTCTGGCCATAGGCATAAATTTCAGTCATATTACCCGCATTGGTGCCAGCAGTTTTATACTGCTATCACTGGCAGTACTGGCGGTCTTAGCTTTTAGTTTAATATATACTAAAAAACTCAATCAAAATAATTCAGGTACCTTTCTTGTGGGTTTTGGCACTGCAATTTGCGGATCTTCAGCGATTGCGGCTATCTCACCAAGCATTACGACGGATAAAAAAGACATTGCTATATCACTCGCTGTTGTTAATTTAATAGGCACAATAGGGATGCTGGTTCTACCTGGCTTACTAAACTATTTAAGTTTATCCCCATTGCGAAGTGGGTTTATCATTGGCGGAGGATTGCATTCAGTCGCGAATGTAGCAGGAGCAGGATTTGCTGTCGGAGATGAAACTGCCAGAATTGCCATAACCATCAAATTGGCAAGAGTGGCTTTGTTGTCGCCTGCCATGATCCTCTACAGTTATTTCATCAGAAAAGACTCAGTAAGCAATTGGAAAGAGCATTTTAAACTCCCATGGTATGTATGGAGTTTTGTTGGCATCAGTATCATTGCCACCTTCATCCCAATACCCGCCCCAGCTATAAAAGAATCGGAGAATATTGGAAAAATCATTTTAACTATTGCAATGGCAGCTATCGGAATTAAGGTTAGTTTTAAAACGCTGTTACAGTCAGGCAGAAACGCCATGTTATTCGGACTGGCATTGTTTTTATTTTTCCTTTTAGTATTAGTACTATTCTCAGTTAATATGTAATACTCGAGTGTTAATTTATTAAATGTTTAACACTCAGATTCTAAAAATTACTTATTTTTGCCTTAATGAAATTCAGAATGTTGTCGATATTGATCTTTCTGTTTAGCTTGTCACAGACGTCGAGCCTTATCATTTCATTAACCAATTTATCTAAACAAACTGTCAGCATTGCAGCTGATGCAGAAGAAACCGAAAACCTCGAAAAGCAAGAAGCAGAATATGATACTGAACTTCAGGATCTATTTTGTCATATATCGACCAAAACAGAATTACTCATGAACAAGCATTGTTTCTTTTGGAAAGAATCTGCTTATTCTGTTTCCAGGTCATTGCCAGAGATTCCGCCTCCCGATTCTATTTAATTTTTTCAAGCCGTTAAGAGCGGTTCCACTACTTAAGCTCCACAAAAAAATTAAATCAAAGAATCAATGCCGGAAATTTTCGATAAAATCTTCACTAATAACAAACAATGGGTTCAGGAGAGACTAGACCAGGATCCTGAATACTTTAAAAAACTATCATTAGGTCAGAAACCCCCTATCCTTTGGATTGGTTGCTCTGACAGCAGAGTACCTGCAAATGAAATAACGGGCACACAGCCTGGAGAAATATTTGTTCACCGCAACATCGCCAATATGGTCATCCATACAGACATGAGCATGTTAAGTGTGCTCGACTATGCTGTGAATGTTCTAAAAGTCAAACATATTATTGTCTGCGGTCACTATGGCTGTGGTGGTGTAATTGCCGCTATGGACAATCAGGAAGTTGGCTTAATAGACAACTGGTTAAGGCATATTAAAGATGTCTACAGACTTCACAAAGACGAGTTGGATGCCATTTCAGATCACGAAGAAAAAATGCGTAGAATGGTTGAAATCAATGTCGAAGAGCAAGTGTTTGACCTGGTTAAAACCTCTATTGTTCAAAAAGCCTGGCGCAAAGAACAACCCTTGTATGTGCATGGTTTGGTATACGACGTCGCCAATGGTATCTTGAAAAACCTGGATGTTAGCGTGCACAACAACGCCCACCTCGATAAGGTTTACAAGTTTTCTTCATTATTTAGTTTATAACTAACAGAATGAAGAATGGATTTTTCAGGGAAATCAAATCCGATTTCCCTTCTGGCATGGTTGTGTATTTTGTTGCTTTGCCTTTGTGTTTAGCGATAGCGCAAGTTTCTACTGGTCATTCTGAATATTTATTTGCAGGTATTATCGCAGGTGTCATTGGCGGCATAGCTGTTGGACTGCTAAGTGGTTCTGCTTTGGGTGTTTCTGGTCCGGCAGCGGGACTCGTTGTAATTGTCAGTGATGGCATACAAAAACTCAGCATGATGCCTGGTGGCAATACTGATTTTAGCTATGGTTTTAAAGGACTCTTATTAGCCATTGTTATTGCAGGTTGTCTACAGATAATCGCAGGCTTTTTAAAAGCTGGCGTCATCGGCCACTACTTCCCTTCTGCAGTCATTAAAGGCATGCTTGCAGCTATTGGGATTACAATCATTTTAAAAGAATTGCCCCATGCTTTTGGCTACGATAAAGATTTCATGGGCGATGAATCGTTTGAGCAAATTGACGGGCATAACACCTTTACCGAAATCTACTATGCTTTAAAATATAATTCGCCAATTGCGATCGTTATTAGCACAGTTTCACTTTTACTTTTGCTTTTACTGGAAGGAAAATTCTTCAAGCGTTTTGCCATATTTAAGTATCTACCTGCTGCACTATTTGTGGTTGTGTTGGGTGTTGTAATCAATTTGTTTTTACCTGGCATTAGCGTCATGCAGGCATTAGAAGGCGAGCATTTGGTACAACTTCCGGTTGCTACCTCTATCAAAGAATTTTTTAGCTTTTTCACCTTCCCTGATTTAGGGCAAATCGGTCGCCCGGAAGTTTGGATGGTCGGATTAAGCATAGCGATGGTAGCAAGTATCGAAACTTTGCTGTCTTTAGAAGCCACGGATAAACTCGATCCCTTAAAAAGAAGCAGTCCGGGTAACCGCGAACTTAAAGCTCAAGGTGTTGGCAATATGCTATCCGGATTTATCGGAGGCTTACCAATTACCCAGGTAATAGTTAGAAGTTCTGCGAACATCAACTCCGGAGGTAAAACTAAGTTGTCAGCGATTATTCACGGCGTAATTTTATTGCTATCTGCCATATTGATTCCACGGTATTTGAATTATATACCACTGGCAGGACTGGCAGCAATATTGATTCTGGTTGGTTATAAGCTCAGCAAAGTATCGCTCTATAAAGGCATGTACCAGTTAGGCTGGTCGCAGTTTGTGCCATTTGTAGTTACAATTATAGCCATCTTAAGTACAGATTTGTTGAAGGGAATTGGCATTGGTATGCTGGTGGCTTATTTTGTAATTATCAGAGAAAACTACAAGAACAGTTTTAAATTTTTAAGTAAAGACCACGATCCAGGTTCGGCGATAAGAATGGAACTTTCAAACATGGTAACCTTTATCAACAAGGGCGTTTTAGTTAGTGCTTTTAACGATTTACCTGACAAATCGCATTTAATTATTGACGGCAGCAAGACGGAACATTTTGATTATGATGTGCTCGAGCTAATACACGAATTCAAGATGCATAAAGCGCAACAGCGAAAAATCATTGTAGAACTGATCAATATACCAGAACTTCCTGAAGGTGGAATGGCGCATTAACAAAAGCCCTGGCAGACTTCAGTGCTCTTGTCTCCAAGAATATCATTCACATCGACAATAATGGTGTTTTAGAATTAAAAAATCGTTAAATTTGCCAACCTTAAAAAAATCATGTCAAGTCCTAAATTCCATTCTTTGAAAGTTAAGCAAATCAAAAGAGAAACTGCTGATGCTGTATCAATTGCATTAGATATTCCCAATGATTTAAAGAATGATTACAGCTTTACCCAAGGCCAATACATAACTTTCAAAAAGTCTTTTAATGGCGAAGAGATTCGTCGTTCATACTCCATCTGCAGCAGTCCGCTTGACAACGAATTGCGTGTAGGTATTAAAATGGTTGAAAATGGTTTGTTTTCAACCTATGCCAACAAAGAGTTAAAAGAAGGCGATTCACTTGAAGTAATGACCCCAATGGGGATGTTCTTTACTGAGCTTAATTCAAAAAACAGTAAGAATTATGCTGCATTTGCTGCAGGTAGTGGTATAACCCCTATCATGAGTATTATTAAGACTACTCTGGCAACTGAACCTAATAGTACATTTACACTGGTATACAGCAACAAGAACACGGGTTCTGTAATGTTCCTCGAAGAGATTGAAGCTTTGAAAAATGTCTATCTGGAAAGATTCACTGTATTTCATTTACTGAGCAGAGAATCGGTAGATGTGCCGGTTTTAAATGGCAGAATAAGCAGAGAAAAGTGTCAGGAACTGTTTGATAAAAATCTTATAGACAGCTCTAAAATGTCTGAAGTGTTTGTTTGCGGACCGGAAGAAATGATCTACGCAGTAAAAGACAGTTTTACAGCTAAGAATTTTGACAGTAAACACATTCATTTTGAATTGTTTACCTCACCTTCTCAGACACAAACAACTCAAAAAACAGCCACACAAACCCAAGACAGTAGCGATTCTCAGACAAAAGCCTCAGTATCAGTTAAAATAGATGGTATTACTTACCAGTTAGACTTACCATATGCTGGTGAAACAATTTTAGATGCCGCTTTAAAAACAGGTGCTGATTTACCATTTGCCTGTAAGGGTGGCGTATGCTGTACCTGCAGAGCTAAAATCACAAAAGGAACGGCCAGCATGGATATGAATTTCTCTTTGGAGGATGATGAAGTAGAAAAAGGTTATATTTTAACTTGTCAGGCTCATCCAACCAGTGAAGAAGTTTTTGTGGATTTCGACATCAAGTAATTGATCAGAAAATATTGATTTTCAACTATTAAAGAAATCAATATAACATAGCATAATAAGTTAATTTTATTTGCCCTTAAAGATGCCAAACAGTTATCGTAGAAAAATTCTCAAACAGATAGTCAATGCCGGAAGAAGGATTAAGACCCCTTTTACCTTTAACCAGGACAAGGCCTACAGACATCAGATGAGAACTTTGAAAAAGCTCTTGCAGAAAGCTGAGCATACGGCGTTTGGACTTGAATATCAATTTTCGGACATTTTAAAATCTAAATTTTTATACAGAACCTATAAGCAGCAAGTACCATTAATGGACTATTCGGCCATGCACTCATGGTGGCAGAAAGCCTACAATGGCGATGAAGATGTTACCTGGCCTGGTAAAATTGAGTACTTTGCATTAAGTTCTGGAACCTCAGAAGGCGCCAGTAAATACATTCCTGTCAGTCAGGATATGTTAAAATCGATTACTAAAGCCAGTATCAGACAGATGATTAGCATTGCCAAAACAGATATTCCAAAAGATTATCTGACTAAAGATTACCTGATGATCAGCGGCAGTACCAGTTTGTATTTTAATGATGAGGGCAAGACTTATGCCGGCGACCTTAGTGGTATTACTGCCAGCAATGTACCAGGCTGGTTCGACAGATTTTCTAAACCTTCTCATGATATCAGAAGCGAAAAGAGCTGGCAAAACAAAATCGACCGCATGGTGGAAGAGGCTCCAACTTGGGATGTTGTTGCTATAGCTGGTGTACCTGCCTGGATTCAGATTTTATTTGAAAATATTATCAAGCGTTATCATCTGAAAAATATCCATGATTTATGGCCTAATTTCAGTGTTTATATTTGGGGAGGCGTCGCTATAGAGCCTTATCGCAAAAGTCTGGAGCAGTTACTCGGTCAGCCCATCATGTATTTTGAAACGTATCTGGCATCAGAAGGCTTTGTGGCCTATCAGGCTAAGCGCGACGCCAAGGGCATGAGACTGAATTTCAAGAATGGTATGTTCTTCGAATTTGTGCCATTTAACGAAGACAACTTTGACGAAAACGGCAATATGCTTGCGAATGCCGTATCGATGAACATCAAACAAGTTGAGGCAGATAAAGAATACGCCATCTTATTAAGCACCTGCTCTGGCACCTGGAGGTATTTGATTGGTGACACTGTCAAGTTTGTAGATCTTGATCATTGTGAAATAAAAATAACTGGCAGAGTTAAGCATTTCCTGAGTATATGTGGCGAGCATCTGAGTGTCGACAATATGAACACAGCAGTCTCTATGTTGAGCGACCATCTGGATACGCCTATTAATGAGTATACCGTTAAAGGTCTAACTCAAAACAACAAACATTCTCACCATTGGTACATCGCTTGCGATAAGTCTGATATAGACCCTAAAGAAGTTAGTCAGTTGCTTGACAATTATTTGTGCCAGATTAATGATGATTACGCTACAGAGCGCAAGCATGCATTAAAGGAAATACAAGTCAGATTATTGCCTACGGATACTTTTATTGAATGGATGCAGGAACAGGGTAAATTTGGTTCACAGAACAAATTTCCAAGAGTATTAACCAATGCAAAATATGAAGAATGGTTAATGTTTTTAAGTCGCGCCCAAACCAAAAGCACAAAAGCATAAAAAAAGGCAGAATGAATCTGCCTTATGTGTTTTAATTAGTATGTATAGAATTATAAAGGTCTATGGTGTGGTAGTTTTCTTGCTATCAGCATAAGCAAAAGCTTTTTTCATTAAATCAGTTGAACGTTTAATTGGATTCTCGCGAATCAGATTTTCTTCTTCTTCAACTTTGCTGAACAGAGCAGTAAGGGCTTTCTGAGTCACATAATCATTCAGATCAGGATTCATTTTAGTCACGAACGGCAATTTGTTATACTCAGTCACCAAACTTGTCCAGTTAGCAGTAAAGCCAACCTGATCAAGGGAAGCCTGAATTTTTGGTTTAAACGCTGCTGTAAGCGCAGTTGTTGTATTTTGTTTCAGATAAGATGTTGCTGCACCTTTGCCACCGGTTAGAACACCCATAGCATCAGTAAAACTCATATTGGTAACAGCATCTACAAAAATTGGTTTAGCTGTTTTCACGGCACTTTCGGCACCTTCATTTAGTTTATTGATAACATTATCTACTTGAGTACCCATACCAACAGAGCGAAGTTTATCAGCAATTTTTTGAGCATCAGCAGGAAGAAGGATACGAATTGCCGAATTATTATTAAATCCACCAGTTGCAGATAAGACATCTACCCCATTTCCAAAACCTTGTTTAAGCGCATCTTTTAATCCGCCTGCGGCTTCGGTACTTGTGGGAATTGTTAGGACTTCGGTAGCAACCACTTTAAGGACGTCGCATGAGATCAGAGATAGACTGGCAATTGCAACAAATAGGTATTTTTTCATCTGTAATATATATTTTTTATTACAATGAGCAAAAGATATACCAAAAAGGGAGATTGAGAGATTATCTTAAACTATCTCTTATTTCATCAAGAATATCAGACATTTGTTCTAGTTTTTCGGCGCTAATGCCATTCAAACCAGTGTTGACTGCCGCGAAGTATGGATTAATTTCTTCAAGAGCTTGCAGTCCTTTGTCAGAAATTCGAAGTAGTATTTGTCTTCTGTTGTTTTTGTTATTAGAGCGAACAATCAGTTTTTTAAGAACAAGTTTATCGCACAATCTTGTCACGTCTGGGTTCTTATCCAGCATAACATCCTTAAGGTCGCCGCATGTGGCATAGCCATCCTTACGCCCTTTGAGTATGCGCAGCACATTGTACTGAGGCAAACTAATATCATACATTTTGAGCGCCTTTTTAAATGCGTCTTCAATAGCATTAGCTGTAAAAATAATATTTACAATTGCCTTCTCCTGTGGGGAGTTGAACTTCGACTGATTAATTTCTTCTTCAATTTTCAATGAGACAAAAATAGAAAAAATATAAATTACATCCGAATATTTTTAACAGCTTCGGTTTTACTTAGATTTTTCAAGGGATTAAGATCAACAAATCTGAGCACCCATTCTGGATCTGTTTTAGCGTATTGCCTAAGCGCCCAGCCGATTGCTTTTTTTATAAAAAATTCGTTAGAATCGTTATTCAAAAGAATCATTTCTGTCAGAATATCCAGATCTGTGTCCTTTCGATAACTGAGCTGGTGAATAATACAAACCCTTCTAAGCCAGAAAATGCTGCTATTTTTCCAAAGTTCCAGATACTGAAACTTAACTTCTGGAAACTTCTTAAAGAATGGTCCGATTACCTGAGAAGATAAGGTATCCACTGAATCCCACCAGGCATTCGTTACCAAAAGATCTTCAAAAAAAACAGCACAATCTTCAGACCACAACTTTTTGTTTCTGGCCAACAGTTCGATAGCGACATAGTGATACTCGCGCTGAGGCAAATTCCACAGCTGAGTTACCAGACTAATTAATTCATCTAAATTCTTAATTTTAAAACTACTGAACCAATCCACCTGAATAAGTTTTCTTTCAGGAGAAGGAATACCGAAAAACTCAAAATGGTTTTTCATGTACGCTGACATAGCTTTAGCCCTGTGTGGGTTAGCAAGTTCGTTAAAACGCTCTGTCAGAGTATTTAGCATGACTATTCTCCTTGTGAAACCGAATAAGCGGCTTTATTATCAAACTGATACAGGTTCTCTGTTTTTATCACTTTAATATTGGCTTTATCGATGTGACTTTGAAGTTCTAAAATTTCAGAGAACGGCACAACATTTCTTAGCTTGCTTGTAAAACGGCAGCGCCAGTGATTGGTGCAGAAGGTAGAAGGGTGACCATTTGGATAGACCACTACGCCCCTATTTGAAATCATGTTTAATTCCATTGAATCAGACTTAATAGATTTAAATAAATTGCCGAGTACTTCCGGATTTTTATCTGACTCATCCCAGTCAAGGAAAACATCGACACCTATAAGTTTCTTAACAACCTGATCTTTAGGAGATACAGTGATGTGAATAGGTTTGGCATCGTGGTTTAATTGCACTGGTTTGAATTGTTTAGGTGTCTGACCTAATCTTTCGATTAAAGCTTTAGTAAAAGCCTTAGTACCAACTTTTTGTGCGCTTCTTCCTTCTTTGAAAATATCACCGGTGTGAATACCATCTTCGAGGGTGGTAAGCAGCGCATTTTGTATTTTTTCAGCAATATCAGCTTTACCAATCTGAACCAGCATCATGCAGGCCCCGTTGATCAAACCGCTGGGATTAGCAATATCTTTTCCGGCAATATCTGGCGCAGAACCGTGAATAGCTTCGAACATGGCAAAGTTTTCGCCAACGTTGCTGCTGCCGCCTAAGCCGACTGAACCGGCAACATCTGCGGCTATATCAGAAATAATATCACCATACAGATTGAGTGTAACGATGACATCAAATCTTTCAGGATCACTTGCCAGTTTAGCGGCGCCAATATCAATGATATAATGGTCTGTTGTAATTGAAGGATATTCTTTGGCAACGCGATCGAATGTTTTGTGAAACATTCCATCTGTCATTTTCATGATATTATCTTTACTCATGCAGGTAACGTGCTTGCGATTATTAGCCACAGCGTATTCGAAAGCATATCTGATGATCTTTTCGGTACCAGAAACTGATACCAGTTTAAGACATTGAATTACTTCATCTGTTTGCTGATGTTCAATACCAGCGTAAAGATCCTCTTCATTCTCACGAACGATAACCAGGTCCATTTTAGGAAAATTGGTTGCCACATAAGGGGCATAGCTAATGCAAGGACGGACATTGGAATAGAGACCGAGGGTTTTGCGAATGGCAACATTTAGACTTTGATAGCCACCACCTTGAGGTGTGGTAATAGGTGCTTTAAGAAACACTTTATTATTTTCGAGGATGTGCCAGTTTTCCTGGGAGATGCCGGAGGTATTACCAGAGAGGTAAACTTTTTCTCCAATTTCAATTACATCATACTCTAAGTTAGCACCTGCCGCATTTAGAATTTCTATGGTGGCAGTCATGATTTCGGGGCCTATGCCATCTCCGTACGCTACGGTAATTCTGTTAGTATCCATTTTTTATTTGGTTCGCGAATTTAGTAAAATATATTGAGACCATCAAGTTGGCCAAATATGTTATAAATCAGTAAAAAAAGCGAAAAAATTAGGGTATATTATTTAGAAATATTCTAAATTGCACCCCTGTTTATGAATGCGAGTGAACTTAAGAAAGGTGAAAGTGCAAAGATAACGCTAGTGGAATACAGTGATTTGCAGAACAAACTCATAGAAATGGGTTGTTTTGAAGGCAATGCCATTAAATTACTACATGTGGCGCCCTTGGGCGATCCGATTGCTTTTGACATTAATGGTTACATTCTTGGATTAAGGAAAGAGGAAGCCAAACTGATACATGTTTCACTGAATTGAGTCACTCATCTAAACATATCGTCTTAGTAGGCAATCCGAATTCGGGTAAAACGACTTTGTTCAATGCTCTAACGGGCATGAATCAGAAAATAAGCAATTTACCAGGCACAACGATAGAGAAAAAAGCCGGTCATTTTAAGTATAAGGAGCTTGTTTTTGAAATAACAGATTTACCTGGCACTTACAGTATTCATCCAAAGGGACAGGATGAAATCATCAGTATAGAGTATTTATTAAGAACAGGCGATCATCCGATTGACTTAATAGTTTTTGTTGCAGATGCCGGGAATTTATCCAGAAATCTTTTGTTGTATACACAGGTAGCAGATTTAGGTTACCCTGTTGTACTGGCTTTAAACATGACGGATCTTGCCCGTAAAAAAGGCATTGAAACAGACATTGAAAAACTCTCTGCCGAATTAGGTGTGATTGTTTGCCCAATCAATGCCAGAAGTGAGGAAGGCATTGGTCCGCTCAAGGATGCCTTAATTAAGGTTGAGAACCCGTTTCAGACAACTTTTTTCGAACAAGAAAATAAAAGTTCAGAGATCTTTGTCAACTACAGAAATTATTTAGACGAGCATTTAAGTGCTGTAAAATCTGGGGACACCGAGAATATAGAGAAAAACAGCAAAGTAATTGCCGACGAAACCATTGCCAGATACAAGAAAATTGATGCGATCATTCACAAAGTCGTTAATAAAGACAAGTATCCCAAAAAAATACTAACTGAAAAAATAGACAAAATTCTATTGCATCCCGTCTATGGCTTTATCGCCTTCTATGCTACTTTATTCATCATCTTTCAGTTTATTTTCAAACTGGCGGATTACCCGATGCAGTGGATAGAGGCCGTATTTGCTTTTTGTTCTGAGACGGTAAAGACCTTAATGCCAGAAAATGCATTTTCATCTCTGTTAGCAGATGGTATTATTCCCGGCATTGGAGGCGTTATTGTTTTCCTGCCCCAAATCATCATTCTTTTTGCACTTATAGCCATTCTGGAGGACTCCGGGTATATGACCAGGGTTAGCTTCATTACAGACCGTCTAATGCGAAAATTCGGACTAAATGGCAAATCAGTTGTTCCTTTAATCGGAGGTATGGCTTGTGCGATACCATCCATCATGGCGACCAGGAATATTGAGAACAGAAAAGACAGACTCATTACCATTTTGGTAACGCCATTAATGAGTTGTTCAGCCAGATTGCCTGTATACACATTACTGGTTAGTTTAATGATTGTTAACGATCATTCCAGATGGGTAGATGCCAGGGGTTTAATTTTACTTGGCCTGTATTTAATGGGATTTGTTGCGGCATTGGTCTTTGCCTTTATATTTAAACTGGTACTTAAGCAAAAGCAAAAAAGTTATTTTGTATTAGAGTTACCTGATTACAGGAAGCCTAGATTAAAAAACATTTTTCTGACTGTAAAAGAAAAAGCCAGCGACTTTGTTTTCAATGCCGGTAAGATCATCGTTATCGTAAGTATCATATTATGGTTTTTGGCCAGTTATGCGCCAGGTAACAGTTTTGAGACCATAGACAATAAATATAGCACTTACACGGGAGCAGATAAATCTTTATTAATTCAGAGTGAAAAATTGGAAAGCAGTTATGCCGGAAGATTAGGCAAGGTCATAGAGCCAGTAATTCGACCATTAGGCTACGACTGGAAGATTGGCATCGCTTTGATCACCAGCTTTGCGGCACGCGAGGTTTTTGTAGGCACTATTGCAACTATATACAGTGTTGGGGATTCAGAGGATGAAGAAACCTTAACAGCGGTTCTATCCAGACAGAAACGCGCAGGCACAAATGAAGATTTATATGCCTTACCCACCATTGTCTCATTGCTTATTTTCTATGCCTTTGCGATGCAGTGTTTTAGCACGCTAGCGATTACATATCGCGAAACAGGATCAATCAAATGGCCTGTAGTACAATTTCTTTACATGAGCGGCTTTGCTTATTTGATGAGCCTGTTAGCGTTTACAATTTTAAGTTAAAAACAACCTGGAAGGTTGTCGACCTGGAAGGTTGTCGAAGATAAAAAACGGGTAGAAGTCCGTAAACACTACGAACTAGCAAAAAATCGCTAAACACTTAGCTTCAAACAATCTAAAACCAGCGCAACAGAAAGCAACACAGCCATAAAGCGCTATAAATCAATTAGTTTAAAATAAAACACCCACCTTCCAGGTCGTCGACCTGGAAGGTGGGTGTTTTTCGTAAACGGCTAAAAGCCCGTATTTACTAGCCACAAAAAAAAATACTCTAAACGTTTAGCTTGCAATATATTAAATATCAAAAACTTAACTATGGTTACCCATGTATATCACTGATAATCAACCTGATTCACAAAAAAAAGCTGTCAGAAAATTAAGGGCACAAAAAAAGCCCCGACTTTTCAGTCGGGGCTTTTCTATAATCTCAGATCAGCGATTATCTGGTAACAGTGATCTTTTTAGTAGCGATTTGGTTGTCAGCGATTACTTTAACAACGTATACACCTGAAGCGAATTCAGTTAAGTCTACGCTGGTAGCATTGCTGTTAACTGTGATAGTTCT
>JAIXYV010000003.1 GCA_027490055.1 Bacteroidota bacterium | reverse complement strand
TTGTAAGTTTCTGAAAATGTTGTATATTTGCAGTCCAAAAAATCGCGGGGTGGAGCAGTGGTAGCTCGTTGGGCTCATAACCCAAAGGTCGCAGGTTCGAGTCCTGTCCCCGCAACTAACAACAGAAAAAGGAGTGAGCAATCACTCCTTTTTTATTTTATAGAGATTACAACCATGATTGAACAAATTACAGTATATGTGCTGTATTCAGACGAATTCGACAAACATTACACTGGTTTTACCAGTCGTTTGGAAGCAAGAATTGAATCGCATAATGCTCTAACAGGAAAAGGCTATACCAGAAAATACTTACCATGGCGCTTGATCTATCAGAAAGAATTCGCCACCAAAGCAGAGGCCATGACATACGAAAAATGGTTGAAGTCAGTTGAAGGAAGAGATTTTATCAATGCACTAGAGCATTAATAATTTAGTTTTACACTTTGGGTTTAGATACAGGCAGAGTTAAATAGAATTTGCATCAATCCTATAAATTTCTTTTTCTATAACATTTTCTTACTTTTGCTCGAAAGTGAAGGGCAATAAAGGGCTTGAAACTTTTAATACATTCAAGTCTGCTTAAAAAGTGTTATTTAACTCCATAGAATACCTGTTTTTTCTGCCAATCGTTTTTCTGCTGTATTGGTTTGTGTTTCATAAGAAACTTAGTTGGCAGAATGCCCTGGTACTTGGTGCCAGTTATTTTTTCTATGCCTGGTGGAGTTGGAAATTTCTGGGTTTACTGGTGCTCAGTACCTTGCTCGACTATAGCTATGGCTTCTTGGTGGCCTCGCCTAAGCGACGAAAAGCAAAGCTGTTTTTGTGGCTCAGCATCATTAATAATCTCGGTATTTTAGCCGTCTTTAAATACTACAATTTCTTTGCGCTTCAGTTCCAACAAGGCTTTGAACTACTGGGTTGGCATACACATCCAGTCTTGTTGAATCTGGCTTTGCCGATAGGCATTTCTTTCTACACGTTTCATGGTATGTCTTATGTCTTTGATATTTACAGAGGACATCAAAAGCCGGTTAGGAATTTTATCGATTATGCTGTTTTTGTGAGTTTCTTTCCTCTCTTAGTGGCAGGACCGATAGAAAGGGCCAATCACCTGCTGCCTCAAATACAAAAGACACGTAATTTTAATTTTTCTCAGGCTAAAGATGGCTGCCTCTTAATTCTCTGGGGTGTGTTTAAAAAAGTGGTGATTGCTGACAGTCTGGCCGATACCGTCGAATTGATATTTGATGATTACACCCGCTATAATGGCTTTGCTTTATTGATGGGCGCTTTGGCCTTTAGTTTTCAAATTTATGGCGATTTCAGTGGGTATTCTGATATTGCTCTTGGAACCGCTAAGTTATTTGGATTTGAGCTGCTCAGTAATTTCAGGTTTCCTTACTTCTCGCGAGATATTGCCGAGTTCTGGAGGCGTTGGCATATATCGCTTTCATCCTGGTTCAGAGACTATTTGTATATCCCATTAGGCGGTTCAAGGAACGGAAAATTTAAGGCGGTCGTCAACACCTTCATTATATTTTTAGTCAGTGGTTTTTGGCACGGCGCCAGCTGGAATTTCATCGTATGGGGCGGCATACACGCCTGTGGGTTTTTGCCATTATTGTTGCTTAATCGCAACAGAAAACACCTCACAGATGTGGTGGCGCAAAACAGTATTTTTCCGAGTATTAAAGAGCTTTGGCAAATGATCTCAACTTTTACTTTTGTCACTTTTGCCTGGGTGTTTTTCAGGGCTAAAGATCTGAGTCATGCTCTTGGATATATCAAGCAAATTTTCGTCAGCATTTACAATCAGCCACAGCAGTTCTTATCTGCTCCTACCGGTAAGAATGCCATCTTTTACATTGTCATGGTAGTGCTTGGTGATTGGTATCTGAGACGAAACGAAAGGCAGTATAAATTTACCAATAAAGTACTACTGGTACTTCTTGCTGTTATCAGTTCAGTCTATTTCATCAAGCAGGTGTTAATGGGATCTAATTCATCATTTATCTATTTTCAGTTTTAATGCAAAAGTTTTTAAAAACCATCGTCATGTATCTGATTGCCATAATGGTGATATTATCTCTGTATTTGTGGTTGGTTAGTGAAACCGTTCTAACCCATTTTAAGTATCAGCGCATAGCTACAGAGCTCAAGCAAACTAAGGTTTTAGTGACAGGCAGCAGTCATGCCCTGATGGGAGTTAATCCTAAAAATCTGCAATTACCGAGTGCTAATATCGCCGAGATCAATAAACCAATTATTGTCGATTTGGAACTCATTAAAAAGTACTATCAACAAATGCCGAATTTGGGGTATGTTGTTTTGCCTATCGACTATTTTACTTTGTTTTTTGATGGCGAGTCAGAGCATTATAACAAGCGGTACTGGCATCATTGGGGACTTGAAAAGGAGGGTATTTCAAGATTCCATTTTATGGATTGTTATATTGAGACACCCTTCGATTTGTATACTGAAAAAAGGGAACCACTGTCCAATTATTCTATTCAAACTGGCAACTGGTCGCGATTCAGTGAACGGGTAAAAAGTTATTTTGCAAAGAGAAGGACAGGGATATGGCACAAAAACTGGATGGATGAAAATGCAGCTGGCAGCATCACCAAAGAGATACAAATATTTATTGAGTTTTGTCAGCAGCACAACATCCAAATAATCCTGATAGAGATGCCAGTTCCAGTAAAAACGCAGACATATTATCAGACAAAGTATACCAGTCGCACACGCGCAGTGATCAATCAATTAGCAATGCATTCAAATGTCACACATCTGAATTGCAAGGACAGTCTGGTGTTTAAAAACGATTCATTATTTGCAGATGCAGACCACTTGAATCATAAAGGTGCTGCGATACTCAGCAAGATACTCAACACAAGTTTAAAAACGCTGAGCAATCAAAAAATCAAGATTAAAGATTAACAATACGAGCGTTTTTTCGTTTAAAATTTCTGTATTTTTGCTTTATGAAAACCATTCTAAGTATCTTAATAATGGCGGTTGCTATGCTGGCTTCAAGCAATGAACTGACTGCCAAGCCTAAACCTTGTGGCACCTACAATGGACGCAATCTTTACAAGGGTGAGAAAGGCGGTTGTTATTATCTGAAGACTAAGAAAAAAATAAAAACCTACGTCGACAAAAAGCACTGTAATTGTAAGTAATGAAATTCCTGGAGTCGGCCACCAATAGGCTACTGCTTATCATACTCATGTTTGCCCTTTTTGTGGCATTCAAGTGGCAGGATATTGCATTGCCTTATTTCTGGGATGAGATGGCTGGCTATATGAGTGGGGTAGTGTACATGCAAGACCACGGTATTTCTATTTTACCAAGTGCCGTACCACCTGACTTAAGTTACGGGCATCCATTGTTAATGCATGCTACCATGGCCTGTATAGCCGAAGTGTTTGGCAATACACCAACAGTGATGCATCTCACAATATTGGGCTTCACGTTTTTACTGGCATTAGGCACTTACTTTCTGGCTTTACAACTCAATGCCAAGCCACTTGTAGCTCTTATGGCGTATGTTATATTTTTATTTCAGCCTATTACAGTAGCGCAATCTACCCAGGTATTGCTTGAAGTGTTTCTTGCTATGCACACCGTTTATGCTTTGTTGTTTTATTTTAAGAAACAATATGCACTTTCGGCATTTTTCACCTTGTGTGCGGTGATGACCAAAGAAACCGGACTGGTGCTGGCAATTGCCATGATGGTGGTAGTGTTTTTCGAGTTTTTAAGAGATAAAGATTTGAAGGATTTTGTTTACAAATTTTTGGTATTTGACATCTCA
Organism: Bacteroidota bacterium; assembly: GCA_027490055.1. Lineage (GTDB taxonomy): Bacteria > Bacteroidota > Bacteroidia > NS11-12g > UBA955 > JABMMZ01. The sequence continues at coordinate 45,482 of JAIXYV010000003.1, read as the reverse complement.
TTTTTGGTATTTGCCGGATTTTTACTTTTGCAGAAAGCAGCTTACGGTTGGTACCTCAATCCCACGAATGTTGGCAAATCGAAGTTAGAGCTGGAGAGCATGGTTCAGAAATTCTGGGATTATCCTATTCAGTTCAGTTTTGTCGATCAGGGGCGTTTGACATTTACATTTGTAGTGGTAGCCTTCTTAGTAGCGTATTTCAGGCGTCCTAATTTCTCGTTTAATGAGTACAAATCATCAAGAATATTGCTACCTGTGTTTGTACTGGGATTTTCTGTTTTCTCGGTGATAGCCGATGCACACGAGCGGTATTTTTTAAGTTTAATGCCATTGGTATCGATACTATTTGCCTTTTCAATTTATGGGATCAGTCGGCAAAATTTGAAGTTTATACCTTTGATTTTAATTTTGTGTTTAAACAGCAATGTATTGAACATGGATAACGGTCAAAGATATCGGGACGCTGATTTAAGCTACCGCGACATGGTGTTCACCAATCGAGCAATTTTTGATTATGTCAACTCTGGTCAGTTTAAAGACGATACCATTTCATGGGCCTTTCCATTAAAGCTGGCGCCGGTCGACAGGCGATATGGGTATTTTGATACACTTAAGTTTATACCAGACACCACATTCAGGGCAGATGCCTTATACAAAGTGTATTGTACGCCCGGCAATATCGATTGGAATGCACCTGATACCAACGACTATCAGCTGATACAATCTTTCAAATCGTCGTATTCTGAGTCGGCGCTCTACAAAAAGTTTTAGTATTCAGGCAACACAAGTGCTTAAATACTTGTCTATGAGTTATATTTGCCTTTGACAGAGAAACTATGACAGCGTGAATAGCATTAAAAAAATATTGTTATTGTGTGTGTTTTATTCCCTAATGGGAGTGATGGCAACGCCTATAGCAGATTTTACGCTCTCAACCACGAGGGGCTGTGTGCCTTTAACCATAGGATTTACAGATAAGAGTACTGGCAGTTCATTACAGTATTCGTGGGATTTTGGCAATGGCAACAAGTCGACACTCAAAAATCCATCAGCTATTTATTATCAGAGCGGTAGTTTTAAAGTCACTTTAACGGTGACAGATGGATCGGGTAATAAGTCGGTAAAGACCTTTACCCCTATCAGAGTTTTTTCGAATCCAACAGCGCGTTTTTCAGCAGACACTGTTGCCTGTATCGGGGACAATGTTTTATTCACAGATCAGTCAATAAAAGCGGATACAGTATTGGTTAAATGGACCTGGGATTTTGGAGATGGCAACCTTGGATCGGGCAGTACAGACAGGCATCCGTATACCTATAGTTCGCGATTTAGTGTCGGACTAACAGTAACCGATGCCAACGGATGTAAATCGTTACTCAACAAAAGTAATTATATACGAATAAAACCAGCACCCACGGCCAGTTTCAAGGTAGGCAATAATTATAGTTGTCAGTTGCCTGGTAATTTTAGTGCGACTAATACTACGACAGGCACTAACACTTACAAATGGATTTGTTCTGATGGCAATACAGCGACATCTTTCAATTATACTACTTCCATAAGTTCATTTGGTTCATACAACCTCAAACTGGTCGCTAGTTCAGGTGGGTGCAGCGATACGGCACTATTTCAGCCTTTGATCATTGAAAAACTTGTTTCCAGATTCGGCATTGACGGTCCGGTTTGTGAAGGCAGCGCCTATCAGTTTAAAAATTCTACAACACCCAATAACAAAGCGATAAAGTACCGTTGGGATTTTGGCGATGGTAATTCAGATACCGCCCGTCAGCCCAGGCACACGTATTCGTCACAAGGAAAATATACAGTTAAATTGAGTGTCAGTAATGGCACATGTTCTGATTCGATGACGCAGCAGGTAACTGTAAATCCGGTGCCAGATGTTCGCATCAGTGTTCAGGACTCGATAGGTTGTAAGGCACCTTTTAAAGCGATTTTTAATATTGTTGGGAGTAATTACAGCGGCAGCATTTGGGATTTTGGTGATAAGACCAATCCTCGGAGTTTTGCGGCTGGCAGTCCGATAACTCACACATATCAGAATAAAGGCGCCTATGCAGTCAAAACCAAAGTCAGCAATTCTTTTGGTTGCGTTGCAGAGATTGGGCTAACAGAGCGCATACAGGTTGCACAGCAGTGGGTAGACATACAACCCGAAAAGTTTTATGAGTGTTTACCCGTAACCAAACTATACAATTACAATAAAAACATTGTACAGCCAATTCAGTCTGTTACATGGACCTTTGGTGATTCGATGCGCACATACAATGGTCCACAAGTGAACAAACATTTTGAAAAGGCTGGTAATTTCCTGGCTATTGTCGTGATTAAAACCTACCAGGGATGTGAAGTTAAAGACACTGCTTTGATATCGGTGGGGAATCGTTATGTACCGACATTTCAATTAACACAATATGATGTTTGTGGAACAGATACATTGCGATTCATCAATACCACTGCAGATTCGATTAAAAAGAAAGTTAGATTTTCATTAAAAACAGAGCCCTTATTTGAAGCCGATACCTGGTCGTATGTTAGTTATGATTCAATATTGGTGACACGTCGTGGAGGCATTCATCTGATAAAAATGACTGCCCAGCATTTCGGATGTGAAACAGAGTCGGAGATGACAGATACGGTGTATGCACATGGTCCTTATGTTGGCGTTGAATGGATGATAGTTAGTTGTAAACTTGACAAGATTGCCATGACACCATCTTATAGTTGGGGCAACCGTTACGATTTCAGCAAAGACGACACCATGAAATTGCCATTTAATCAGGGCAGAATCTACAGTAAGTTCGAGCCCAACTATTTTGTATTTAAGGGATGGAATGACACTTTCGGATGTTTTGATTCAGTAAGAATACCTAACAGGCCTTTGCCAACGCCTTATCATGTTGAAGCATCGGTGACCCTCAATCAGAATTGTGCGCCTGCAAGAGGCATTTTAAAGGCCAGTGGTGATATGAAAAAATATAAATGGTTATTGCCCAATGGAGACAGCAGTCTTGTGGCCCGAACCAGTTATACTTTCAACAATTCTGGTTCGTATAAGATATTGCTGGTAGGCACTTACGATTCTACAAATTGTCCGGACACAAACGAAGTAACGGTGAATGTATCGGGTGTTCAATTGCGCTCGAGTGTTGTAAGTACCGGAAAATGTTCGCCCGTCAATATTAATTTATATGACTCGGCAGCAGGTAGTGATAACCATTATCACACATGGAAAGTAAACGGGAATACCATCGAAGCTAAATCGCTATTGACACAGATAACGGTGAGTTCGATACCAGCAGGTGACAGTGTGATACGAATAGAGCATAAAGTGCAAAGTTCGTCGGGTTGCACATCCGTTAAAGAATATATTTTGCCTTATGCTGGTCCGGTAGCTACCTACAAAGTGCAGCGCTTTGCCATTTGCGACACACCAGTATTTTATTTTAAGTCATATATCGATAGCAGTTACACTAAATTTCCTGTGAGTTATGAATGGAAGATGAGTTCTGGATTAAAAGTAAATTCCCAGAATTTCGACGGAAAATTCAAGCAAATGGGGATGAACTATTTTGTGTTGACGGTGAAAGATCGTGACAATTGTAAGACTGAATATACCGATAGTTTTGAGGTGTCACCAAACATGTTGCAACCTCAGTTTAAGGCCGATCCTACGGGGCGTTTTTGTCCACCGCTTCAGTGTAAGTTCGAAGATATGTCGAAGTCGTTCAGTGCGAGTATAGTCGACTGGGAGTGGGATTTTGGTGATGGAAGCAGTTCTAAACTGCCCAATCCTCAGAAATTGTATTTGGTGCCAGGATCATATGATATAAGTTTGAAAGTAACCAGTAAGAATGGCTGCACAGCCACTATTAAAAAACCAGGTTATGTCATTGTAAATGGTCCGAGAGGGACTTATGATTTTGATAGAGGGAATAGTTGTTTACCACATGCAGTTCAGTTCAGAGGCAAGTCATTAGATTCGGCAACTATGGAGTGGGATTTAGGTGACGGAGTGGTTAGGCAGGGCAATGGCTTCAGGCATATTTACAAACAAGCTGGCAGGTATATTCCGGCCATGATTTTAAGTGATACTTTAGGTTGTAAATATACTTTACCACCTATTGATACTATTTATGTCTACGATTATCCAAAAGCAGAGATTTTGACAGATGGTTTATGTTATCATCAACCCATCAAAGTGAGCAATACATCATTCAGTAAGCACGAGGATCCTGCCTTAAAATCGACCTGGTATTTCAATGGTTCTATCAAATCACCAGGTAAAGATTCTATGTATATGCCTGCACAGAGAGGTTATCAAACTGTGCGACTCATTGTCGAGAACAAAGGCACTTGTAAGGATACGGCGGATAAAACTATTCGGATATTTGCTCCGGTCAGCGATTTTTCAATCAGAGATAAACACACCTGTTTAGGCATGCCATTAAGTATACTTAATGCCACTGATTCTGATACCGGTATCATTGCATACGAGTGGGATTTAGGCGATGGCACCAGGCATCAGGGCAAAGATGTCACGCATCAATACAACAAAGCAGGAACTTATACTGTTAGTTTAATTACTAAAGATGCTATGCATTGCGAGGACACCATCGTAAAACCAAATATTGCAGTAATTGGTGATACTATATCGCCATTACCAGTGCCCATTCGCAGAGCTTCGGTAATCAATGATTATAAGACAGAGCTTGTATTTTCGAAGTATCCTGATTTTGATTTTACGAGTTACAGCATCTATAAATCTGATAAGAATGGTTTTGTCAAATTTGCAGAGATTACCAAAGCAGAGGACACTGTTTTTGTAGACAATCAGGTGAACACACTTAATCAGTCGTATTGTTATAAAATTCGCACAAAAAATCTATGTCTGCTTAGTTCAGATCTTTTGATATCGCCACCGCATTGTACAGTAGAAACAAATGCTAAGGGCGTATTAGAAGCCAACGAAGTTCGCTGGTCGCCATACATTGGTTTTGACACAATTGCCAGGTATGAGATTTGGCGCGCTGATGGCGAGTCGAACAGAAATTATAAGTTACTCGATAGTGTAGCTGGCGATGTTTTACAGTATACAGACACCCATTTTACCTGTTACACCAGGCAGTATTACAAGATCAAAGCCATTCAGAAAGGTGGATTCAACGAATTTTCATTCAGTGATACAGCTTTAGGAAAGCCATACTATCTTAATACCACTACACCGAATTACGCCTGGAGAGCGACCATTGAAAACAATGATTATGCCTTGTTGGAATGGCGTAACAATGCCTGGAGTAAACATGGCATAAAAGGGTATTTGGTCGATAAGTATTTTACCGATGGAAGGAAGATGTTTCAGAACAAATATTTTGAAGCGAGAGATACGATTTTGAGCGACCAACAGGTTAAAGTCAACGATTACAGTTATTACTATTTAATGCGTGGAATAGACAATTGTAACGACACCACACCATGGAGTAATCTGTCACAGACCATTTTACTAAAGGGCTATTTTGATCAGCCGACCCAGAAACCTGCTATAAGTTGGAACCATTACAGGCAGTGGGATCAGGGCATCAACTATTACGAGATAGAGCGCAGGCAGGCAGATGGCAGTTTTAAAGTTATAGGCCAGGTAGGTGCTACTATCAACAGTTTTGTTGATCAGAGTGCAGAGAGTACTTGTACGCCAGATTACATTTACAGAGTAAGAGCAGTGAGTTTGTGGCATAATCAATTTAGTGCAGTAGCTAACAGTTTATCTAATGAGGTTAAAGTATTGCCACATTCAACTTTATTTGTACCCAATGCCTTTAGTCCCGACCGCAACGAGATCAACGAAAGTTTCGGAGGAAAGGGGCAGTATATTTCGAGGTATCATATTGAGATTTTCAACCGTTGGGGCGAGAAGGTATTTGATTCTAATGAGTGTTTAGCGGGCTGGAATGGCGAGTACAAGGGCGAACGTTGTATGCAGGATGTATACATGTATCAGATAGAAGCCTTGGGTGCCGACAATAAGACCTATCAGTTGAAGGGGACATTTACGCTATTGCGATAATTAATTGTCTCTCAACATTCATATTTATCATCACTTACAATTTAATTCATTTTTAGCCGTTATTTGCCGCATGAAGCAAAAACTTTGTCTCTTGATAGCGATGCTGTTAGTTTTGAATTTGAGTGCGCAGGAAGCCCAAAGAATCCCAAGTTCAAGGAAAGTGTATCAATATCAGGTTTCAACCAATCTTTTTCTGAGTCCCGATCACACTTACACTGGTGGGTTGTATCTCGGCATAGAAACCAATTATAAAAAAACCAATTATGGGATAGGTATTACTAATTTTGCGGTTTCCAATTCAACTAGTAACCGTTATTACACAAAGGATTCCGTCATCTACAAAGAAGTTTCTAATAATAATAGAAATTCAACTGGTTTAACATTCCAGTTGAATCGTTCGCTGATTTTAAATCGTTATAACCATCGCCTGGTTTATGGTGTGCAAGTATATTCCGGTTTTAACAGAATACGCACCACCAAGTACACAGAATATTATGATACGGTTTATCGCCAAAATGCCAACAGCAATATTTCCTGGGATTACGGCTGGAGGTCGGTGAATAATTCTTTAGAAGTTGAGCAAACAGGAAAGAAACTGAGTTTTGGCGGGGCTTTAATGGTGCGACTGGAGTTGAATATTTCGGATAGGTTTACCTTTAGTCCGGGACTCATAGTACCATTCATTGCACACAACGAAAGTGGTGGCAGATCATTGAATGTCGACCCAGGATTTAACTTCCATTTGGGTTACAGGTTTGTTAGTCTACCTAGAGTTCATTGTAAGCTTTAATAAAGCGGGCACCTAAGTTTTTGTAGGGCGGAATATAGTCTTTAAACTGAGGGTTATTTTTCAGTTTAATGCTGATTTGTTTCCAGACATCTGGCCAGATTAAGTCTTTACCTGCGCGGATGGTTTCGGTAATTTCCTGAATTAATACGGTGTTAACAGCCATAGTACCTACTTGTTTGGTACTGATAATTTGTACATCATACGCATTTTCCATCGCCTTGCTGATGTTCTGATAGCCGCCACAGCTGCCAAGTATAGCCACTTTATTGCTATTAGTCATATTGTCAAGTGTGTTGTCTATATAGTAACTATGACCGCGGTGAACGATTAAATCAGGGAAACGATTAACTTTTTCGAAATAAGCTGTGAGGGCTTTTCTGCCTTCGATTTCATCATGTGGTTTATTGGCGTAGATTTCCATCTTTTTGCCTTTGATGGTTTTAAACACCACATAAGTGCCTTTATCTTCTTTCTTGTAAATACTGGCAGGGTAGAGGTTCAGCCACGAGTTAAAGGCCGCCTCACCGTCTTCATCATCGAAGAAGAAATGTTGTTGAACGTGTAGGCTGTCTGGAAATAGTTCGGCACTCGAAATTCTATCAATATTGGGGATGGTGAAATTATACGAGGTGTTAAAAGTTTCAGGTGTGCCACCAGTCAGTTTTAAAAGCAAGCCATAAATTTTAATTCCGTGTTCGTTGTTGCTGAGAATACATTTGCGAAGTTCTTTTTCAATGGTAGCGGTGAAGATCCATTTGATCTTTTCGTTTTCCAGACTGCCGTAGGTATCAGCTACATCTACTGCCGGAGAAAGGTTGCCGCCATAGTTATATAAACCACCTGCAAACTGACTAATTAGGGCATTAGATTGAGAATCATTCATGGTCGCAAAGAAATCATCCAGTTTATTATAACCAGCACATTGTTTAAGGAAAATACGGAAGCGGTTAAAGTTAACAGATTTGAGAAAGGCATAGCCAGATTTATCCTTGCGTTTGGCCATCATTCGCTTGTACATGCCCAGGAAAGAAGAGGTAAATATTTCTTGCTGACAATAGACAATAGAGGTATAAATTTCGACGGCATTATTGCTTTGAATAGGTTCAAATCTGACGGTATCTTTTTCCTCGTGACGCAGGTTAATTTCTACCACCTTTTCCATGCTCATCATTTCCAGTTCTTTTTCTACAGTGTAATCGGCCAGGATATTCGGACGTTTGCGCAGTTCGATTAACGTTTTATAAAACTGAACAGGATTTTTAGAAATGGTTTCAGCCTTTTCGAGACTCATTTTATCTTTAGTAATAAGCTCAAGTAAGGCAAATGCTTTAGATTGGGTACCATATTGTCTGTAGATGGTATACAAGAGAATCGCGATAGAATCTTTAGAGTTTTTAATGGCCCTGTCGATGATGTGATTCGTTCCGAAATACTGTTTGATAGCACCCGGATCGATACGGGCGAGTGCCAGCATAACATCGTTTCCGAGAGGCGTATAAGCCAGGTTTCTGAAGATGTTTAGAACATCGGTCGGATAGAAGCCAGCTGCGTATACCCAGAAGTTTTTAGAGTAAGGTTTCAGATTGATAAAATCAGACACTGATAGTCCGGTTTTAAGATCGTTTTTTAGTATTTCAAGTTCCTTGGATTCCGATTTAGAATCTACCAGGGTTTCGGCCAGCTCCATAGAGCGCATTTGCGAAGAGAGGTGAACGATCTGGTATTTTTCAATTTTGCGGAGGTATTCAAAAAGTGCACGGGCATATAAGATACTTTTCGAAGCTTCCATTGAGCGGATTGTCGACTGAATTCTATCCACTTTGGTAAAGTAGATATCGGTAGCCAGGGCAGATTGTTTATCGTTGCCCACTACTACTTTTCCATCCAGATCGCCATCCATAATATCAATACGGTTTTGTTCCTGATCAACCTGTAGTTGCCAGTCGACTTTCTGAGCAGAGGCAGAAAGTGCAGTACCGATGATAAGTAAACTAAGAATATACTTCATGTTTAATAGTGTTTTTCCAAAAATGATGCCATGAAAGGGAATTATAGGGCAAATTCGGTGAAAGCCCTCTGAAAGTCAAATTGATTTATGCCGATAGTCGAATTTGTTAGACGGAATCACTAATTAAAGTCAGTTTTAATTTTAGCGGCTTTAGTAGGATTAATGACAGAGATTGTTGTAAATTCGTAGTATTAAACAGTTCATACTATGACCAATAAATACTTTTATCTGTTTGCAGCAGTTGTGCTAAGCAGTGTTTTATTCAGTTCTTGCAGAGCGAGATTTTACACACCCAACAGACATCCTGTGCCATTGTTCAGAAATGCAGGCGATATGTATTTCGATGCCTCTACCAATATGTTTAACAAAGGCGATGTAACGGCGGGAGCGGCTATAAGTAAGAACATTGCAGCTTATGCAGGTATTGCAGTTGCGGGCCAGAATTTCGGTTCAGACACTGGCGGAATGAACAGTTTTAAATACCGTGGCAATATGTTGAACGTGGGGCTGGGCTATTTTATTAATCAGGACCAGAGTGAAAATTTCAGGTTTGAGATTTTTGGTGATTATGGCAACGGGAATTTTAAAAATACCGTTAGCGGTCAAGATAATACCTTTTTCAATGGCAGATATCAGCGCATAGGCATTATGCCAACATTTGGATACCGTTCAAGCGATAATATGTTTGCTGTTGGGTATTCAGCCAGATTCAGTCAGATACGTTTTTATAATGAAAAGCTCGACAATCCTATATTTTGGTCGGAAGATTTGAAGCGTTACAACAGTAAGCCTTCATATGCTTTGCTTGAGCACGCATTAAGTTTCAGATTTGGTGGCGAGAAGTTAAAATTTCAGATACAGATGGCGGGTTATCAGGGCATCAATGCCGCAGAGATAACAGATGCTATACCACATTTTAATTTTGCTTTGATGGCAGGTGCCGTCTTCGAAATAAACGCACCACTGAACAAGAAGTAATTAGTTGTTGAGGAGTTCCCAAAGTACTATACCAGCGCATACAGACACATTAAAAGAGTGTTTAGTGCCGTATTGTGGAATTTCTATGCAGATATCACACAGGTCGAGCACTTCCTGAGAGACACCATCCACTTCGTTGCCTAAAATAAGGGCATAAGGCTGATCTTTTTCCAGTTTAAAACTCCCAAGCGCAGTGCTGTTTTCTACCTGTTCAATAGCCATGAGTTTATAGCCTTTAGCTTTGAGGGCCAGACAAGCTTCAAGGGTGGTTTCAGAGTATTCCCAGGGCACTGAGTTTTCGGCACCTAAAGCCGTCTTATGAATTTCGCGGTGAGGAGGCGTTCCAGAAATCCCGCATAAGTATAATTTTTCCACTCCGAAGCAATCACTGCTTCTAAAAATGCTACCGATATTATTCATGCTTCTGACATTGTCCAGCACTACAGATACAGGGTGTTTGTATTGATAAAATGTTAATCGGTTTAGTTGGTGTGTGCTTAACTTGCGGAACATTTAACTGAGGTAATTCGAGGGTCTTATGAGGGTAATAAAAACAGTGATTATATGAGTGCAAAGATAACAGATAATCAAACACCATTGATGAAACAATATGTAGGGTTCAAGCAAAAGTATCCTGGAGCCTTGTTATTGTTCAGAGTGGGCGATTTTTACGAGACTTTCGGAGAAGATGCTGTAACCGCCTCTAAGGTACTGGGCATTGTGCTGACAAAACGTGGCGCTGGCAGTGCGAATGAAACAGAGCTGGCAGGTTTCCCTCATCATTCATTAGACACATATTTACCCAAGCTGGTTAGAGCAGGTCACAGAGTCGCCATTTGCGATCAGTTAGAAGACCCTAAAATGGCCAAGGGTATAGTGAAGCGTGGTGTCACCGAACTGGTCACGCCAGGCGTTGTTTTCAACGATAAAGTATTAGAATCGGGCACAAGTAATTTTCTGGCATCGGTCTATTTTATGGATGGATTAGCGGGATGTGCTTTTCTGGATATTTCTACAGGTGAGTTTATGGTAGCGGAAGGCACACACGATTACATCGAGAAATTACTCAGTAGTTTTAAGCCTTCAGAAATCATCATCAGCAAGCCACAGCTTAACAGTTTCAAGCAGTTAACAGGCGATAAGTTTTATCAGTTTGCTTTAGAGGACTGGGTTTTTCAGTATGATTTTGCAGAAGAGAAATTACTGAATCATTTTGGCACTACCACATTAAAAGGCTTTGGAATAGGGCATCTCAAAGCCGCTATTATTGCAGCCGGTAGTTCATTGTATTACCTGGAGCACAATCAGCAAACCAATATCAAGCACATCAATACCATCAGCAGGATTGATGAAGACAAATATGTTTGGTTTGATCAGTTTACAATAAGAAATCTGGAGATATTATATCCATCTCATCCAGGGGGTCGCACACTCTCGGATATTCTTGATCATACCCGCACACCGATGGGCAGCAGGTTAATTAAGAAATGGGTGGTATTGCCATTAAAGGAGTTACACGAAATAGATGCCAGGTTAAACACAGTAGAAGTTTTAATACAGCATCAGGAGGCATCTGACAGCATAGGTTCGGCCTTGCAGCAATGCGGCGATATGGAGCGTATCATTTCAAAGATTTCATTGTTGCGCGCCAATCCAAGAGAAGTATTACAACTCGCAAAAGCACTGGAATGTGTCAGACAGATTAAAACTGTTTGTGAAGCATTGCCAGGTGCAGAGATGCAGGTATATGCACATCAGCTAAATCCTTGTGAGACACTGACGGACAGAATCATCAGAGAATTAAAATCGGATACGCCATTGCTGATTAACAAAGGTGGCGTGATCAATGATGGCGTAGATGAGGAATTAGATGAGTTAAGAGGTTTGCAGTTTTCAGGCAAAGAAAAATTACTGGAGATTCAGAAACGCGAAAGCGACAGAACAGGCATACCATCTTTAAAAATCGCCTTCAACAATGTGTTCGGGTATTATCTGGAAGTCACCAACACCCATAAAGACAAGGTTCCTGAAGACTGGATCAGAAAGCAGACCTTAACCAATGCTGAGCGTTACATCACGCAGGAGTTGAAAACGTATGAAGATAAAATTCTAAGTGCAGAGAGTAAGATTTTAGAGATAGAGACCAGAATTTATAACACCTTATTGCAGGATATGGGGGCGTATATTACGGCGGTTCAGATGGACAGTCAGCTATTGGCCCGCCTCGATTGTTTATTGAGTTTTGCTACAATAGCGCAACAAAATAGATATACCCGACCATTAATCAACGATGGTTACGATCTGGTATTAAAGAACTGCAGGCATCCAGTTATAGAAAAGCAATTAAATATAGATGATGCTTATATCCCTAATGATATTGAGTTAAGTAAATCCGAGCAGCGCATAGTGATTCTTACTGGTCCAAATATGAGTGGTAAGAGTGCTGTGTTAAGACAAACGGCTTTAGCAGTATTGATGGGGCAGATAGGGTGTTTTGTTGCAGCAGAGCATGCCGAGTTTGGTTTAGTTGACAGAATTTACACCAGGGTTGGTGCCAGTGATAATATATCTGGCGGCGAGAGTACCTTTATGGTGGAGATGATAGAGACAGCGGGCATTTTGAACAATATTTCAGCGCGCAGTCTGATTCTTTTAGACGAGATTGGAAGGGGTACAAGTACTTTTGATGGTGTGTCTTTAGCATGGGCCATTGCAGAGTTTCTGGGCAAACACCCAGACGCGCCCAAGACAATATTTGCAACACACTATCACGAACTAAACGAGTTAGAGAAGAATATTCCTGGCATCGTTAATTTCCATATATCTGTAAAAGAGACAAAGGACAAGGTAATTTTCTTAAGAAAACTTGTCAAGGGTGGTAGCGAGCACAGTTTTGGTATTCATGTTGCCAGAATGGCTGGGGTACCATTAACGGTACTTCAGAGAGCAGAGGAAGTACTTGGTGAATTAGAAAAAGACAGAGCCTCTATCAGCGGCAGAGAAACACTTAAACACATAAAAGTACCGCAGTATCAGCTCACCATGTTTGGCGTAAATGACCCTAAGCTCGAAGAACTGCACAGGCAATTGAGATCTATCGAGATGAACGCTATGACACCGATTGATGCATTTATGAAGTTACAGGAATTACAGAAGCTGGTCTGATATAGTAAAGTAAGTTGACTATAACTGACTGGTCAGAACAGCGATTCCGATAGGGCAGTTTGAACACAATCGGGCACTACATTTATTTTTCTTTAATTCTAACAGAGCTTGCGAGTCGAGGGCCGATGTAGCCTCTACACCCAGATCGTGCCAGTCGCGTATAATTCTATTGTCTTCAGGCGGCAGTTTCTGAAGGATATCCAGGGCTTTTACGCAATAGTTTTCGTCACCAGTATGTTTGCCATAGACAAACAGGAAAGGCACCAAAGCATTAATCAATAACGTTTGTCGGGCATTTAGTGATAATCTTGCTTGATGTTGTTTACCTTCTATTCCGAGTTGGTAATGCGATTGCCAGTAGTCGGGAAGCTCAGCATCCATAAGGTTTAGCATAGAGGGAATAGAATTGACGTTCATTAAACCATGCAAGAGTTGCTGAAAATTTTGCAGCAGAGCAGCCAGTTGTGCCAGTCGTATACTTGGAAAATTACCTGGTCGCATACGCATAAATTTGAACAGGGATTTATCCAGGGAATGTAGGTTGAGTCGTTGTTGTTGAAAGGTCCATTCTTGTCTGAGTTTGGCATGCATCACATCTTTAGGGGCTTCATCCAGAAAGCCAGCCACACCAAAGAGAATGGCGGTAATTTTATGCAGATTGTTTTCTGATTTACAGATTTCCAGCATTGGCAGGTTGAGGGCGAGTTGTTCAAAAGCTTCGCCATTTGTACCAAATCCAAAACTTCGGGCCAGGGCAGCCAGAAACACTGTGTGCCAGTCGCCGTTACTCGATTGCAGCCAATCGTAAACCCATTGACTTTTTCTTTCGAGTCTATCAACTAAAGCCTGATCAATGGCCTGTCTGATATACACCTGACTAATATATGGCAGCGCTTTATTGCAGGGAATCTGAGCACTACTAAACTTCAAATAATCATATTGTTCAGTGAGTCCAGCTCTTACGCGATTTTTAAGTGACAGACAGGGTACAGGTGTACCATCCTGACGAAGACATTCGAAGCCATCATCTAAGACCACATGCAGGATACATGAATTATATGCTTTATCAGTATGGTGCTGGTGTTGTTGCCATTGAATGGCGTTTATATGGAGTTCTACCTGACCGAACCAGAGTGTACCATCGATGAGGATGCGGGCATTGAGGAAATCGGGTCCGGCATCGTGGTTATGATACCCCCGGTTGACAATGCTTAAGGGTAATCCAGAGGTAGTGCTAAGTTGGTCCATATCAAACAGACCGTGCAGCCAGATTAGTTGAAAGAGTTCTTCGTTCATAAGTCAGAACGAAGTTAAAAAGCTCAATTAGTTTTAATCAAGCGATTCAAAAAGAATAAGGTAAGGTTCGATAAAAATTATTCCGAGTGAGTAGCGAAAGAGAGGTCGTCGGTCACCTTGTTTTGTTCCACTTTGATAACTCTTGCAGGATATTTGTCCAGCAGTCGGTGTTCGTGAGTTGCCATTAGAACAGCAGTACCTTCTTCGACAGCGATAGTTTGAAGCAGGTTTGTAATATCATTAGAGATTTCTGGATCGAGGTTACCGGTTGGTTCATCCGCCAGAATAATTTCAGGTTTGTTTAGCAGAGCTCTGGCAATTACAAGACGTTGCTGTTCGCCACCACTCAGCTGATGGGGCATTTTATAGTCTTTAGTTTCCAGTCCGACTATCTGCAACACTTCACCAACGCGCTTAAACATTTCCATTTTATTGGTCCACCCCGTCGCTTTAAGCACAAACAACAAATTGTCTTTAGCGTTTCTGTCGGTTAGCAATTGGAAGTCCTGGAAGATGATACCCAATCTTCGTCTCAGTTTAGGCACCTGACGGCGTTTAAGTTTCAGGAGGTCGAATCCGGCGACGTGACCCTTGCCCAGCTCGAGTTTAAGTTCGCCATAGAGTGTTTTGAGGAGCGAGCTTTTACCGCTACCGGTTTTACCAATCAGGTAGGCAAATTCACCTTTATTAAGGGATAAATTGACCTGATGAAGAACCAGGTTTTTTTCCTGAAAGATATCTGCTTGTTCCAGATGAATGACCGGTACTGACGACATTTTTTGCTGAATTTATTGGCAAAACTACAGCATTTAAACGATTTGCCAATCAATTGGACTCATTCCTTTTTCAACAAGGAAAGCATTGGTTTGCGAAAAGTGTTTACAATTAAAGAATCCATTGTGAGCAGAGAGCGGAGAAGGGTGAGCGGCTTCCAATATTTTATGACCAGTAATGAGTGCTTTTTTACTTTTAGCAAAATTGCCCCATAGCAGAAAAACTAAGTCTTTTCGGCGGGCACTGAGTTGACGAATGATTTCATCTGTAAATATTTCCCAGCCCTTTTTTTGATGAGATCCTGCTTCGTTGGCTCTTACAGTGAGAGTAGCATTTAAAAGCAGAACACCCTGATCAGCCCAGTGTTTCAGGTAGCCGTGAGACGGCATGGTAATTCCCACATCCGTTACAAGTTCTTTGTAGATATTCCTGAGAGAGGGCGGAATATCGGTGCCTTTGTTGACCGAGAAAGACAAGCCATGTGCCTGCCCGGTGCCATGGTAGGGGTCTTGACCAATCACTACCACTTTAACTTTTTCGAATGGCGTGAAATCGAGTGCCGCGAAAATCTGATCAGAAGGTGGATAGATGCTTTGTCCAGATTGTTTCTCTGACAACAGGAAATTTTTGAGTTGTTTCATGTAATCTTTTTCAAATTCTTCCTGTAAAACTTTCTGCCACGATTTTTCGAGTTGCACCATGTTTCAAAATAAATGGTTTTTAGATGCAAATGGAAAGGAAATGATTATTTTTGATACCTAAATTTACCATGGATATCAGAGACACCATAGAGCAGCTCAGAAAAACCCTGACAGAGCACAATTATCAGTATTATGTGCTGGCCCGACCAAGTATCAGCGACTACGAGTTTGATAAACTTCTTGAAGAACTGATAGCTTTAGAAAAGGCACATCCTGAATATGCCGATCCAGATTCGCCTTCTCAGAAAGTTGGAGGAGCGGTAAATAAGCAATTTGAAACTTTTGCGCATCAGTATCCGATGCTGAGTTTGGGTAATACGTATAGCGAAGATGATCTGAAAGAATTTGACGAAAGGGTATACAAACAGTTGGGCCATAGAGATTATGAATATGTCTGTGAGCTGAAGTTTGATGGACTTTCTATAAGTCTGCTTTACGAAAATGGCAAACTGCTGCGAGCAGTTACCAGAGGTGATGGTGTTAAGGGTGATGTGGTGACCGATAATGTCAAAACCATTAAGGCATTAAAGACACAATTGAAAGGCGATTATCCGGAGTATCTGGAAGTGCGGGGAGAAATTTTCATGCACCGACCAGCATTCGAGAAAATCAATATGGACAGAGAAGAAGCCGGAGAAGATTTATACGCCAATCCGCGCAATCTGGCCTCTGGTATATTGAAACAGCAGGACAGTGCCGAAGTAGCAAAAAAACCATTGGATATTTTCCTGTATCAGCTGATAGAAAACAAAGGCTTAGTGAAGACCCATTTTGAGAGTTTGTCGTCATTGAAACAATGGGGTTTACCGGTAAGTGATGCCAGCAGAAAATGCAGTTCGATAGAAGAGGTTTTTCATTTCATTAATCAATGGGATGAGCAACGCAAGCAACTGAGTTACGACATCGATGGTGTTGTTATTAAAATCAACGATTATAATCAGAGGGAGGAACTTGGATTTACGGCAAAATCTCCACGTTGGGCAATTGCATACAAGTTTAAGACCGAGGCAGCGCTGACACGATTAAATGAGATAACTTATCAGGTCGGTCGCACCGGCGCTATAACTCCAGTTGCCAATCTGGAGCCAGTCTTTTTGCTTGGCACAACAATCAAGCGAGCATCATTGCATAATGCCAACGAGATAGAGCGATTAGATGTAAGAGAAGGCGATTATGTTTTTGTTGAAAAAGGTGGAGAGATAATTCCAAAAATTACGGGCGTTGATCTAACAAAACGCGATCCGGGCTTACAGATGCATGTCTATATTGCAGCATGTCCGGATTGTCAAACTGCATTGGTAAGGAAGCCCGGAGAAGCACAGCATTACTGTCCGAATGAGCTTGGATGTCCAACACAGGTAACTGGAAAAATTCAGCATTTCATACACAGAAAAGCCATGGACATAAATGGCATGGGTGATGAGACTGTTGAGATGCTGTACAAAAATGGATTGATCAGAAACATGGCCGATTTGTATGATTTAAAATATGAGGAGGTATTGAGTCTCGACCGGATGGCAGATAAATCTGCGCAGAATCTGATTGATGGTATAAAGGCCTCTACAGCCATTCCGTATGCCAGGGTATTATTTGCATTAGGCATCAGATATGTCGGAGAGACAGTAGCGAAGAAATTAGCCAGTGCGTTTAAAACGATAGAGCAGCTGATGGCGGCCACTTATGACGAATTACTGAAAGTTGATGAGATAGGTGACAGAATTGCCTTATCGATAACAGAGTATTTTTCAGATGAGCGTCATATTGAACAGATTCAGCGATTGAAAGAAGCGGGATTACAATTTGAAAACACAGAAAAAGAGAAAGAAAAAGTATCGGATGTCTTGAACGGAAAAATCGTTGTGATATCTGGAGTATTCAGTAAATTCAGTCGCGACGAGATTAAGGAATTAGTAGAAGTCAACGGCGGCAAGAATGCTGGCAGTATCAGCAGCAAAACCCATTATGTGGTAGCGGGTGAGAACATGGGTCCGGCAAAGCTTGAAAAAGCCAGGCAGTTAAATATTCCGATATTAAGTGAGGATGAGTTTTTAGCGATGATTAGTATTTGATCAAATTATTAAAGCAGAAGGAAAAGCAAAGCAATAATAAACATCAAATAGAGAATAGACAGGAAGAAAAGAATAATAATGCTCAAGGCCGTCCCATAGCCTTTGTATTCGTTACCGGATAGTTTAATTTTTCTCAATCCGACAAAGGCGAGCACCACTCCAAGAATTGAGGCAATACTTAGCAGGGCAGATATAATACCTGGAATTGCTAAACCAGAGTATATTAACAAGGCGTTTAGAACCAAAGAACCGTAGAACAGCCAGGCCGCTATTTCCGTATTAGGTTCAATTTTTTTATTCTTCTTATCATCGACAATTTTTTTTATTGGATTAAGCACCTTTGAAATGCCCTTTGATTTAGCGGGCTCTTTCTTTTGAAGTTTTTTCTTGTCAGTGTGAGCAGAGTTAGTATTGAGAATTTCAGTTGATGAGCCTGACTGAATACTAGTTATTGACACAAAGCTGTCAGTACTTATATTTGGCTCAGCAGCCATTGGCTCATCAGTAACTTGAGGCACTATTTTCTTCTTTTTAGCAGGCGTTTTGGGCGCTTCAGATTTATCTTTTCGGGCGAAAAGACTGGATTCAATATTCAGTTTAAGGCCGTTGCCATATCTGGCTTTTGTGATGACACCGCAGGAGGATAATAGGAGAATGACGGTGAAAGATAGCAGAAGTTTTAATTGGAGTTTCATAAGTTTGGAAAACGAAAGTAAAACAAAATTTTAAGATATCAAATTTGAAACATCCAAGCAGCACTTATTTCATATGTATCAGTGCAAATTTCGGTTTGGAATAGCATTCCCGAAAAATGGTATTCCACTTATGTAAACAATACAAAATAAGTGTGGATTTTATTTGACGCGCATACTAAGGATTGTGGTGGGTGCGTTTTACATTTGCGAGAAGCAATATTATGGCCGGAAAAAAAGGAAATAGTTTCAGGAATTCAGCAGACGACTTTCAGGCAGAGGAGAAGGAAGTAAAGAAACCTCTGGGTGGGAGTAAGCTGGCGTGGATTAAAGATGAGCGTACCCGAAGAATAACGGGTGCTTTTTTCATCTTGTTTTCTTTGTTTTTATTCCTGGCCTTTACTTCACATATCATCAATTTATGGGGCTTTGAAACAGATCAGGATTTACTGCAGAGCAGCAGCTGGAGCTGGTACTCGTCGCATAACCCTAAAGGTACAGCCAACATGATGGGATTTTTCGGTGCCTGGTTCGGTCATCTCTTTATTCACAAATGGTTCGGTGTTTCCTCTTTTTTAATTCTCCTGACATTTTTCACTTTAGGCACCAAGCTGCTTTTCAATTGGCAGATGTATCCTATTGTTAAGATTCTTAGGTATACCTTTTTTATCGTGGTATGGACTTCCATTTTAATGGGCTTTATTTTCCATCAGAGCAATATCTTTATGGGAGGCGGTTTCGGGTATTATGGTTTCATGTGGATCAAAAGTCTGATGGGCTATGCTGGTGTTGTATTGTTTTTGTTGTTGTATGCTGCCATTTTTATGATAGTGGTGTACAATGTTGATTTCAGATTTAATCTAAAACCAGCAACAGATACAGCCGATGATTTACGGGTTGATTTATCTGATCATGCCATGGAAGCAGAGGCTATGAGAGCGCATTTACAGGTAAAACAAAACAAAGCAGAAGAAGACACTGGCGCCAATATAGTTGGAGATGAGATGGAAGGCATAGACATTATCACCTTGAACGATGAACATGAGATAGAAGAGGAAATGCTATCAGATGATGATGGTATTGAAGCCATAGAATTAGAAGAAGAAGCACCTGCTGCGCCAATTAGTTTTGAAATTCCAGCAAAGCCTGTTAAGACCGTAGTGCCAGCTGCTGGCGATTTTGAATTGAAAATAGAATCGCATCAGGAAGAGGAGATACAGACACCAGTGGTGCAGTCGAACATCAGTGAGAAGGCCATAGCGGCAGGATTAGATGATTTGTATGATCCGACCCTCGACCTGGCAGGTTACCAAATGCCGACCCTCGATTTGTTACAGGATTACGAAATTGCTAAAGCAGAGATCGACAGAACCGAGTTGGAGACCAGTAAGAATTTGATTGTAGAGACACTCAAAAATTACAACATCAGTATTTCTGAGATCAAAGCCAATATCGGTCCGACCGTTACACTATATGAAATCGTGCCTGCTCCGGGCGTTAAGATTTCCAGAATCAAAAATCTGGAAGACGATATCGCATTGAGTTTAGCGGCCCTGGGTATTCGTATCATAGCGCCAATCCCTGGTCGCGGTACCATTGGTATAGAAGTGCCTAACAAGAAACCTGAGATGGTGCCAATGCGACAGATGGTAGCCAGTAAGAAGTTTCAGGAGTGTAATTTTGAATTGCCAGTAATACTAGGTAAAACCATTTCGAATGAGATTTATCTGGCCGACCTTAGTAAGATGCCACACTTATTGTGTGCTGGTGCTACTGGTCAGGGTAAATCAGTTGGTTTAAATACCCTCATCGTTTCATTACTTTACAAAAAACATCCTTCTGAACTTAAGTTTGTATTGGTCGATCCAAAGAAGGTAGAGTTAACTTTATACAATAAAATAGAGCGTCATTATCTGGCTAAATTACCTGGTGATGGCGATGCCATTATAACGGATACCAAGCTGGTGTGCAATACCCTTAACTCGCTCTGTATGGAGATGGATGACAGATATGAGTTGTTAAAATCAGCAGGTAAGCGTAATATCATCGAGTACAATACCAAGTTCAAAGAAAGAAAATTATTGCCTACTGAGGGTCACCGATTCCTGCCGTATATTGTTGTTGTGATAGATGAGGTAGCGGATTTGATGATGACTGCAGGCAGAGAGGTAGAGACACCGATTGCGCGACTGGCGCAGCTGGCAAGGGCAGTGGGCATCCACGTGATATTGGCCACTCAGCGTCCGTCTGTGAATATTATCACAGGTACTATCAAAGCCAACTTCCCGGCACGACTGGCATTTAGGGTTACTTCAAAAATCGATTCAAGAACCATCTTGGATAGCAATGGTGCTGATCAGCTGATAGGTAAGGGCGATATGTTGTTTAGCACGGGCAACGACCTGATCCGACTTCAGTGTCCATTTGTTGACACCCCGGAAGTAGAGCGTATCACAGAGTTTATAGGCAACCAGAGAGGGTATTCAGGAGCCTTTGAGTTGCCAGAGTTTAAGGGCGATGATGAAGGTGGTTCTAAAGACGATTTCGATCCGAATGAAAGAGATGCCTTATTTGAAGATGCCGCCAGACTGGTGGTAATGACCCAGCAGGGCAGTACTTCATTGATTCAGCGAAAACTGAAGCTAGGCTATAACAGGGCCGGCAGATTGGTAGATCAGTTAGAGCAGGCTGGTATCGTAGGCTCTTTTGAAGGCGCTAAAGCCAGAAAAGTCTTGATACCTGATGAAATATCTTTGGAACAGTTTTTGGATAATCTATATAACAAATAAATCACTATTTTTGCACCCTTAAAAATTTGTTAAAATAATCACAGTTAAATGAACAAAACAGTTTTATTATCTTTAGTACTTATTTCTTCATTGTGTTTCTCGTTTGCTCAGGCAGATAAGAAAGAGAGTGAAAAAGATAAAGCCACAACCAAATTGCTGAAAGAAGTATCTAAGAAATACAAAACCTATAAGACATTAAAGGCCGACTTCAGTGTACTGACAGAACCAGCAGATGCCAAGGCAGCTAAGAAAACAGAGAAAGGCACTTTATGGACCAAAGGCAGCAGTTTTAAACTGACCTTTAGCGGACAAGAGATTTTTTGTAATGGCAAGTTTATATGGACCTACACAAAAGAATTAAACGAGTGCCAGAAAGAAACCTATAATCCTAATTCAGGCAATGGCGTTAATCCATCTAAGATTTTCACCATCTGGGAAAAAGGCTTCTTATACGCCAGCGATGGTTCTTACAAAAAAGGCACTGCCGAGATTGAGAAAATTAAGCTTACACCAACCGATAAAACGAAACCGTATTTCCTGATGAATCTGGAAGTAGACAAAACAGCTAAAACTGTACAGAGTCTGAAAGTATCGTTTAAAGCAGGTAACAAGCAAACCTATACAGTTACCACTCAAACGCCAAATGCGGCTATTGCAGATACTAATTTCGAGTTTAACGCTGCGAACTATCCAGGCGTGGAAATCATCGATTTAACTGTAAAAAAGAAGAAGTAATCTTCAGAATCAGGTAGCCTGATTTCCATCATTTTTAAAAAATTCATGAAAAGCTTACCTTTGCAAGGTGGTTTTACATAATAGAGTCAATAGAGATATTCTAAAAAAGCAGATCGAGGAGGACACTACTCCCCGCACTACTATTTCCTTTTACAAATACCATTACATTCAGGACCCACAGGCTTTCAGAGATATGTTATATATCAAATGGGAGGCTTTGGGCGTCTTAGGTCGCATTTATGTGGCAGATGAGGGCATTAATGCTCAGTTATCTGTGCCGACCGATAATCTGGAGGCTTTTAAAGCGCATTTAGAAAGTATCGATTTCTTAAAAGGCAACCGTTTAAATATAGCAGTAGAAGACAATGGCAAGTCTTTTTTCAAACTAAGTATTAAAGTTAGAAAGAAGATAGTGGCTGATGGCATAGATGATCCGGATTTTGATGTGACCAGAATTGGCAAGCATTTAAAGGCCGAGGAGTTCAATGAAATTACCGAACGCGATGATGTAATTATCGTGGATATGCGCAACCATTACGAGAGTGAAGTAGGGCATTTTGAAAATGCTATTTTACCCGATGTGTTGAGTTTCAGAGAGCAATTACCTATCGTAGCAGAGCAGTTGGCAGATAAGAAAGATAAACCTGTAGTGATGTATTGCACCGGAGGAATTCGTTGCGAAAAAGCCAGTGCCTATATGCTTTACAAAGGGTTTAAAGAAGTGTATCAGTTAGAAGGCGGCATTATTCATTACGCCAATCAGATCAAAGAAAAAGGATTACCAAACAAGTTTCACGGAAAGAACTTTGTGTTCGACGAGCGATTGGGAGAACATATCTCCACAGAGGTAATTTCAAAATGTCACCAATGCGGCGAAACTTGTGATACCCATACGAATTGTCACAACGTGGCTTGTAATTTATTGTTTATTCAATGTCCGAGCTGCCGCGAGAAATACAGTAACTGCTGCACAGAAGAATGTCAGCATATTGCCTCATTGCCTGAAGAAGAGCAAAAAGAACTTCGCAAAGGCAAGAACTTCGGCCGTTTGGTATTCAATAAAGGTCGCAAGCTGAAGACTTCTTAAAATTTTTTTAAAAAAAAGTACATTTTTAAAGTCACTTTTAGTCGATGCGTTTCGTCTTGTAAGTGTCATATTATTGCAAATTGGTAGACTATAGCTACTTCATTTTGTACCTTTGACAAGCATTTATCTTTTAACAGTAACTTAAAAACACACGATTATGAAAAAAATCATTACCCTTACATTGCTTCTTTCAACTTTCTTTTTTGCCGCAAAAGCACAGGTAACAGCCAACGCCGGAGCTGATCAGGAAGTTTGTCTTAATGACACTGTAAAAGCTATCGGAACTGGATTGCCGAGCGGCGACACAGGGTCTTATCAGTGGCGCAGAATCAGTACAAACCAGATAGTTTCTACCACATTTGAGTTAAAACTAAGAATTACCAGCGGCAGTACAGAGCAGTTTGAATTAAAGGTAACACGCATTAAGAACAACGTGACTTATACCGACTTAGATACCTTTGATTTAAAGATTAATTTATTGCCAACTATCGCCTACAAAGGTATTCCTGCCTTGTGTTATAAAGATTGTCCCTACCCATTAACCGGCAATTATATTGCTGTTGGATCGGCAGGATATGATCCGACAGTTAAAGATTCCAGTTTGAGATACTATCAGAAGAAAAGTATGCCATGGGTATCTGGAGGTAGTAATGCGAATGACCCGTATTTCCTTAGTTTTTGCAATTATATTAGCAATGCTCAGTTACCATCTACCGGAGCAAGAGATACAATTTGTTTCGACTATACAGACCCTAAGGGATGTTATGTCAGTCAGTGTCGTCCTGTTCGATACTACCCTAATCCGATAGTTGAATTACAGGACCTGGAGGTATGTATAAAAAATGCTCCTTTTTCCTTGAATTCAATGGTGGTAAAACCATTTAATAAAACTGGTGGCATAGAAACTTACAGATGCTTATCAGTACCAGCAACATCAAGTTTAGATAAAAACACCATCATCACATCATCGGGATCTCCAGCCATTTATGTGCTGAATACTGGTACTGCTAAAGATACCCAAGATGTCGGTAAATATGTGATAGAGTATTGTTTTAAAAATGCCGTTTCTGGTTGCCAGACCTGCGATACCGCCAATGTAAATGTTAAACGATACGGTCAGGCTTATATTGATAATTTGCCTAAAGCATGCATCAATGGTGCGGCAATTGAATTGGATAGTTTTGTGCGGGATAAATTCAGTGGAGTGAGATTGACAGGTTGTTCTTGGTCGTGTGTAGAATACAGTGGTTCAAGAGACCGCTCAATACCAAATGTTAAATTGAAACTGGATAGTTCGGTTAAGAATAATAAATTTATCCCGGCCACTGGTGCTGGTCAGTACATGTTAAAGTGTGTAACAGATCCAAATGCCTGTGCCGCCAATGACAGTATTTATATTATTGTTAATGGGTTGCCTGTTATTCAGATTTCTGTACCCGATACAGTGTGCGCAGATGCTGCAGCATTTAACTTGAACAATGTAAAGCCTGCAGGTCAGGTTGGCACTTGGTCGGGACCAGGCGTTAGCGGTCGTAAGTTTGTTCCAGGTTCAGTCACCATATCATCTAGAGTAAACGGTCCATATCAATTACACTATACTTATACCAATCCATTGACATTGTGCACCGCATCAGATTCACAAAAAATTGTAGTGATGGCTAATCCACAGTTTAAGCCAAAAGCAGTGGTTCGCAAAATTCTTGGTCAATACCTGGTAAGTTTCAGTTTAGACAGCTTAGTGTACGTAGATTCAAGTCAGCAAAAAGGACAGTGGAACTTTGGCAACGGCAAGAGCTCGGACTATTTCACATACAACAATTTACCAGTGAAGGATAGCGGTATTTATAAAGCATACTTCACCATTAATAACGGTCCGTGCCAGTACACCGATTCTGTCATCTACGAATTAAATTATAAAACAACAGGCATTAGCGCTATAGAGCATCAAGTAAGCATTTACCCTAATCCGATACACAATAACCTGCAGATAGCTTATCCGGCAGATGCCCAAATTGTGATTACTAATATTCTGGGTATAATAGTTTATCAGGGAGAGCTGAGTGCAGGGCAGCCATTGATTTTAGATACGACTCACTTATCAGCTGGTCAGTATATTATTCAGGTGAACAACGCTTCAACTGAGTTAAGGAAACTAATAATTAAGTATTAATCAGCGATAGTCTTTTTCTTCTAACAAACGGTAGATTCTGGCATAGGCATAGCCATTGCTAATCGACTGTATTAATTTGGCCTCAGTGGGTAATTTGGCAGTGTCTGCCATATTACCTGGATAGGTCAGTACTTCAAATTCAGCATAGAGTTTTTTATCGTATACTATGGTATAGTCGGCCTTACGGGTATAGCCATTTTTATCACCCCAGTAGCAGGCCGCTAAGGGGAAGTCCATGCGTATGGTGCGACCAGCATATAAGTTTGAATCGAGTGCGGTGACCGTTGCTTGGAGGTTAGCGGCATGGTCGGTGTAAGAGAAGTCGGTATCTTTAAATTCTTTAGAGCCTTTTATATTTAATAGTGCAGTGATGATACCGCTACCGATCAAAAGCAGAGAGAAGACATGCGATTTCTTAGTATTGGCAACAGCATCAGCAGAGATGATCAGGAAACAGTATAGTGGCACCATAAAGAATATGGTGTATCTGGAGAGGTAATAGTTGAGCACAGAAAAGCAAACACCACCAATGAAAATAAGCGGGAAGATGATTGAAGTTTGTCGCCAATTTATGGATTTGAATGGGCGGATATAAAGTACATAGATGCACCATACCAGCAGTAATATAAAATGCATTTGTTCCCATAGAAGGAAATCTCTGAACTCGTGCCAGCGGTGTTCAATCGTATAGCCATCAAACGCCAGTAAGGAAGTATGTAGCGGGTAGAAGTAATAGCCTCTTTGATAGTTCTGGATCAGGATAAACAGCGCAAAGCTGAGAACAGGCAGAATTAAAACTTGTAGCAGCGGTAATAGTTCAAACTTTCGTTTCACCCAAAGGTGACTGATATAGAATGCCAGAGGGAGAATGAGTGCCGACTCTTTGATTTGGAGCGCCACGATTAGGAAAGCGGAGCACCACCATAGTTTATTAGAAAGAAAGAAATAAGTGGCAGCAGCAGTGGCGAAGAGTAGAGGTATTTCGGGTAAGACTAAAGTCGACTGCGCCAAAATAAAAGGCTGGAGAAAGATCATGAAAGCAGCGGCTGCGGCTAGCCAGACATTGATGTATTTTTTGAGAATGAGGTAGACAAAAACGAAAGCGGAAATATTGAGGCAAGCGGCAGCGATGTGAGCGACAAGCGGATAGCAGCCAAAGATTTTGAACCACAGAGCAAAGTAAAAAGGTACCAGGATAGGATGACCGCGGGACAGTTCATCGGGAATGGCATTAGGTAAGATACCGAGAGAATGTTCGTAGAGGTAAATGGCGGCGCGACTGTAGACACCAAGTTCGTCCCAGATATAGGGTAACTGGAAGATGTGGAAGTAGTGATTCAGTATGGCATAGCAAAGCACCATTGCTGCGATGAGGCAGAAGAGGGGGAGAAAGGGTTTAAGGCGTTGCATATAGAATCAGGAATCAAAGATAAGGCAAGGCTGAGTTTGTGCAAAATTGGATAAGCGTTTGAAGGTTTTTGGGAAAGTGCAAGTGTTGGCGGGAGGAAAGCCGTTTGCGAAAAAAGACAAGCTTCCAGGTCGACGACCTGGAAGGTTGTAAATGTTAGGAAATTTGATAATTCATTGATTTTGTTCTTAAAATAAACAAAAATAATAAACATAAAATAAAGAAATACAGAGTAATAAGTAGTTAAGACAATAAAAATATACAATTTTTGTACAGTGTTGGATAACTAAGATTAAACAATATTGCCTCTTTCTCGGGTGTTTTCGTTCTTTGTAAACATAAAAAATTAGTATTAAAGTACTAAAGAATTGATTAAAAATAGATTAAAAAAACACAAAATATCAATTTTATTAGTATTAAATACTCATGTTTTAAATAAAATTATTTTAAAATACCTATATTAAAAATGTTCATCGTACAAAGATTAGCTACCTTAAAAATCAATGTTAACGCATTTTTGAAGTACATTCTTCAAGAAATTTTTTCAAGTTTTCATTTAATGGCTGGTAAAAGGACTTTGGTTCTTGCATCAGTAATTTTAACATTAAATGTTGCAGTGTCTCAGACTTGTCCTTTTGGTTCTGCAATCTCATCCACAGGGTATGGTGTTATTGCGGTGGGAGGCAATACTAATCCTGGTAATGCTGTAGGTACCATAGGTATTGCGGGTACAACATTAGCAACAGGTAATTCGGCGACCTTAAGTACAGCTAATCCACTAATAATTGATTTGAAAGCATGGGTGTCTCAGGGTTCTACTTTAACGGTTGCCTGGGCAAGAAGTGCAGGAACGCCAACAGCTACAGTACAATATTCAATGGATAGTATCACCTTTACAAGTTTAGGGACATTGTCTGGAGCAACTACTACAGCATCTTTGTATGCTACTTTTACAGTCCCGGCCGGAGGATTGCGATACATACGTATTGCGAGAACGGCAGGTACTTTATTTATCGACGGTGTTATGCGCACTCATACATGTTATTATCCAGTGAATGCGGTAAACGACACCAGGGTATTTATGAGTCCAGGTACAGGTAAGGGCTTTATAGGATCCAACGATGTGAATCTGGATTTAGATGCCAGAACCTATTCGCTCGGAGCCATTAATACTTCTAATGGAACACTTACTTTTAATTCTGGCGGGTATTACACGTATACACCAAATACGAATTTCGATGGAGTTGATTTTTTCTCTTATAGGGTATGCGATGCCGGTCCGGATGGCAATATTGCTACCACAACTGATAATGGTTGTGATACAGCTGTCGTTACTTTACGTTCTTTATTTAACTGCGATTCAACTAAGTTTTATGTGCCATTGCCTGAAAATGAAGCCATGGATTTTTTAGAAGACATTAACGCTTCGAATAGTGATACCACTCAAGTGTATATTGGTCTTTCAGTATCAACCGATGCTGTGGTAGTCTATGATCATTGGGAAGACGGGTATGAGTCTAATATTAAAGCACCCACTCAGAGTTCAACAAGAATTTGGGGAGATGGCGATTTATCAAACGGTGTAGCACCGGGCTTTCCAACAGATTTATTGGATGCTGGTAAAGCCATCATATTAAGTAACAAACTCATCAGTGGGCATAGTGGTGCCACTACCTACAATCCCAATGGTGCAACAAGCGATAACACATTGCAAGCAACGGTAGATTATGATGGAAAGGATAAGATTTTTGTTGGAGGTAATGGTGCCTTAACCAAGTTTGCCTGGGGTAGTTTAGGGACTGTCAGTGTCTCCGGAGCATCGGTACCAACTGCGGCAAAATGGGGTACTTCGTTTACTGTTCCTATTGGAATAAATACGGCTAATAAAGGCAACTCTGTGGATATAGCGAGTTTGTCAATTATGGCAAAGGAAGCCAATACCATTATTCAGATCGATCGCGATGCCAATGGTTCGGTAGATATTACAGACACTTTAAATGAGGGTGAAACCTATTATGTCGACACTCGTCAGGGCACTACAGTTATCAATGTTAATCAGGGTGCTACCATCAGTTCAAATAAAGCTGTAATGGTCTATTTGATGACAGGCAGATACAATACTGTGCCTTACCAGGGGCGAACCTATTCATTGAATCCGAACAACCAGTTATCGTCTTGTTATTATATGCCTGCGGTCCCAAATCTGGCTGTTAGAAATTTTTTATACAATCCAACAGGATCTGCGATTAGTGTAACCCGAACTACTGCTGGTGGTGCAACTTCAACTATAAGTGTCGCTGCAAATTCAAGTAATTTCGATGATGTGAATTCATCAGGACTTGGATTTCGTTATTGCAGTACGGTGCCATTTATTATGATAGCCTTGTGCGATTATAATAATGGAAATTCTGACTGGGGATTTACGCCAGTTCCGACAGCCAATTTAACTAATAAAGTATTGATGAGTTTCGGGGATGGAGCGGATCCAACCAATGCAGCGATTGGCACTGTTAACTATACGGTTGCTCACGTTATGGTTGACAGCACTACCTACTTGTATGTCGATGTCAACGGAGACGGTACACCAGATAATGTATCGTTCAATACAGATGTTGACGCATCTGATAATCCGATTACAATTGGTGGAGTTAACTACAATGAAACAACCAGTGGAAATGGTATCTTGATGAATCCATATCAAACTATTACGATTGGCTCAACGACAGGCTCATTAAACGGGGCTTTGCTCTATACTAAAACTGCGGCTAATAATGGAGGAAATCTGGGAAAAAACCTTGTTGTGGTTTGGGGCCAGAATGGTGGTCCGATTACCACACCAAATATTGATGCCGGGTATACTGTACCCAATATTAATCCTTTCATGGGAGGAACAAGTATTATTAAAACGACAGATAGTTTATGTCTGGGAAGTAACCTGGATAGTATAACTGTCAAGTATTCGGGAGTTGCACCATACAGGGTCTTTTGGTTTAATGAAGCAACCAATTCTTACAATGCCACAACGACCTCTAAAGACTCTTTTGTGATCTACAATTTAGAACCAGGAACCTATCTTGTTAAGGTTAAGGACGCCAATTGTAATGTGTTTCAACAGCGTACTACAATCTATGCAGCGACAACAGGATGTAGCTTTACGGTGACAGGCAGATTGTTTAATGACAGTAATGGCTTAACCAATAGTTTGATTGATGGTAGAGGTTTTGGAAATCCATCTTCGAGTTCAATGTATGTCTATTTAGTCAATAATCTTGGCTTGGTTGTCGACAGTTCTTTAGTGAATCCCAATACTGGCACTTATTCGCTGACAGGCGTGAGATATTCTAATTATACTTTGCGATTAGCGACTGTTGCAGCAGGTATTGGCGCCACGGCACCTGCTTCAAGTTTGCCTACGGGCTGGACCAATACAGGGGAACAATTTGGAACTGGAAATTTTGCAGGAACAGGCATAGAATCAGGGAATGCAAACGGCAGTATTGCTTTACGCATCTTAACCAGCAATATTAGTAATGTCAATTTGGGGATTGAAAGGGTACCTGTTTCAGGCAATCAGACTTACAGTATTAATTCACCATCTTTTTCTTTGACCGATACGATGCGTTTAAATAGAACCAGCACCAGTCCGGGAGCATTACAGGGAACAGATGCCGAGGATGGAACATTTGGCACGGGCAGTAGAGTAAGGCTGTATGCACCAACAACTAATGAGTTGTTTTATGATGCTAATAATGATGGTGTACTTGCTCCTGGCGAGCGCATTACAGACAGTTTGGAAATAAGTTCTTATAATCCATCATTATTAATTGCCCGATACAGTCAGCTTGGCAGTACCAGCATGAGTTTTCAATTTTCGTATGTAGACAGAGCGAATAAAATTGGATCAAAAGCAAGCTATGGCATTAATTGGTTAATTCCGTTACCGACAGATGAAATACAACTGACTATAAACTGTGCTGATAAAGTCAATCAGTTAAGTTGGTTTGTCAATACCGATAAAGAAGTGAGAGCCTTTGATATTAGGTGGTCAGCAGACGGTAAGAAATGGTACAGCATTCAATCTGAAGCAGCAAATAGTCAGAAAAAATATGAGTATGAAGACAGGGCAATTCATTCTGGACAGTCATTTTATAAGATTTTAATGCAAACAACTGATGGTGTCGAATACAGCACAGCAATTGTAAAATCGCCTTGTTTGATTTCAGATGCTTTGAAATATGAGTTATATCCGGTGCCTGCTCAAACGCTTGTATATTTAAGAGGTTATGATGGTTCAGAAGCCTTTAGAGTATACAATGCTCAAGGACTTGAGGTATTTCCAAAACTAATAGTTGTTAATGGTATTTCGGAGTTACATTTTGAAGGATTCAGTGATGGGGTTTATTCAGTTGTCTTTAATGAACAGGGCACTTACAGAGTGCTAATTCATCAATGATATTTCGTGTAAATGTGTTAATGTTGAGCCTAGCTTAATTTACCTTAAAAGCCCCGAAAGGGGCTTTTTTTTATAAGATTCAGACCTGATTTTAGTAAGCGTTTGAAGGTTTTTGCGAAAGGAGTAGTGTTGGCGGGAGGAAAGCCGTTTGCGAAAAAAGACAACCTTCCAGGTCGTCGACCTGGAAGGTTGTAAAAAATCCCGTTTCAGAAAAATTTCCAAAACGGGATTTAAATAATTATTATAAATTTAACCGACTTATTTCAGGAATAATAAATCGCGGTACTTAGGTAATTTCCAAGCATCGTTATCAATTAATTCTTCCAGTTTGTCTGCACTCTCTCTGATTTTGTCAAAGTATGGTTTTACCTTGTCGCAGTATGCCTTAGCTTTTTTGTCAGCATGGTCGAGGTTGTTAGCCTTCTTGCGCTCTTCCACCATTTTGTTGTTGTTTTCCCAGATGTCATTGATTTCTTTTGAAATCTCTCTGGCCAGTTCGTAAAGGTGTTTGTTCTGAGCTTTAGTCTGTCCAATTCTAACTAAACCTTCGATGGTGTCAATCAGTTTTTTCTGATATTCTACTGCAGAAGGAACGATGTAGTTTTTCACTAATTCACCTAGAATTCTACCTTCAATCTGAATTTTCAACAAGTAGTTTTCGAACTTAATTTCTGTTCTTGCTTCCAGTTCTTTTTTGGTGAAGATGCTGTTATTGACAAACAAATCTTTAGTGTGTTTGGTGTTGTATGCATCCAATGCATAAGGCGTAGTTTTAATATTGCTTAAACCTCTTTTAGCCGCTTCTTTTACCCATTCTTCGCCATAACCGTTACCTTCAAAAATGATTTTCTTAGACGCTTTTACATAGCCAATCAATACTTGTTCGATTGCCAGTAGTTTGTTGACTTTCTTTTTAATTAAAGCATCAACATCTTTTTTGAATTTAGCTAATTGCTCAGCAACGACAGTGTTTAGAACAATGATAGCGTTTGCGCAATGGTCGCTGGAACCAACCGCTCTGAATTCAAATTTATTACCTGTGAAGGCGAAAGGCGAAGTTCTGTTTCTATCGGTGTTATCCAGTAAGATTTCAGGAATTCTGTATACACTGATTTTCTTTTCGCTGGCTTTGCTGCTTTTGCTTTTTGCTGGTTTAGATTGTTCAAACTGGTTCAGAACATCGCTAAGCGTACTTCCAATAAACACAGACATGATAGCAGGTGGCGCTTCGTTAGCACCCAATCTGTGATCGTTAGCAGCCGTTGCAATACTTGCTCTCATTAAGTCAGCGTGATCATGCACCGCTTTGATGGTATTAATGAAGAACGTTAAGAATTGCAGGTTGTCTTGTGGACTGTGACCAGGAGATAACAAATTGATACCAGTATCGGTGATGATAGACCAGTTATTGTGTTTACCAGAACCGTTAACACCTTTGAAAGGTTTTTCGTGCCATAGTACTTTTAGTTTATGTCTTGTAGCAACAGACTGCATCACATCCATCAGCAGTGAGTTGTGGTCGATGGCGATATCCGCTTCTTCAAACATTGGCGCACATTCGTACTGACCAGGCGCAACCTCGTTATGTCTTGTTTTTAGAGGAATACCAAGTTTTAAAGCTTCTTTTTCGAAATCCGTCATGTAGTTGTATACACGCTCAGGAATGCTACCGAAGTAGTGATCTTCGAGTTGCTGACCTTTAGCAGGCATATTACCAACCAAAGTTCTGCCAGCAAACACTAAGTCAGGGCGCTGATGGTATAACTCCTCGTCTACCAGGAAATACTCCTGTTCGATACCCAGAGAAACTTTAGCATTGTTAACATTAGCATCGAAATATTTGCAAACTTCAACGGTGTTTTTTACCAGGAAGTTGGTTGATTTAATTAATGGCGCTTTATAGTCGAGTGCCTCACCAGTGTATGCTACGAAGATGGTAGGAATACAAAGTGTTTTACCACTCGCTTTTTCCATGATGAAAGCAGGAGATGACGGATCCCATGCGCTATATCCTCTGGCTTCAAAGGTATTTCTGATACCACCATTAGGGAAACTTGATGCATCAGGTTCTTGTTGTACAAGAGCTTTGCCATTAAATACTTCAATACCACTGTCTATGCCAGTTGGATCAAAGAAAGCATCGTGCTTTTCAGCAGTTGAACCACGCAAAGGCTGGAACCAGTGTGTGTAGTGGGTTGCACCTTTTTCGATAGCCCAGTTTTTCATACCTTCAGCAATCTGATCCGCCATTTTGCGGTCCATTGGCTTGCCGGTATTTCTGGATTCGTTAACAGCCTTAATGGCTTCTTTACTAACATACTCGGCCATTGCTTTTGGTCCGAATACACTTTTACCGAAGTACTCTGATATTTGTTTCATTTGAAATTTGGATGATGGTTGTTCTTGAATTTTAGATTTTGCAGCGCTCATCTTTGGATGATTTAATTCGGATGCAAAAATAAAGACATTCTGCGATTTGTCAATCCGTATTACTAAAAGTCATGCACAAAATATCAAAAAATACTAAAACATGATGAAAAATGTATTAAATTTCGACACGAAATGATCAATAGTCAGATTCCATTCAATAAGCTACCTCTCATCGATTTCCGCTTAGCGGAACTCAGTGATGCTACTTTATCTTATGCGAATGATGCTGTTAGAGCTCTGGATTTTCTCAATGGATTTTTAAGTGGCTACGACGACGAATTACTTGCCGACTACAGTAATAATCTGCTCTATACTGAACTGAAAAACTCGCTGGAGCTTGAAGGTTTTCCAGTGTCACTACAAAGAATATTTGAAGCTGAAAACTCAGAGAATGCGCTTCAGGATGAATTACTCTCAGGTATTATTGAGTATCATTCGAAGGTCCTGCAAATCCGTCAGCTCCACCTCGACGCCATTAAACCTTCAGGTTTCAGACAGCTGACAAAGAATGCCGACCAGTTCAGAGAGCGCCGCGAGCACAGTATTAAAAGTTATTTCACAAATCTAACCCTTTACACGGCGCCTGTTCAATCAGCTGTTTTGCAAACTTTGAGGCAGGATCTGGAATCTTATATATCGAATAAGAACCGTTTGTCTTCCATCATTGCAGGATCCATCGCCCATTATCAAATGAGAGCCATGGCGCCCTTCAACCATTTTAACGGGGTATGCGCAAGGACTTTGCATTTGCAGTGTTTGCGAGTGTACGGACTGGATACAATCAGTCTGCCTCTTTCGTCCGAAATTCTTCAACAAAAAGAAACTTATCAGGCATTGATGCGCGATGCCATTCAGTCTGGTAAACTGGAAGCCTGGCATCAATTTATGACCGATGTAATACTGGCAGCAGCAGCTAAATTACCAAAGCAGCTAAAAGCACTGAGTAAACTGAAGAAGAAATTGGTCGAGCAGATTGACAAATACACCGATTACAGCATGCCTTCTGCCTTGGCCATTCTGGTTATGAAACAGCCCTTTATTAAAGTCATTGATCTTGTTGCGGCCTTGCCTTGTCACAGGCAAACAGCCGCTACCTACTTAAAGCATTTAGTTAAAATGGGGATACTGGTTGAAAAGCAATCAGGCAGAGAAAAGTTGTATTTAAACAAGGAACTTATGGATATCTTATCCAATTAAACGCAAAAAAAGTATTTACTTTGCCAAAGTATGAAAGCGATGAAACGCATGTTGAGACTTATTCTGCCATTCAAGGGACTGGCTGTGCTCAATATGTTCTTCAATCTGATTCAGATTCTGGCGGGTTTATTTTCGCTGGCACTTGTGATGCCTTTGCTGGATTTCATGTTTAATAACAACCAGGATGCTTTCAAGCAGAAATCTGTTGGCAATGCGGGTGACTTTAATTCGCTTTACAACAATTTCATTCAATGGATGACGGAGTTTGTCAATAACGACAAACAAGCAGCCTTATTCTGGATTTGTGTCAGTTTACTGGTAGCCACCATCATAAAAAACATCGCGCGTTATCTGGCTTTATACTACCTGGTGATTTTGCGCAACCGCATCATCAGAGATATACGAAGAGATTTGTATAACAAGATTCTGGATTTACCGCTTTCTTTTTTCAGTGACGAACGCAAAGGGGATATTATTTCCCGTATGAGCAATGATGTTAAAGAAGTTGAATGGAGTCTGATGGCCTCATTGGAAGCTATTTTTAAAGAACCGGTAACGATAGTCTTCTACATTGGCTCATTGGTTTATATGAGTCCGAAGCTAACGCTATACATCATTGTATTACTGCCATTAGCAGCGGGATCAATTGCTCTGCTTGGTCGTTCTCTCCGTCGTAAATCAAAACGCAATCAGGAGCAACAAAGTGCTGTTTTGTCCTTCCTCGAAGAATCTTTAGGAGGCATGCGAATCATCAAAGCCTTCGCAGTAGAAAAAGTATTCCGTACTAAGTTTACAGATTTAAATAACAACTCAACTACTGCCAATATCAAAGTTAATCACCGCGGCGATATGGCTTCACCAATTTCAGAAACCTTAGGGATTATGGTAGCCTGTGTGTTGTTGTGGTTTGGTGGCAATATGGTTTTTGGAGGCGAATTAATCGGCTCGGCATTTCTGGCCTATTTTGCCATTTTCAGTCAGGTAATTCCACCTTTCAAACAAGTGTCTCAGGCTTTCCCTATGGTGCAGCGCGGAGCGGCTGGCATGGACCGATACGAAGAGATTCTGAACTCTGATATCAAGATCTACGAAGTGGAGAATCCTAAAAGTATCAAAACACTTAACGAAGGCATTGTATACAAAGATGTAAGTTTTACCTATAATGGAACGGACATGGTACTTAATCATGTATCATTTGATATTCCTAAAAATAAAAAGATAGCATTAGTAGGTTCAAGCGGCAGTGGTAAGAGTACCCTGGCAGATTTATTACCACGTTTTTATGATACAGCTTCAGGCTCTATAAGTATCGATGGAACAGATATCAGAGAGTACAGTTTACAAGAACTTCGCTCTATGATGGGTATCGTAACTCAGGAGGCTATATTGTTTAATGATACCATTGCTAACAACATCATTTTTGGTCACCCTAATGTTAGCATGGAGGATGTAAAAGCAGCGGCGAAACTGGCCAATGCCCTCGAGTTTATAGAGAAAACTGAAAATGGTTTTGATACCATGATTGGAGAGAGAGGCAGCAAATTAAGTGGTGGTCAGAGACAGCGTTTAGCCATTGCTCGCGCCCTCTTGCGCAATCCTTCTATCTTAATTCTGGACGAGGCAACCAGTGCACTTGACAACGAAAGCGAGAAGCTCGTTCAACAGGCCTTAGACAATCTGAGACAAGGCAGAACCACTTTGGTGATTGCACACAGATTAACAACCATTCAAGATTCAGACGAAATTATAGTGTTAGACAGAGGTCATATTGTTGAGCGAGGTAACCATCAGGAATTACTGGAGCGCAAAGGGCATTATTTCCGTCTGTATACCACCCATGGAGGAACAGATTTATAAAACCTGACAAACGTCAGGGGGCTTTGCACAAAGTTTCAGCTATAAATCCCTATAATTTCGTGCTATAATTTTTAAATAATATGCAAATTACTATCAAGAGAATTGACGAAGATTTTTTAATGGAGGCCAGCAACGACACAGGCAACACTTTACTGATGGATGGCTCTGAAAGCATAGGTGGACATCACAAGGGTTTCAGACCAATGCAGATGTTATTGGCAGCAGTTGGCGGATGCAGCGCTATTGATATCATCTCTATTTTAAAGAAGCAAAAACAAGAGATTGAAAGTTTTGAAGTTGTTGTTGACGGCGACTCACAAAAGGAAGACACTTATTCGGTGTACAGAACCGTAGATATTCACTTTAAAATAAAAGGCAAGGTAGATCTGGACAAAGCGCAGAAAGCAGCTCAACTCTCACATGACAAGTATTGTTCAGTATCAAAAGCCATGGAATACAGTTCACAGATTCAGTTCAGAGTGAGCGTTAACGAAGACTGATGAGCGATAATTCAAGGAAAATATTTAGTATATTTGCCTTGTGTTAAAATTCAGTTATATCTTTTTGTTTATGTTCACCGCTGTTGCCGGGCTTAAAGCTCAGGACAGCTCTAAGCTTTCTCAAACCCCGGGTGGGTTAAGGAACTCAGTATTATTTTGCGTTAATTACGGTAGGCAGGTGCCAGTGGGCATTTTAAGCAATCGTTTTGGCGGTAGTAATACAGTAGGGTTTTCGACTTCCTATAAGTTTGGCAATAATTACCAGATTCAGGCAGGTATTAATACGATATTCAGTGGTAAGGTGAAAGAAAATGGCATATTTGATACCATGGTTGGTGGCTCAGGCTATCTGGTGGATGTCAATGGCAATTTGGCCGAGATTAAAATGTACCAAAGAGGCATTACCTGGCATGTTGATTTTGGCAAAGTTATTCCTATCAATAAATTCGATCCTAATTCAGGCATTTTGCTGACAGCAGGAGCGGGTTACATGCAGCATTATATCAAGTATACCTTTCAGAGAACGGTATTGCCACAATTAGAAGGCGAATATGCCAATGGCTATGATCGTTTAACCAATGGCTTAATGGTAAGAGGTTTTGCCGGCTACCAGAGAATTGATCCCAAAGCGATGCTTAACTTTGTTGCTGGTATAGAAGTTTTGAACGGCTTCACCAAAAACAGAAGAGCATTTAATTTCGATACCAGAACGGCTGACAACACTTCCAGAAATGATTTGATGTTAGGATTAAAAGTTGGTGTAATGATTTCTATCAGCGGCAGAAAAGCCGGCACTTCAAAAGGAGATGAAGAGCGATATTTCGATTAATCAATGACCTGGATATACCTGTTTATTATCAAATTGGCAGGAGGCTTATTAAGTCTTATCAACCTGTTTTTGAAAAGAGGTAAACTCAAGGATTTTATTGAGGGTCGCAATACCCAGAATTTATCAGTTCCGCTTCAAAAAACGGCTCAGCGCTATTGGTTCCATTGTGCCAGTCTCGGCGAATTTGAGCAAGCCCGTCCGCTTATTGAAGCATTAAAATCTAAAGACCCAGGCATCAGCATTGTTATCTCATTTTTTTCGCCCTCTGGCTATCTGCAGCGAAAAGATTATGCACTGGCAGATGCCGTCATTTATTTGCCACTAGACACGCCTGCCAATGCACGCAAAGTCTTGAACTATCTGAACCCAGACCATGTCGTATTTGTTAAGTATGAGCTTTGGTATTTTTATCTGAGCCTTATCCATCAAAGACAAATACCTTGTTATCTCATATCAGCTACTTTCAGATCCAATCAATTTATCTTTTCATTTTTTGGATCTTGGTTGTACCGTTTATTGCCAAAATTCAC
Source organism: Bacteroidota bacterium (assembly GCA_027490055.1). Classification (GTDB taxonomy): domain Bacteria; phylum Bacteroidota; class Bacteroidia; order NS11-12g; family UBA955; genus JABMMZ01. The sequence continues at coordinate 6,942 of JAIXYV010000003.1, read as the reverse complement.
ACGCATATTTTTACAAGACGAGAGCAGCTACCAATTGCTGGAACACAAAGGTCTTACCAATATACAGCTAAGCGGCGACACCAGATACGACAGGGTAAAGGAGCATGCATTAAAGGTAAAATTGAACACGCATATCGAAGCTTTTAAAGCCGATTCTCCTCTAATTATTCTTGGCAGCAGCTGGCAGGCTGAAGAGGCTTTAGCCGAGCAATTATTACAAGATGATAGCTTCAAATCTTTTAAAGTTTTAATCGTGCCCCACGATATCAGTCTGAAGCACATTGATACTATATATAATTCCTTCAAACAATATGGCGCTTCTCTATACACCGATAATCGTATTCCGGAAGGCAGCAGAGTGATGGTTCTAAACACTATTGGACATTTGTCAAGTGCCTATTACTATGGCGACATAGCCTTGATTGGCGGCGCATTCGGCAAAGGTTTGCACAATATTTTAGAAGCACTATCTTTCGGAGTGCCAGTACTTTTCGGTCCGAATACCGGCAAGTATCCAGAGGCTGCATTAGCGATGCAGTCTGAAGTAGCCATGAGTATCTCTGATGCTGCATCCTTCAAAAAGAGCATCAATTATTTCTTACCGAAGCAACATCTGGGCAATGATTTAAAAGCCAAATGCATTGATTTTATCAACTGGCATTCTGGGGCCACAGAGAAGGTTGTAAAAGTAATAGAGGAAAAATAAACTTTAGAAAAGTTCGCCGTTGTCTTTGCGGTATTGAATTCTACCCAGGTGTTTGTAGGCGTGAGCAGTGGCTTCTCTTCCACGGGCAGTTCTCATCAGATAGCCTTCCTGAATCAGGAATGGTTCGTATACCTCTTCGATTGTACCAGCTTCTTCACCTACAGCAGTCGCAATGGTGTTAATGCCTACTGGTCCGCCTTTAAATTTATCTATAATAGTACTTAAGATTCTGTTATCCATTTCATCCAGACCGTTGGCATCGACATTCAATGCTTCAAGTGCGTATTTGGCTATTTCAAGATCAATTGTACCATCACCTTTTATCTGAGCAAAATCGCGGGTACGACGGAGTAAAGCGTTAGCAATACGCGGGGTTCCTCTGCTTCTTCTTGCAATTTCGAAAGCCGCCGCATCTGCGATAGGCACTTTGATGATACCTGAAGAACGGTTAACAATTCTTGCCAGTAAATCGGTGGTATAGTATTCTAAACGGTTGGTAATGCCAAAACGGGCACGCAGTGGAGCAGTTAGTAAACCTGATCTGGTTGTCGCTCCTACGAGCGTAAAAGGGGCCAAACTGATTTGAACAGAACGGGCACTAGGACCGCTGTCAAGAACGATGTCAATTTTGTAATCCTCCATTGCCGAATACAGGTATTCTTCGACAACCGGACTCAGACGGTGAATTTCGTCAATGAATAAGACATCACCTTCTTCGAGATTTGTTAGCAATCCCGCCAAGTCGCCTGGTTTTTCGAGTACCGGACCGCTGGTAATTTTGATATTACTTTGCAGTTCGTTGGCGATTATATTGGCTAAGGTCGTTTTTCCCAGACCCGGAGGGCCGTGAAGTAAAACGTGATCCAGTGCTTCACCGCGCTGAACAGCAGCCTTCACAAAAACACGCAGATTCTCAAGAATTTTTTCCTGTCCGGTAAAGTCTTCAAACTGCGTTGGTCTCAATACCTTTTCGATATCTCTGTCGGCAGGACTTAAAGCATCTCTTTCAGGATCGAGGTTTTTGTTTATCATGGCAATGATGCAAAGATATTGTAAGCGGTCGAATAATACAATTTAGTAATGAGGCTTATTTTAAGGAGGCATACAACCATTTAATCGAAAAATCTATCTTACTTAAAAATTTGTATGAAATTTGTAATATTACAACCGATGAGAATTATACTCCTTGCTATACTTGCTGTTTGTCAGTTTAACAATGCATTTGCTCAGATGAGTGAAGGTGTTAAATTTGACAAAGTGTCACACGATTTTGGTAAAATAAAAGAAGAGATAGGCATTGCAACTGCCATCTTCGAATTTACCAATGTCGGTAAAGTTCCCATTTACATTAAGAATATTGAAACCAGCTGCGGTTGCACAAAGCCTGAGTACTCAAAGGATACCATACTTCCGGGTGCTAAGGGCTTTATCAAAGCCTTGTATGAGACCAGAGGCAGAAGCGGCGATTTTCATAAAAATCTTTTTGTGTATTTCAATGAGCAGGACATGTATCAGAGTCTAAGCATTACCGGTACTGTTATTCCTGAAGCTAATCTGGCAAAGCGCCCGGTGACATACAGCACAACGTATTCTAATTTGGCGCTGACCTCTATGATAGCGGCATTTCCTGATTTACACAGCAATCAAAAACAAACCTATACCATCAAAGCATTCAACTATCAGGGCTATCCTATTAAAATATGGGAAGTCAATGAAGTACCAGATTATCTGACGGTCAATATCGGCGATAGTGTTATCGATGTGATGGATTCTATGTTTATCACCTTCACGGTTGATGGAACCAAGATTGCAGATTTAGGAGAGATTCGTCAGCGAATAGCATTTGTAACAGATGATGCAGCAGGAGAGACCAAGTTTCTTCACGTTTATATCAATTTAAAAGAAGATTTTTCGAAACTGACCAAGCAACAGAAACTCAACGCCCCGGCAATCAGCATTGATTCAGGAAGTGTTTTAAATTTCGGCAAAGCTGTCGCCGGATCTATCGTTAGCAAGACCGTTACCATCACTAATAATGGTAAGACCGAACTAAAAATCAGAAGTGTTAAACCCAGCTGTTCCTGCATTTCATTTAATTTACCAAAGCAAATTTTAGCACCCGGAGAGAAGGTGATATTTACCATTTCAATTGATACGGTTAATCAAACCATCGCTTCGCACAGCAAGTATCTAACACTGTATTCTAACGACCCTAAAAATTCAGAACAAAAAGTTAAACTCTTAATAAATATCACTAATTGATTGCTATGAAGAAAATTGTTTTAAACGCCTTATTAGCCGCAGTATTTGGTGTTTTAGGCGCATTTGTATTTACAAGATTTAACGCTGATGCAGATGCTGCTTCAGCTTCACAAACAGAAAGTTTAAAGGGCTTATTAGCCTCTTACAATGGCAAAACCGCCGAGAACAGTATCAGTTTTGTACTGGCTTCTAAAGTGAGTACACCTTGTGTGGTGTTCATTAAAACCACGGCGATGGTGCAGCAGCGCAATCCGTTTGGTATGTTTTTCGATGGCTGGGATCCGTTCGGAAGCATTGGTAAAGTTAGCAGCACTGGCAGTGGTGTTATCGTCAGAAAAGATGGTTATATCATCACTAACCTGCACGTTGTTAAAGATGCGCAGACGATAGAAGTAGTGCTCAACAATAAAAAGAAAACCTACACAGCCAGATTGGTAGGTACAGATCCTTCTACAGATTTAGCCTTATTAAAAATTGAGTCAGATAATTTACCAGCCATAGCTATTTCTAATTCAGATGATTTAGAAATTGGCGAGTGGGTAGTAGCGGTAGGAAATCCATTTAATCTGACCTCTACTGTTACAGCTGGTATTGGGAGTGCCAAAGGCCGCAACATCAATGTAGTAAACAATCAGTTCCCAATAGAATCGTTTATTCAGACAGATGCGGCCATTAATCCGGGTAATAGCGGCGGTGCATTGGTAAATTTGAACGGCGAACTGGTGGGCATCAATACAGCAATATTCAGTCAGACCGGCAGCTATGCGGGCTATGGCTTCGCTATACCTGCAAATATTGTTGCTAAGACGATTAAAGACCTGATAGATTTCGGTCAGGTACAAAGAGGTTACACTGGCATAGAAGCAGATGAAGTTGACGAGAATTCAGAAAAGATTAATAAAGTAACAGACGGCGCCTTAGTTAAGAATGTCTATAATGAAAGTCCCGGTGCCAAAGCAGGTCTTCTGACAGGCGATATCATTGTAAAAATTCAGGATAGAGCGATAAGTGGTAAATCTGGTTTTGATGAGCACATGTCGTATTACCGACCAGGTGATAAAATCAAAATCAATTATGTTCGCAAAGGCGAGGCAAAAGAAACCATCATGACTTTAACCAATCAGGATGGAGAGATTACTTTAGAGAAAAAACGATCAGTGACTTCCGACAAACTTGGTGCAGATTTTTCTAATGTCAGTAAAGTTGAGTTACAGAAGTACAGCATTAGTTCAGGCGTGAAAGTCAATAATATCCGCAGTGGTTTAATTGCCAATATGGGGATTGAAGATGGCTTCATTTTTCTGAAATACAACGGCAATGTTTGCAAAGACGCCAACGAATTAATCAAGTTGCTTGAAGCAGCCGGAGGTCGCATTCAGATTGAGGGTTTGAGTGCCGACGGCGGAAGAAGAATTTACAATTTCTGGTATTAATTTTTTTTATTCCACCCGGACAGGGTGTTTTAAATTTAAAAAATTACCCCAACAAAAAAGCGCATTCAAAAAGAACGCGCTTTTTTTATTGATTAAGATTTTTTTATCTGGCAGCGCTTTGTTTTATGCAGTTTAAAAGTGCACTTTTAACGCTGTCACTTACATCATGCAATGGCATTCTTACGGTAGTGCCGCAGATACCCATAGCTTCCAGAATCACTTTGATGCCACCCGGACTGCCATCGGCGAAGATCAGGTTCATAGCATCCAGCAATTGATTGTGCAGAGGTAAAGCAGCTTTGGTATCGCCGTTTAAACCAAGACGTACCATATCACTAAAAGTTTTAGGATAAGCATTTGCAATCACACTAATAACACCATCCATGCCCAGAGCCAGGAAAGGATGTGTTAGGGCATCATCACCACTGATTACAGCGAAATTAGCGGGACGGTTTTTAAGGATGTCCATGCATTGCGTAAAGTTACCACTGGCCTCTTTAGTGCCAAGAATATTTTGGTGTTCAGCCAGTTTTAAAGTGGTTTCAGTACTCACATTACTACCTGTTCTACCTGGTACATTGTATAGGATAATTGGCAGCGGAGCAGCATCAGCTAAGTAAGTATAGTGTTTTAAAATACCCTGTTGATTAGGCTTGTTGTAATATGGAGAGACACTAAGAATAGCAGAAATACCGTCTAAATCCTGGTGTTTCATGGCTTCCGCTACTTCGAGGGTATGACTACCACCTATGCCTAAAACTAAAGGCAATCTGCCGTTGTTTTCGGTTCTGATGGTATCAAGGATACTTTGTTTTTCTTGTTTAGAGATTGTAGGACTCTCGCCGGTCGTTCCGAGGATTACCAGGTAGTCGACACCATTATCTATCTGGTGTTTCACCAGTTTTTTAAGCGCTTCGAAGTCGATGCCAGAATCTTTGTTGAATGGTGTAACCAAGGCAACACCGGTGCCGCGTAGTTGTTGTGAAATTGCGTGAGCCATAATTTTATTATTGTATTTTTCTAAGTGATCGGCCGATTTCTATAAGGTAGTTTTCGCATGGATCTGCGCCATTTGGCTTAATCAGAAACTCGTAGAAATTGGTATCATCATTTTCGAGGTAGGGACCGATTCTAAATTTCGCTTTAGAATACACGGAAATAGTTTTCAGAAAATCGTTGTTGTTGAGACAGCCATTAATCAGAAGATCAAATGGTGTTTCGAGCAGTAAACGTAAGTCTTTAGATTTAGGAACAGCAAACAGATTAAAATCGCCTTTGCAGCAAAGACGGTAAATTTCGTTAGGTTGCATATCTGGTCCCAGTTTTTTTAGCGGGTAGTAGCTCAGAAACACAATGTCCTTGCCACTTTTGCGCAATTCGTGTCCGAAGGTTTTTAATTCTTCAATTTCCTGTTTAGGCTGCGAACTATCCCAGAGAATAAGCACAGATTTGATGGCATCAAAGGGCAAAGCTGAACGGTTTATTTTCAGTTGACGGGTTTTCTTTATCAGTGCTTTTGATTTCAAATTGGATAATTCGATTCAAAAGTAATTAATTAAGTGATAAGTTAAAAGGGTAATTTTGAATTAGGTAGATCTGATACAGCAGGCAATTAAATCCACCACACGCTACCTTCTACAGCAAGCTCGGTATTGGTAAACACTTCTTTAGCCTCATCCAGCAGGGGTTGAAGATTATCATAACGAGAAGAAAAGTGCCCTATCAGTAACTGAGCGGCATTGGTCATCTGAGCAATCGTTGCAGCTTGCTCGGCGGTACTATGAAAGTACATATTCGCGCGGTCTTCCAGATTTTTCATGTAGGTTGATTCGTGATACAACACATTCACATCTTTAAAGTAAGTGGCGATTTGTTTATCAAAAATCGTATCCGAGCAATAGGCGTATGAACGCGGTGTGCCAGCAGCTTCAGTTAAAATATCGTTGGCTATAACCTCGCCAGCTTCGTTGATATAATCAGAACCAGCTTTGATGTCTTTAAAAGCCTCAACCGGAATGTTGTATGAATTTGCCACTTCAGGCAGCAGTCGGCGTTGCTTTGGCGCCTCTTTGATTAAGAAACCCGTGCAGTGAATGCGGTGTTTCAAAGGAAAGGTGCTCAGTTCAAAATCGTCAGTCGTGATAATGTCTTCAGGATGATTGCCATTGGTTGAAATGAAATTCAAATCGAATTTAAGCGACATACCGCCGTGAAGAATCTGAAGATCCAGTATTGGTTTCAGTCCGGGAGGCCCAATTATATTCAGTACTTGTTGCCTGCCCATTAAACTCATAGTAGAAATCAAACCGATTAATCCGAAGTAATGATCGCCGTGCAGGTGACTGATACAGATATAGTCGATGCCAGTATGTCTGATGCCGTATTTAAGTAACTGCATCTGGGTTCCTTCACCGCAATCGATGAGGATTTTTGCACTTCCTATTTTGAGGAGCTGTGCACTGGGGTTTCGTTCTCTGGTTGGAGTGGCGCTTCCTGAGCCTAAAATGTATAATTCCGGATTCAAACTATTCTGCTACGATA
>JAIXYV010000077.1 GCA_027490055.1 Bacteroidota bacterium | reverse complement strand
GTATAAGGCTTCCTGCAATGGCATTTCGTAGGCTTTTAAAACACTTTCTTTGGCCAATTGCACCGCTATAGGCGATTTCTCTGCAATCAATGTTGCCATTTTAATGGCTTCACTTAAATAGAATTCTATCGGTACAATTTTGTTGACTAGTCCGTAAGCCTGAGCTTGCTGAGCAGAGATAAAAGTGCCTGTAAGCACCAGTTCCATGGCTTTGTTTTTGCCGATAATTCTGGTCAGACGCTGAGTGCCGCCTGCACCGGGCATAACGCCGATGTTGATTTCGGGCTGACCGAACTGAGCGGTTTCACTGGCGACAATCATATCACAGATCATGGCCAGCTCGCAACCGCCACCCAGCGCAAAGCCACTGACTGCAGCGATTAAAGGTTTTTTAGTTTTACGAATACTGTCCCAGGTAGTGAACTGATCAATCTTTAACATATCCATAGCAGTTCTTCCTGCCATTTGTTTGATGTCTGCACCGGCAGCAAAGGCCCTGTCGTTACCACTGATTACAATGGCTCTCACATTGGGGTCGTTGTCCAGGTCGATGAGTGCCTGTTTGATTTCAAGCATCAGTTCGAGGTTCAGCGCATTAAGTTCTTTCGGGCGGTTAAGTTGTACATGGGCCACAAAAGGCGCCACTTGGGGATTGATTAAAATAAATTCAGGCATTCTTTCTGTCTATTCTTGTAGTTTAACACTATTAGTGAATATTTGTTCTTTTAGTAGCAGTTTCAAATCTTATAGGGATCAGCAAAATGCTATCTACCGCTTTACCAGCTTTAGTTGCCGGAATAAAGCGTTTGCTTAGAGATTGTATGGCATCTTTGGCGTTGCGGGTATATTCAGAGCCTTCGGTGTGTAAAATCTTTGGATTGTATAATATCGAGTCTTTACCAACCGTTACCTGAACGATCACATATCTGGCTTTGGACGTGTAATTGTATGGCAAGCTTAAGTTTTCTTGCAGTTCGGCATTCATGGCTCCAAAACCTCCAGGGTAGCGAGCCGCTTTATCAGGATTAGCCTCAAGTTTGGCAATGGTCTTGGTATTGAATTCGTTGAAGAAGACCAGAGGTTCTTCCATTGCCGGAGCCGCTTCAACGGCATATTCACCATAATCGCCATAGTCGCCATCAATCATTTCTTCCATTACAGGCGGGGGCATTTCTTCATCGTAAACGGCAGCGGAGTCGACTTCAATCATAGGAATAGAGTCGCGAACCTGTGAATTTGCAGTGTTTGCGAAGAAGCTTAATAGGGCAATAGCGAATAGTTTAATTGGTTTCATGATTGACGAAGTGCGATTCTAAAAGTGGTTTTTTTATGTGGAATACTTTCTCTGACAAAAATATGTCCCTTATGGTAATTTTCAATAATTCTTTTTACAAGCGATAAGCCGAGTCCCCAGCCGCGCTTTTTTGTAGTAAAGCCTGGTTTGAAAACGCGCTTGAACAGGGCTTTTGGCATGCCTTTGCCTGTATCGCTAATGTCGATGATAATGGTATCACCCTTCAGTCGGCAGTTGATGGTAATGGTGCCTCTGCCGTCCATGGCATCGATGGCGTTTTTACAAACATTTTCAATAACCCATTCAAATAATGGGACATTGATATTGGCCATCAAATGGTTCGGGATTTCCTCTATCACATATATAACCTCTTCGGCACTTCTGATGCGGATATAATTGATGGCATGTCTCAATTGCATGCCGATATCAACCGGAGATAAAACAGGGGTAGAGCCAATTTTTGAAAATCTTTCGGTGATGACTTTCAGTCTGTCCAGGTCCTTGCGCATTTCGCCAAGCGATTCTTCATTAGCAAAGCTTTTGTCAGATTCTATCAAATCAACCCATGCCATTAAAGAGCTCATAGGTGTGCCGAGCTGATGTGCCGTCTCTTTTGCCAGTCCCACCCACACCTGATTCTGTTCAGATCGTCTGCTGTAACTAAAAGCAAAATAGCTAACAATCACAAATAAACTAACGATACCGAGTTGTATGAAAGGGTATACTTTGAGCTGTTTGAGTGTCGACGATTCGTCGTAGTACACATACTGACTATAGTCTTCTGTGATTTTAATTTCAATGGGCTGAGTTTCGGTTTTTAGTTCCAGGTAATAGGCATCGAGTCGTTTTTTTGAACGTATCAAAAATGAATCGATGTTTCGGTAGGTGAGGTACCCCGATTCGTCGGCCAGAAATACCGGAATCGTCGAATTGGATTCTACAATTTTGGCATAGAAAGAAATGTCCTGTTCTGGCTCAGATTTGGCAATTAGCTCTTGCGCCTCTGCCCACTGAGAGATTTTTTTGCGCTCTTCCTGCGAGAGTTTCACCACCATGCGATTCGAATAATACAGAGAAAACAAACCTATGGCTAAAGCCAGAAGCAGCAGCACAATCTTGAGGTATTGTTTGGTACTGTAAGTATTCAAAATCTTTTTTGTTTAAAACGGAATCCAGCTTTTTTATCATGAAGAGGAGAGGTAGAAAGCTGCATTAAGCATTCAAAAATAAACTTTTTAAATGAATTTTATTACCTTCGCCATCAAATGCGTGTAACAATAGACGAGGGATTATTTAGATGTCAAATCGATCTCAGCAAAGGAATCGATCTCAGCATCGCTGTTCGTAAGAGCGACAATGTGAATTGTTATTACCTGAGCGATCCTGAATTTTCTTATTTTGACAGTCCGCAGTTTAGTGGCAGTCTGGCCAAAGGCGGAAGTGTTAATTGCGAGCGCATTAGTTTATATCCTCATGCCAGTGGTACCCATACCGAATGTGCTTTGCATGTTTTGCCGGTAGATTTTGATATGCGCAAAGTGACGATACCTGCTCTTCAGTATTGCCATTTACTTACCGTTCAACCAGCCTTAATTGAAGGCGATTTGGTAATCAATCAATCGGTTCTAAGTGGTTTGCAGAATACTGAAAAATTTGAAGCATTAATTGTAAGAACTCTGCCTAACGACGCGAGTAAAACCAATAGGAATTATTCAGATACCAATCCGCCGTATTTCGAACCAGAGACTTTGAGTTATCTGAGGGAAATGGGCTTTAAGCATCTTATAACGGATTTGCCCAGCATCGATAAAGAAAGCGATGAAGGTCGACTTGCCGCTCATAAAAACTGGTTTTCAGAGGGTGGAACAGTGCCATCAGACCGAACAGTAACAGAGCTGGTTTATGTGCCGGCAGAAGTTAAAGATGGTGTGTATGTCTTGTCGATGCAGGTACCAGCTATTGAAACCGATGCGGTTCCTTCAAGAATAGTAATTTATCCATGCGAATAAAATGGCCCAGCAGCGAACAGTTGTTGTATCTGGCCAATGTGCTGGCAGATAAATGGTGGTTTAAACAACAGCCTAAAAATCTGCGTTCAATTTTAATAATAAGATGGGATGAGATAGGCGATATGGCTGCCTCTGCTCATGTTTTTGGGGCGCTTAAAAAACGCTTTCCCGATGCTAAATTAACGGTATTGTGCAAGCCTTTTGTGAAGTCGCTGATAGAACATGATCCCTCAGTTGATGAGGTACTAACAGATATCAATGCCTTTCATCAGTATTACGATGCTGTGATTGAAATGCGAGGGACCTGGAAAACGCTTTTTAAAGCCTTTCGATATGGGGTAAAATACCGCTCAGCGCGGGCAGAAGTACGATTGAGAAATAAAGGCAATCAGTTGCACGAAACCATTACCAACACACAAACGGTATGGCCTGTAACAGGCGAAATTGCCATCCCTCAAACCCAACTTTTTTACAGTGAGCAGGATAAAGAAAAGGTAGAACAGTTTTTAGATACAAACGGTATACAGAATTTTGCGGTTTTTCATGCAGGCGCACGCCGAGTGTTGAGACAATGGCCCAAAGATAGATTTACACAAACGGCAGCTTACCTGAAAGAGATGTATCAGCTGGAGATTGTATTTGCTGGTACAGAGGAAGACGAGAAGGATATTGAAGAGATTAGTGCGCCACTTAATTTCACCACTTACAAATTCACGAAAGGCTATTCTCTATCGCAGTTTTCATGCTTGTGCGAGAAAGCCCGGATTTATGTGGGGAATGAAAGTGGTCCCTTGCAAATAGCCTCGGCCATGGGTGTTCCGGTAATTGGTTTGTTTGGTCCCGGTGTGCCAGATATTTTCTATCCCTTATCGGCAAAATCAGTTGTTTTGCACCACGTGTTAAAATGCAATCCCTGCGATCAGATTCATTGTGTTCAGCCCGATAATCCTTGCATTGCTATGATCAGCTATGATATGGTAAGGGGAGCAGTCAATGAAATTTTACATTGATTGTTTGGTTATTTGTTTTTTTAATTTTAGATTCGTTAATATTTTATTGTCTATGCTAAAGAATCTTACAGTCCTATTTACATTTTGCTTCTCCGTACAGCACCTAAGTGCTCAGGTAAAATCAGCTAATATTCCTGTAAAGGACGATATTGGAAAACATTATATTCTGAATGATGTTAGCGGTAAACGCAGTGCTCAGAAACCAACAAGCTGTTCAAGTGATACAGTGGAGTATCCTCGTTATAAGGCGACTACTTTAACGACGATTTCGGTGAGCAGAGGTCGTTATCTTGGGCAGTTGTATTCAACCCCTAAGCCAATTACTGTATCTGGATTTACGTTTTATTCTTTTATCATTCCTAATCCGCCTACTTCGAAGAAAATGAATCTGATTTGTAATTTATACAAAGCAGGCAGAGATAGTTTACCAAGCGGACAGCCATTGAGATCGGATACCGTAACCATCGACTCAACTTTCGGCGGTGGGGTGCTGACAAAAATTGAAAAGAAAGCCATGTGGGCCCCTATCACCATGGACAGTGCCTATATTTTAACGGTTGAAACAGACAGTGCCACTTTAACAGCTGGGGTAGTGACAAATAACTATGCCAACGGCGACGGCGACAGAGAGAATCTGAACTGCGGGGCTATTAGTGGTTTGTGGTACAATGGCAGAAACCTGAATGTGAATGGAACGCCATTCGATTGTGATATTTTATTACATCCGTATGTCAGTTATAAATTCGGTACTGATTTTACGGTAAAGAACACCTGTTTCAATTTTAACGATACCCTTAAATTTAATAATGCTGCACCAGGCAATATAGCGGGCAGTAAAATGTATAACCGTTACCTGATGTTTAATCTTGATTACATCTGCCATTTATGGGATTACGATGATGGCATGGGTTTTCAGTATTCGGTTAACGGTATGGTGAAATATCCCTATAAACAGAATGCTGATGTTCGGTTAATTTCTACCATCTATGGATACAAAGGAGGCATGCAATACGGCTGTTCTGATACAGCGGTAAAACCTATTTATTACAAACCAGATGTGCCAAGTTTTTCTGGTTTGAGCAATATTTGTATTGGCGATTCAGCTGTAATCACGGCACAGAGCAATGATCCTGGTGTGGTGTACGAATGGTTTGATAAACAAAATAGCACCTCGCCATTTTTGAAGGGCAAAACCTATGTCAAGTATCCCTTTACTCAGAGCGATACAGTGTATCTGAGAGCGGTTAATTTTTCATGTGTAAGCAGCTTGCGCACCATAATTTTAAAGGCCAATTCTTATCCAAGTACGTTGACCACCAAGAGTGATTCAGTTTGTGCCGGATCAACGGCTAATTTAAAAGCGAATACCAATGTTGGAAACATCAGATGGTATAACGATTTAACAGGTGGTTTGCCTTTCTTTTTTGGTAATACCTATCAAACACAAGTGTTGTTTAAAGACACATATTTCTATGTCGAAGCCAATAATCTGGGCTGTATTTTAAATCCGAGAATTAGAGTGAATGCTTTGGTTGGTTCGAACTTTGCTCCTCAGTCGCCGCAAACTTCAGCCGACACCACTGTGTGTTTAGGTAGTGGTGGTGCTGTTCAGTTAAGAGCTTCAGCGGCTTCTGGTTTAAGCATCAGATGGTTCAACGAAGCAGGTGCTCAAGTTGGTACAGGTGCTAATTATTCTTTCACGCCGAATAAGCGCGAGGTCTTGACATTTTATGCGGATGCTTTCAACGGTATTTGCGGAAGTTCTAAAGTGCCTGTAAGGGTTATCGTTGAGCAACATCCTACTGTTACAAGCTTTGTTAAAGATACCATCTGTAAGGGCGAAGATGCCACTATATCTTGTGTAGTACCTTATGGCTCTGTTACCTGGTTTGATGCTGCTAGCGGAGGAAATTCGCTTGGCTCGGGCTTGTCATTAGCCGTTCAACCTAATATTACCACCAATTATTATATTCAAACACAGAGCGATGTTTGTGTTAGTCCGACTCGCACAATGGTGCCGGTTCTTGTTAATACATTCCCAGGCTTTACCAAACTTTGGGGCGATACCATCTGCTCAAAAAACACAGCTAAACTGAGAGGTATCACTAATGGTCCGGGTACCATCAGCTGGTACGAATACGACACCTCAACTGTAAAACTCGGAACAGGTGGTACCTATATCACACAAGTGTTAAATGGTAGCAAAAACTACTATGTACAAACCGATTACAAGGGTTGTGTTGGTCCGAAGATTTTAGTAAAACCAAACGTTAAAAATTCGCCATTCAGTGGATTTATATTCGACGTATTAACCTGGCAGCAGGTTAAAGTTACCCCGATTAACTCAACCGGATCACAAGTGTTCTGGGATTTCGGAGATGGCTTCACTTCCAATAAGTATTCGGTCACTCACCGTTATGCCAATACCGGCATTTACAAAATAAAATTAGTGCTAACGAGCGGTCTGACAGGCTGTAAAGACTCTACTATTGTAACGGTTGAGATTACACCTAGTAGTTTAAGAACGGTGCAGGATATGCCAGCATTAAGTCTGTATCCTAATCCGGCGGGAAGTACTTTATTCCTTGAGTCAGATGCCTTTGATGCCGATGTTCAGATTGCTATTTATGACGTAAAAGGGGCTAAAGTAAAAGACCTGAAACTTGTTTCTGAAAGTGGCAGTGTAAAGTTGGATGTCAGCGATCTAAGTAATGGCATTTACTTAATACAAACAGAGGGCTTTAAACCGCAATTATTTATTAAAGATTGAGGTATTTACTGATTCTTGTTTTTATGATATGGGCAGATGTTTATGCTCAGGTGGAAGTATTCAGAAATACAGAGGACACCTCTACCTATATCAATCCAAAGGATACAATCACCACGCCGCCTCGATTTGAGAATGGCGACCTGGATTTTCTAAGGTATATAGAAACGCATTTTACGCCTTTAACGACTACTTCGTCTCTGGACTATGCTGGTACCAATGTCAAAATCTCTTTTTTTGTAGAGAAGGATGGCAGTCTCAGTGATTATAAACTCATCACCTTTAGCGATGCCAATGTTGCGCACGAGTTAGAACGAGTAATCAACAGGATGCCGAAGTGGACACCTGGTGTTTATGTTGGCAAGAAAAGAAGAACTCTAATGGTTTACGATCTAAACATCCGCAAGGTAAATGATTTCAATATTGTTCAGGTGACATTGCGCGACTCCAATCTGGAGTACACCCAGCAAACCAATCCCATCAAATGGTTTTTAGTTGCCGGATCATTAATGATTCTGGTGGCGCTGTTTGTGATAAAGGGGTAGGGGTTTGCCTTGTTTTTTCCCTAACCTTTCCAGGGTTTAAACCCTGGAAAGGTTAGGATGATAGTCAACAACATACAACTTAAATTTTATTTAACCGACTCCAAATCATCATTTTAAGAAATGGGCTTTTTGAGCCGTTTTTTTGATACTATTTGTTGATTTCAAAGGCGATGGTCTGCCATTGATTTCGTGAGAAGATGCGAGCAAAATAAAGGCCGCTCGCCAGGTTGCTTACCTGAATTTCTGGTTGCAAACTAAGGTTGATATCGCTGTTAAAAAACACCATTTCTCCCAATTGATTGTAAACCTTGATGTCGGCATGCTGATGCATCTCAAGCAGATCTGAATCAATTCTGAAAGTTCCGGCATTAGGATTTGGGTAAATCACAAACTCATTGGCTATGTCTGTTTGATACAATACTCTGCTGCCAAGTTCCTTTAAGGTACCTGAAGATAGCTTTGCGTAAACTACATATTCAACCGGATAGGTCAATATAGAATTGTCGGTATAATTGAATCTGGAAATGGTTTCTGTAGGGCGCATGTACGATTGTAATTTGATCTTCTGCCCATCTTCAGTTTTCCATAATTCGTAGGAAACAACATTGTCATCATCATTGCTTAATTCCCATTCAATATGGGCCTTGTGCTTGCCCAATGATTTAACATTGAAATTCAATAAGTAGACTGGCAAGGCATTGCCCTGTGCTCTGAAAGTTAGATTACATAAAGTTTTTGCACATGGATTTCTGTTTTCATCTATCACCAAAATATACCCTTGATTCGCTTTCAGGCTGTCGAATGCTATGTAACCCGGACTGTTGACAATAATCGTCGTGTCATGCTGCGTGCCCAGTCCCGGACAAGCAGCAGAATCAAACAAACTAACTCTTAGGCCAAATGGACAATTCGTCATCGTCGTGAAGTCGAGGGTCAGGGTTTTGACATAATTGTAGCCAATGGTTCTGAATCTGTAAAAGATGGTATTGCAGGCATTATAACCAAAGGTATTTGGCTCGGCGCCATACGTTTTCGCTCCGCATAAATCGCCGAAATAGGTGCCGCCCGGATCTGTAATAACGATAGGCTGCAAACACTGATCGTTAGGCTGAGGGTCGGTTAGGATGATAGTCATCGTGTCGCGATTAACACAACCACCTTTACCTACTTCCCACTCGTAACTATAGGTTCCGCTATCGAGGTTGTATACGGTCGCAGTATCTGAGTGGATATCGCTTACCGATGGGGTATTAATACCGCTCAGTAAATTCCATGTGCCTATGCCCGCTGCTGGTTTTAACGCTGCCATCACCACCGAGCCGAGACAGGTGCTAATATCTGGTCCCGCATCACTCAAACTAGGGATGGAATCTATGGTGATGGTAAGGGTATCCAAGCTCGGTGTGCAAGTGCCATTGCTCACCGACCATTCAAATTGGTAGGTGCCTGCTCCGAGTCCGCTAATATCTGTATAGAATGAATCTGGCCTTATTATATTAGCGCCACCATTGCTAATCTCGCGCCATGATCCTGTTCCTTTTAAAGGTGGTGTGGCAGATAGGCTAACAGGGATGTACAAACAATAGCCTGTGTCGTTCTTGCAATCGGCTGCCGATGGAGAAGGTGTTTTATTAATCTCTACGGTATCTGCGCTGCTACAATTGCCGTTGCTGATTTTCCATTCCAGAAGTGTGCGACCGGTATCAATATTTCTCACCAATGTATTGCTAAAAGTATCGTCAACTAAGTTGACGGTTAGACCAGAGAGTTGACGCCAGCGTCCTGATCCAATTCCTGCGGCATTAGCGCTTAGGTTCAAACTATCCAGTCCGCAAATGCTTAGATTAGCACCCGCCAGTGCATCGTTCGGCGCATCATATGGAATGCTGATGGTGACGCTATCGCGACTCGGAGGGCAAATGCCGTTATTGACTACCCATTCGAATACATAGGTGCCTCTGACTAAATTATTAATGCGGGTTAGTGGGTCGACACCCGATTGGATGTTAGCGGTTCCAGGGCCACTAACTTGCTGCCAGATGGCACTATGACTTCCGGTACTGATGGCTTTCATCATCGCATAAGGCGGACAAATCGTTGTGTCTGCACCGGCATTTGCCGTTACTGAACTGTCATAATTGCGTATCAGTACAAAATCACTTTTTACACAACCCAGGTTCTTACTGGTCCACTGATACAAATACGAACCTCCTTGTGTGTTGTATACTTTGGTGTTGTACAAAGTAGGGTTGGTGAAGCTGCTTGTATTCGGTCCGCTAACTTGCGTCCATAAACCACTGTCTGGCGAAACGATATTGCCGTTCAAATAAAATGTGTCTTTATCACACAATGTCTGATCGATGCCCGCAAACGGGGTTTTAGTTGAATCAAATACTTCGATGGTGATGGTGTCAGAATTGTTGGCACAGCCATAATCAGGATTCACTTCGAACACAAATTTGTAGGGTGAGCCGGCCGAATTCATGTTCATGGCAATAGCTGTATTGCTGCCAGTGGTGTCTAATATTACCGATCCTCCTGAATGCTTTTTCCAATAACCACTGCTGCCAATGCCCCCACTTAACTGCACATTGTATCGTTTGCAAATGCGTTGATCGCTGCCAGCATTAGCTGGGTATATAATCGTATCATATCGCAGGTCGTATAAATTGGGACAAATACCCATCGGATTAACTGAATTCCATTTAAAGGTATAGATGCCTGCAATCAGTCCGTTAACAATGGTTTGTGCCGAGTCTTTCGTAAAGATGGATGGCGAATTGGGGTTAACACCATACATCGACCAATAGCCATTGCCACTGTTGATGCGATTGGCGTTTAATGTGATGCTGTTTGGATTGCACCATACTTGTCCTGTTTGTGCATCGGGTACTGTAGTTGGATTCGCTATATTGATTTTGACATCGTCATATGAAGTTCCGCATACACCATTTCTGATGGTCCAGCGGTAAAAATAGGTGCCCTGAGATAAGTTTAAAACGGCAGTTTGAAACGAGTCCGGATAGAGCATGTTGCCGTTAATTCTTCCAATCAAAAGCGACCAACGTCCGGTGCCATTAATAGGTTGATTGCCTCTTAAAACAAGGTGATTCGAACAGGTGTCTTTATTGGCGCCTGCAAATGCTCTGGTTACCGAATCGCCTATACTAATATACACGGTGTCAAAACCAGAAGCACAAATGCCATTGCCTATGCGCCATTCGTAGGCGTAATGCCCGGGTCCTGATGGGTACACGGCGCTGTTATACACAGTGTCATTGGCGATGCTGTCTGAGGGGCCAAATACTTTAACCCACTTGCCATTGCCTGGCCATGGGGCATTGCCTTGCAGAAAGAAAAGGGTAGTGGTATCAGGTAAACATCTGTCACTGCCAGCATTGGCTGGAATGGCGGCTACATTAGAGTTAACAGTTATAGCCACTGTATCGGTAGAAAAGCCACAGGAGTTGTATACTTTCCAAACAAAGTAATAAGTTGAGTTTGAATCGAGCCCCGTAACGGTTGTATTATAAGCAGTACTATCAGAGAAAACAATGCCGCTATCTGGTAAGGCCTTCCACACACCAAAGCTATTAGCTCCAGGTTGATTCCCCGAAAGATACAATCTCGACAGAAAGCAAATCGTCTGATCGGCACCACCTGCTGCTGCTACCGGCACCGAGTCGGCAACATAGACATTCACGTCATCCTGACTTGGCGTACAAGCTTGTCCGCCATTAATGAGCCAGCGGTATTGGTAACGACCGGCAATTAAATTCCTTACCGCTGTTATATTGTTGGTAGTGTCGTCTAT
>JAIXYV010000113.1 GCA_027490055.1 Bacteroidota bacterium | reverse complement strand
CTTCGAGGATGCCGATGGAGTGCAGATTGTAGCGAATAATAATATTAATGGATTTAGTTCATTCAGTTCGGGTTTCTGCTTCAATTATAAAGTGAATAAGAATGCGATGTTCCGCCTCGAGTCGCGCACCTTTTACTCTGAGAAAAATGTGTACCTCGACCGCAAGCGCAATCCTTCTCAATGGGCTCAGTTGTTTGTTGCTAATCTTTGCGTATGGTTTTAACCAAAGTGCTCATCCAACACCGCAAAGCCTTTATTCTGGCACTGGTGTTTTTTGCCATCTATTCACTGCTGGCTTTTGTTAACCACTATTTATTTAAAACTTTTGCTCTCGATCTTGGCCTTTACACCAATGCTCTATACGACTACGGGCATTTTCAATTTAACGACAAAGGGGTGTTTAAACCCGTAGCCGAAAATCTTTTGTCAGATCATTTCGATTTGTATCTGCCGATTCTGTCGCCACTGGGTTATATATTCGGTCAGTATACATTACAATTGTTTCAGATATTCGCCATTCTGGCAGGCGGATTTGGGGTGTATGCCACCATATTAAAGCGCTTCGGTAATCAAAAAATGGCTTTGCTGGCACAAACTTCTCTCTACCTGTCTTTCCCTGTTTTTGCGGCCCTCTCTTTCGATTATCACAGCAATGTACCTGCAGCGATGCTGGTACCTTTCTTGTTTTATTTCGCTGAAACTAAAAAATACAAAGCCATTGTTTTAACTATGGTTGCCATTTATTTGGGCAAAGAGACAGAATCCTTCTGGATGGTGTTCCTGTCTCTGGGTATGGCTATCACTTACCGTCAGGATCCTCGCTTAAAGAAATTGATGCTCTGGCTCTCGTTAGCCTCTCTCATTTACTTTGTTGTTATCTTGAAATTGGTAATGCCAGCTTTTGCCAATTCGGGTCGGTACGACCACTATAAATTCACCGCACTGGGCACCAATTATGGTGAGGCATTTGTATTTGTTGTTACCCAGCCTTTGGCCTTTTTAAAAGTGCTGTTTACCAACCACCTCGGCAAGCCAGAATTCGATGGCGTGAAAGCAGAGTTTCTCTTCTTCTTTGCTATGAGTGGGGGACTGTTTTTGGGTCTGCGACCAGCTTTCTTATTGATGATATTGCCAATGATGGTTATGAAGCTCTGTTACGACGATCCGGCAGCATGGAGCATCGACACACATTATTCTATCGAGCTGGCGCCTGTTCTGGTACTCGGACTGTTTTTCATAGCCGGGGATTTAAAAAAATACCGCTATCAGTTGATATGGGCATCCTTGTTAGGCATGACCTTCTGTACTTTCAAGTACATGGACAATACTATGTATTGGCACGATTATTCTCGCGTTCGCATTTATCAGAAATCTCACTATGTCAAAAATTATGATGTCAAAGTGGTGCATCAACAATTGGATGCCATTCCTTCTGACGCTGTAGTTGCCGCACAGACGCCATTTGTGCCTCATCTGGCCTACCGCGATAACTGTTATACATTGCCGATTGTAAAAGACGCCGAGTACATCGTGGCCTCTCCAAGCGAAGAAGCCATGTATCCTATTATTCGCGAGGAGCTCAATCGCTTACTCAATGATTCAATTCAAAGCAGTCGCTGGCATATCCAATACAAAGACACCAATGTGCTGGTGCTGAAGAGAATTAAAAATTGAAGTTCTTAATAGCGTTTCTTCTACAGAATTACCTTTAATTTTGGTGGTAAAATTGTATTTTTGCCTCACCTTATGTCTGAGACTATCAATATCGAATTCAACAAAAACGAAGACCATAACAAGCAACTGGTGTATGAGTTAAAAACCAAACACAAAAAAGTGTGTCTTGGTGGTGGCGAAAAAGCAGCGGCTAAACAAAAAGCCAATGGTAAAATGCTGGCTCGCGAGCGCATCGACTATCTTAGAGATGACAACACACCTTTTACTGAAGTGGGTGCCTTTGCCGGTGATGGCATGTATGCCGAATACGGCGGCTGTCCTGGTGGTGGCGTGGTTTGTGGTATCGGTTATGTCAGTGGTAAACAATGTATGATTGTGGCCAACGACGCAACCGTTAAAGCAGGCGCCTGGTTCCCAATCTCAGGTAAGAAAAATCTGAGAGCTCAGGAAATTGCCATGGAAAACCGTCTGCCTATCATCTATCTGGTAGACAGCGCGGGTGTATTCCTGCCATTACAGGATGAAATTTTTCCAGACAAAGAACACTTCGGTCGCATTTTTAGAAACAATGCTATAATGAGTAGTATGGGTATAACCCAAATTGCCGCAGTGATGGGCTCTTGTGTGGCCGGTGGTGCCTATCTCCCAATTATGAGTGATGAAGCTCTTATCGTCGATAAAACAGGTTCTATATTTCTTGCAGGAAGCTATCTGGTAAAAGCCGCGATAGGTGAGGACATCGATAACGAAACCCTGGGAGGCAGTATATCACAATCTGAAATCTCTGGGGTCATCGACGATCGCTTCCCGGATGATGCTTCTTGCCTCGACCGTATCCGTTACATCGTGGATAAAATCGGGCATTTCGAAGATGCCGGGTTCGACCGCAAACCAGCTGTTGAGCCACAGAAAAACATTAAAGATATTTATGGTGTTCTGCCAATGGATAGAGCAAAACCGTACGATACCAAATTGCTGATTGAACACCTGGTTGACAACAGTGAGTTTGAAGAGTACAAGGAAGGTTTTGGTAAAACAATCTTATGCGGTTATGCCCGCATCGATGGCTGGGCTGTTGGTATTGTGGCAAATAACCGTTTGCTGACCAAAAGTAAAAAAGGTGAGATGCAGTTCGGTGGTGTGATCTACAATGACAGTGCTGATAAAGCCGCTCGCTTTATTATGAACTGTAATCAGAAAAAAATTCCTCTGGTATTCCTACAAGACGTCACAGGCTTTATGGTTGGTAGCAGAAGCGAACACGCTGGTATCATTAAAGATGGCGCTAAAATGGTGAATGCCATGAGCAATAGTACAGTACCTAAATTCACCATCATCATTGGTAACAGTTATGGTGCAGGTAATTATGCCATGTGCGGAAAAGCGTACGATCCACGTTTGATTTACGCCTGGCCTAGTGCCCGTATCGCCGTAATGGGTGGCGAACAAGCGGCTAAAGTATTATAGAAAAAAGAAAAAGCCAGTCTCGAATCTAAGGGTGAAAAAATTACGCCTGAAGCCGAGAAAGCGCTCCTAGATAAAATCATTGCCCGTTACGAAACTCAGTTGTCGCCATACTATGCGGCTTCTCGCTTGTGGGTAGATGGTATCATCGATCCGATCGAAACTCGCAAGGTCATCAGCGAAGGCATCACCATGGCCAGTCACGCGCCAGTGAAACCATTTAATGTGGGTGTGCTGCAAACCTAATATCCACACTAAACAATATTCTCTCAAAACTTCGGTTAGTAGTCATAATGAAAATTATTACTTTGATGCTCACCCTGGTATTGACTACAACCTACAGTCATGCTCAAAAGTTTTACCAGACCATTGGTGCTCAATACCTGCAGGTAAGTGGTATTAATGGCAACTACGATCGTCTTTCGTTTCAATACGCACCTCAGTTTCATCTTGAAAAAAAAGCTCTGATATATGCCATTGCTATGCCCATGACGTTAGGTATGGTCATTTCAAGTGCTCGCTCAGATAGTAAACCTGTTTTGGAGGTGCCTGTTATGCTGGAGCTGGGCTATAATCCCGGTGCTCCATGTATTAATTATCAATCGATGAGTTTTTTTGTTGGGGCAGGTGTTTCCAAACAGGTATTGCCCGAACTCACTGGTCAGCAAGCCCTTTTTTACAACGGTGTTGCAGGTTGGCGTTTAATGATTAGAAAAGTACCTTTTGAATTGCGCATCACTGGTTCGCGTTCATTCGTCAATACCTCTCAAATGCGTCTGGGTTTCGGTATCGCTACTGAATTATAATCAGTCGCCTACAAATAACGCCTTTATTTTATCAGCCATTTTTCTGACATGCAAAGCATTCAGGTTTAAGAGTACGCCTCCCAGAACCACACTCATGCCCAGTAATACACTTGGGGGATATGTGTCTTCAAACAGGAATTTCCCCATCAGTACGCCCCAAATAATGCCGATATAACTCACCGAACTGATACGTGCAGCAGTATCCTGCTGATAAGCTCTGGTAATGAAATACTGACCAATCTGAGTAAATATGCCAGTGCCAATCAGAAATAACCAGTCGCTGCCCTTGGGCATAACAAAGTTCTGAGGGAAAATCATCAAATACCCAATAACAATTGGAAGCGATATTAAAGGATGGTAAAAGACAATCACATCTGCATCTTCTTTGTCTTTCATGTTTCTAATAGCATTGTAAGCAAAGCCTGAAAGCATGGCTCCCATAACGCCCATTAAAAAGTCAAATGGTTCTATATTGGCAAAACCTTTAACCATTAACACGCCAGTGAAAGAAACAGCAAAAGATAGCCATTGTATGATCCTTACTTTTTCTTTCAGAAACAGCATAGCAATCAGGGTTGTGAAAATGGGACTTAGATAATGTATCACGATGGCATTGGCCAGTTGCATATGTTGCAGGGTGTAGAAATAACAAATCAGGCCGCCTGCTCCAAAAACACCTCTAGCAATTAAAAATTTGTGGTGCGTACCCCAGGGATTGACTTTCCTTTTTTTGAGTATGGCATAGCTGATGCCCAAAGTAATAATGGCTCTGAAAAGTATGACTTCAAAAACTGGAATGTGACTGATGTATTTAACACTGGCATTCATCCATGCAAAGCCTAAAGAGGCGATGAGCATGAGTTTAACTCCGGGCGTTAAAAGTTGTTTCAGTTTTAAATCCACCCTTGATTTGATGCGTAACGGTACATTTGCGTGTAGTGGTGTTTGCCGTGCCAGGCGTATAAACCTAAAGCATATCCTAACGTAAATTCTTTCTCGTACTCAGGATGCTGATAGGTTTTCGAAAAATCTTCGGTCCCCATATTTTTCATGAGTAATACCCATCTGTTGTGTAAGGCTTCTAACAAACTAACAGAAATAGCAGCATCGGCATACAAACTATCGTCAGTATCAGCCCAGGCATTTTGAATATATGGTTTTATTGTAGGGTCATTTTCCGTCAATGCCAGTTTAAACCTTCCAAAGGCATTCATGTGACTATCGGCCAGATGATGAATCACCTGTCTGAAGGTCCAGCTCCCTTCTCTGTAGCAAGCCGTTTGATGATCGGGTTGTAATTTGCTAAAAAAAACTTTTAACACGGCGGGAAAAAGTTCAATTTCCTGAATGCATTGTTCAATGTAGGAAGGGTCGTTGATATCGCCCGGAACATAGGGTCCGAAAGCCTTAGTGATTTCTTCTTGTGTGTACATAGTGATAATTGTTAGGAGAAATTAATTTCTGCGCTATCGCCTAAATTTAGACTGTGGACTGTGCCATGTAATGAGGCATCGTTGCCGATGAGCGAATTGCTCAGAACAGCATGATTCAACTCTGCAAAGGGTCCGATAATCGATTCTTTAATGATAGAAGATTCTATTACGGCGTTTTCACCGATACTAACATTCGGTCCGATGATGCTATTGCTGATTTTACAGCCTTTGTCTATAAAAACTGGCGGTATAATGATAGAGTTAATGGCTTGTTCAGTCGTTATCTGGTCAAATCCGCCTCTTTTTAACAAAAGCTGATTGGTTTGAAGCAATATTTCTTTTTTGCCACAATCGAACCACGAGTTGACATTATAAGTGAACAAATTAACACCGTTATTTACCATGCACATCATGGCATCTGTTAAGTGGAATTCGTTTTGAGATTTGATATTGTTTTCAATAATGCTACTCAGGCAATCCATTAGTTCTGAAGTTTCCAGAATTTTGTAGATACCAACCAATGCTAGATTGGATTTTGGAATGGCAGGTTTCTCAATCAGTCGGATAATCTTGCCTTCTTTATCTACCTCGGCTACGCCAAACTGTCTCGGATCATCAACTTTTTTAACACCCAAAAGTGATGTGCCAGACTGGATGATTTCTTTCCAGTCGACTTCACAAATGGTGTCACCAAAGACAATAAGAATAGGTTCTTTGTCTATCGTTTCTTTGGCCAGCCAGATGGCGTGTCCGGTACCGCGACCAGTAGTTTGCATGACATAGGACGTGTTGATGTCTGGGTAGTTTTTTGAGATATACTCTTGTACCTTGTCGCCAAGATAGCCAATGATAAAAACAAAGTCTTTAATGCCACCTTCAATTAACTGATCGATGATATGGGCCAGGATTGGCTTTCCCGCAACGGGAATAAGTGACTTGGGCTGTGTATGCGTGTGCGGTCGGAGTCGTGTCCCGATACCCGCCACTGGTATAACTGCTTTCATTCTTGGATGCTGTTGATGATTTGAATCCAAGTTCAAAAATACAGACATTCGGGGAGTTTTCAAAGTATGAGTAGCATCACAAGCTTACAGGTCTTTGCAAATGAACATTTTTTTGTAGATTTGCCGTATATGAAAAAGGTGGTAAGTGGCATCAGGCCAACAGGAAAATTGCATCTCGGAAACTACTTCGGCGCTGTGAAGAATTTTATTCGCATGCAGGACGAATTTGAATCCTATTTTTTTATTGCGGATTACCATTCTCTAACCACGCACCCAACGCCTGCCGACTTGCACGAATCGGTTAAGCGGGTTTTTGCTGAGTATATTGCTCTGGGATTAGATCCTGAAAAATGTACGCTATACCTTCAAAGCGATCTGCCTCAGACAGCCGAACTATACATGTTCTTTAACATGAATGCCTATTTGGGCGAGTTGCAGCGTCTGACTTCTTTCAAAGATAAAATTCGCTCTCAACCTGATAATGTTAATGCGGGATTGTTAACTTATCCAACATTAATGGCGGCGGATATTTTATTGCATAAAGGCGAACTGGTGCCTGTTGGCAAAGATCAGGAACAACACCTCGAAATGACCCGTACCTTTGGTAACCGTTTTAACCGTTTATACAATGTCGAGTATTTTCCGGAACCTCAGGCCTTCAATTACAACGAAGAACTGGTAAAGGTACCCGGACTGACCGGTGGTGGTAAAATGAGTAAGAGCGCGGGCGAATACGATAATATCTACATGAGCGATACCGACGAAGTGATCAGAAAGAAAATCATGAAAGCTGTAACGGTGACGGTTGATGGTCCTACCGAAATAGGGTCTGACATTCCCGCTCCCATCCAAAATTTACTGGAACTGATGCACCTGGTTTGTACGCCCGATGTGGTTAATCACTACCGCTCTGCCTACTATGATGGAAGTATCCGTTTTGGCGATATGAAAAAACAACTGGCCGAAGATATGTGTGTGTTTATGAAGCCGTTTTCTGACCGCATTGCTGAGGCTATGTCTAATGATACTTTGATCAGTAAAGCCGCCAGGCAAGGCGCCGAAAAAGCTGCAGCCAGCGCTGATACAGTTATCAAAGAAGTCAGAGAAATCATAGGCTTCAAAAAATTCTACTAAACCATGCTGAAGAAAATCCTGAGTGATGTTCGTCTCTACAGACAAAATTACCCCAGGTTTTTTATCTTTTCAGTGGTTGTTTTGGTGCTTTACGCTTCTCAGTTTCTCATTAAAACAGAAATAACACCGCTTGGGTATTTCTCTCTTTACAGCAATAGAGCCTTGCCTCAGAAAGCCTATTACCAGATAATGCCTCTGGATACTCAAACCCATACGCCACGCAATATTTATCAATTGAAAGGCACTGCTTTTTTAATGATGGAAATACTGCCGACCCGTTACGAGATCCTGGCGAATGCCGACCATTGCAATCAGATGAACCACCGCCTCAGACGAATTGGTTTAGGCGATGATAATATGGTCGATTGTCAGCAATTGCAAAACTTTAGAAGCTGGTTGCCTGTGTATGCTTCCCGAGTTGGAATGGATTTAAAAGGTACGCAATTAATGCAAATCGGATTTAATGAAGGAAAAATAGTTGAAATAAAACATGTTAAAGATTCAGTTATTTTTCAATAAGTACCGATCCGATATGTCGTTTTGGCAACGCCTGGTCTTTGGCGCTATCACTGCGGCATTGCTGTATTTCTGGTACTCGGGTATGATGCTGCACCATGTCTGGGATGCGCCGTTTAATTATAAAGGTGCTGACATGACTTACTGGTTGTATTCGTCAACTGGATTGACTAAATTAATTCTGTCTTCGGAGACCAGTGCCCTGGTTTTTTCAGTTATACTAATTGGGCTGCTACTGGCGAATGTCATCTGGGTTCAGAAGCCTGTACTGGCCATTGCAGCGGGTGTTTTTTTACTGGTCTATCAGATTCAGTTCAATATGAAGATTGGCTACCACACACACCATTTGTTTGGATTTCAGTTTGCTTTATTGCCATTTTATGTCAGGTTAAACGCCTTTCCGGCCGCATTGGCGCTGGCCAGATTACTAACTTGTCTGGCCTACTTTTTTGCCGGGTTCTTTAAACTCTATCATGGCGCCTGGTTGTATACAGACAGTTATGCTAATGTTTTAGAGAATCAGCATGCTGCCTGGTACTATTTTAATCAAGATGGCTTGCGTACAGGTGTTACAGAGTATATTATTCAACACCCTTTCTTGGGCTGGAGTTTATTTGTTTCAGCAATGCTGATGCAACTAAGTTTTGTTTTAGGCATATTTACCCGACGATTTAATGTCTGGCTTGCTTTAGGGATCCTGATTTTTCATTTAATGGACTGGTTTCTGATGAACCTTGGCGTATTTATGGGCATGACAGTTCTTGTTTGGCTCTTACTCTATCAAGGTCCTAAGCTATCTGAAAAACGCTAAACATTTATAGTCGACTTTAAATGTTTAAAACTTGGTGTCCTTCGCCAATCGCTCAATCTTTGAAGGACATTTAATTAAAAATTATTATGAGTACATTAAGAAACCGCGTGGTGCTGATAGGGCATCTTGGACAAACACCAGAAACCAAACATTTTGAAAGTGGGAAGTCGTTAAGCAAATTTTCTATTGCTACCAATGAAACGTACAAAAACGACAAAGGCGAGCAAGTGACAGAAACCCAGTGGCACAATTTAGTGCTTTGGGGAGCGCTTGCTAAAACGGCAGAAAAGTATCTCGACAAAGGCAAAGAGGTAATTGTAGAAGGGAAGTTGCAAACCCGCAATTACACAGACAAAGAAGGTGTTAAGCGATATATCACCGAAGTGCAGGTGTCTGATTTGGTTTTAATGTCACCAAAAACAGTGGCAGAAAAAAATGAAGTTCCATTCTAATTGTTAGAGAACGGCCGGTTGAGGCAACTCGCCGGCTGTTTTTATTGCTTCTGAAGTATCAGAACATCCTGGAAGTCGACGCTGTCTTTTTTACTTCTGCCTGCCCACCAACCCGGATGAAAAGCTTTGATGTTTAATTGAGTGTCTTGCAACATTTCATTTACATAGGCCATTTTATAAGCGATGTTAGCGTCTTTCACTTTCTGATCGTGTAACATATAATGACCGTAATCGTGAGCAAAGAATGGTGTAGCCGATGCTTTCAGGAACTTTTCAGAGTTCTCGTCGATGATAAAGAATGTGGCAAAGCAAGTGCCTCCAGTAGTTAGTACTCTCGAAATTTCTTTTAAGTATTGCGCGACTTCTTTATCCTGCATATGGGTGAATACAGAGGTGAGTATCACAAAATCGAAAGACTGATCAGGGTAGGGGAACTGAAAGTTTTCAGCTTTATCCGAGCTTGCCAGATTGTACAAATCATTGCGCAGTGGAATGTGTTTGAAATGGAAATTCGGGAATTTTGGGTGAATGCGACTGTTGCACCACTCAATGCCATCTTCTACGATATCAAAACCGTGGTAGGAACCTTCTTGGCTGATGTAGGAAGTTAAAGGTATGGCGATTCGACCAATGCCGCAGCCGATATCTAAGACACGGTGATGGGCTTGCAGACCGCCGTATTGGATAAAATCACTGCGCAATTTTTCGCCCAGAGCTTTAAAGTTTCCCGGACCGATAAAGATTTTTCCTTTAGGCGGCGTGATGGCATCTCGCTGTCCTGTTATGCCTTCCCATACATCTATCGGCCAATAATATACCCTGCGCAAACTGCGTCTCAACTTAGGATTCAGGGCATAATAAATCTTTCTCTTCCAATTCATTTTGAACATTCAAACATACGCATTTTTAAGGAATTAGGAATAAGGAATTAGGATTTAGGGTTGCTTTCGCCCAAAAATATAACCACAATCAAATTATAGCCGTCTGACCTGCGGTCCACGGATAAATGATTTAAATTTCATCATCCAATTTTGTAATTTTACACCGCGAAATGTTTGCGGTAATAGATATAGAAACCACGGGTGGTCGACCAGAGTACGACAGAATTACAGAGATAGCGATTCTTTTGCACGATGGCGAACAGGTGGTAAAACGCTACTCAACCCTCATTAATCCTGAAATGCGCATTCCGCTCGAAATAACCCGCCTAACGGGAATATCGGATGATATGGTGAAATCGGCGCCCAAGTTTTATGAAGTCGCCAAAGACATCGTCGAACTTACCAATGATGCCGTATTCGTTGCCCATAATGTTCGATTCGATTACGGCTTCATTAAGAATGCTTTCCGCGATCTTGGTTATGTGTATTCGCGCAAAACGCTCTGCACAGTGCGCATGAGCAGGAAAACCTTCAAAGGCTTGTCTTCTTATAGCCTGGGAAATCTTTGTGAGTCGCTTGACATTCGCATCAAAGACCGTCACCGAGCACTTGGAGATGCCGAGGCTACCGCAATTTTGCTAAGTAGAATCATTGAAAGACAGGGTATAGATGAGAGCGACTGGCTGGCAGTCGAAATGGGAAAAACCGTTATTCCACCGCTGTTGCCAGAGCCTGTTCTGCACAGTATTCCCGATAATATTACTGGAGTTTATTATTTCTACAACCAGCATGGCTACGTGATATATGTTGGAAAGGCATTGGATGTTAAAAAACGCCTCATGCAGCACTTTGCTTTTACCGGCAAAGATTCGCCTAAGGCCATACGCATGAAAGCGGAAATAGCCGATATTAAGTTCCAGGAAACTGGCAACGAATTGCTTGCTTTATTGCTCGAGTCAGACGAGATCAAGCGCATAAAGCCTATCTATAATGTGATGCAGAAGAAGGCCAGACCAGTGCCTTTTTTCGGTATCTTTAGTCAGTACGATGCACACGGATTTGTGACATTTTCTATTCGAAAACTCAAAGAAGGCGACGAGCCCATGAGCACTGCCGATAATGTACATTCTGCCAGAGAACTCTTGCAGTTGATGGTAGAGCGCTATCAGTTATGTCTCTCAAAATGCGATCTGCACAATATGCCTGGTCCCTGTTTTAACTTCCATCTCCACAAATGCCTTGGCGCCTGTACCAGTTCTGAATCAGCAGACGATTATAACCAAAGGGCAATGGAGGCGATTCGCAGGCACAGTTTTCAGCAGGAAAGTTTCTTTATTCTCGGTAAAGGCAGACATGAAAATGAGCAGTCTGTAGTATGCGTCGAGCGCGGTCAGTACAAAGGTTTCGGTTACATTGATAAGACTGATACAATGCCAGATCACGAACAAATGCGCAAGGCTATTACACCCTATCCTCATAACCGCGATATTCAGCAAATCTTACAAACTTACCTAAGGGGTAAGCATTCGAAAATAGATTTTAAGGCGAACCAAGAAAAAACCGCCTGAAGAGCTACTTCAGACGGTTTCCGAAAAATGAACTAATTAAACTTTTTAGGCGCTAAAGCCTGTCTCTGTTAAACGAAATATGTTGGTAGCAGCAGTGTTTACTTGCTGTTGTTTTTCAATTTCTGAAGCTAAACAAGCAATGCTGGAACATTGGTATAGCAATGCCAGATTGATTTTATACTGATGGTTTTTTTCTAGTAACTGAATCATTTGATCGGCCAGCAAATGGTTGCCGCCCATTTCAAAAAATCCAGTGTCAATATCAGTTTGCTGAAGATTTAATAATTTACACCATACACTGGCAAGTTCTTTCTGAAGTGCAGTTTCTGGTAAACGTTTGTTGCCGTTTCTGTGTCTGCTGCACAATGGAATTGGTAAAGCGTGCTTGTTGAGTTTGCCGTGTAAAGTATGTGGCCATTCGCTGATGACTATAAATTTTTGAGGCATCCAGTTAGCCGGAATTTTCTGTGACAGCTGAATTGGTAGTGATTCAATATCAATCCCTTTGCCATCAGGCATGATATAGGCCATCAGGCGCTTATTGCAGTTGATGGTTTTTGTCACCACCTCACAATGCTTTATGCCAGAAATATGAGAAATGGCCCATTCTATAGCATTGAAATCAATTCGCTGTCCCTCAGTTTCAAGGTGATTCTCCATTCTGTCAAGATAAATGGCAGTGCCTTCAGCATTGATGGTGGCAAAATCGCCGGTTTTGAAAACTTTCTCGCCCGACTTAAATGGATGTGCTATAAATACCTGTTCGTTGAGCTCTGAGCGCATCAGGTAACCAGCGCTTAACTGCTTTCCGCCTATGTAGATTTCTCCGATTTCGCCCGGACCAACAGCTTCCATCTGTTCATTTAAAATTAAGATCTCGTTGCCTGGAATGGCTTTGCCTATTGGAACACCCGAAGGTGAGTCTTCGAAGGGCGCATTGAGGGGCATACTATAGGTCATGCACCCTACCGTAGCTTCGGTCGGACCATATTCGTTAATGATATCGGTGTCCAGTCCCTGATTTAAGAGGAAGTTGAAATGTCTGACATGTAAGTTCTCTCCACCAACCAAGATATGTCTGGCAAAAGGTAGTATTCTGCCATTGAGGGCTTTCTCAAGCCAGTTAAATTGCAATGGGGTTAACTTGATAAAATCATAGGGCATGTGCTTCACAAAGTTCGGATCGTTAAAGGCCGAAGCATCGCAAGTGTCAGCTAAAATTAGTTTTTTGCCACACAACAAAGGCGTAAACATAGAAGTGATAGAGGCGTCGAAACTCAAAGGCAACTGCATGAAACTGCCAGCGTTTTTATCCTTGCCACTGGTGTATAATTTAACCGCATTTAATAGGTAATTTACCAAAGTGGCGTGTTCAATTTTAACACCTTTTGAGCTCGATGTAGAGCCAGATGTATACATTAAATAGGCCAAATTGCCTAAGCGTTTATGGTGAATGGTGGGGTAGTGGCGTTCGGTGTCAGATTCAATAACTTTCAAATCGAATTCCGAGAATCTAATATACTCAGAGGTTTTGGCCAGGCAAAAGTTCAGATTGGCATCTGCAATGATTTGCTGATTCTTTTGTCTGCTGGCTTTCAAATCGAGTGGCAGAAAAGCTTTTCCTGATTTGAGAATCGCCAGCACACCTATTACCATTTCTGGTCCGGGTGTGGTGCTGATGCCTATAATATCATCGTAATAAGCCCAGTTCAGAATGGCATGGCAAAGCATGTCAGCTTTCTCGTTCAATTCTTTGAAACTGAAAGATTCATTCTGATAGACTAATGCGGTGTGATTGGGGTACCTTTTGGCGCTTAATTCGAATAGGGTGTGAATTTTCTCGGATGCAGGTGTTTGGCCCGACCAGAGATGATCAACATAAGATTGCATATTTGTGTGTTTTTTAGTTTCAAATATTTCATGGTAGCGATGAAATAGTGTGTTTCCTTCTTCACTTCTGTAAGGCGAAAATACAATGACAATGTGTATAAAATAAAAGAAACAGGAGTAAGCCCATTCAACTCATAGTTTAAATATCTGATAGATAGGCAAATAAAATAATATTATTTTACCTCAATATTGTTAAAAATATTGTGAATGGTGGTATTTTTTACTCAAAACAACTAGTCTTTCGCCTTAATTGTTTAACCATTGGGCGATGATCTGCTCAATTTCGGCGTACCTTGACTGGTCGGGAACGTGCTTAGATTGTTTTAAGATATAGGTGTCTTTTAGACTAGGAAATAATTCAGCGCATCTTTTGAGTGTTTTATCTCCCGGAAAGAAGATGTCGTCATCTGCTACCATCACATAAACCGGTGTTTTTACGTTTGCGGTATCTTGATGCTTTACCAGTATTGGTCGGCGATAGTCCATTTTAAATCCGAGTAGCAAGGTTTTCTGCATCTCTATTGAATGTTTATCTTTAGTAATGAAAAAAGCATCCATGAACTTTAGAAGATCACTTTCTTTTTTGCTTCTTAAAAATCTCATCAATGGAAAGCTGAGTTCTTTCATCGATCTCCAGAAATTGCCGGATACAAAACCTGAAGGGACCACAAATACCGATTTTAAAAGTCGATCAGGTTGATAGGCCATCATTTTCTGAAGTAAAAACGCACCATAAGAAATCGCGAGGACATTTACTTTCTCTAGTTGCAATCCGTCAAGTGTTGCCGCAATCCATTCACCGTAGGCATCTCCTTTCATAGGGAGGCGCGTTTCCGCAGAACGAGTCGCTTGCCCTACTGTGTCTATGCCATAGATTCTATAAGTTTGATTCAAGTGCCTGATAGCCTCTAATGCTAATGGAGCACCAGCATTGATGCCATGAAATACCACCAGTGGTGGCAGTTTCGCATCGCCACTAATAATCACATGGGTCTTGCCTGCAGGGGTGTCAACATATACCGATTCATATTCAATGCCACAGGCAGCAAGTTTCTCATCATACAGGCGCATCATTGTCTGCTGTGCTTCTGGATTTTTGTATAAACTCATAGGATTTACAATTATTGCAGCAAAGGTAATAGGTTTTTAATTTATTAGGTCAAATGGACTAAAATATTTATTTTTGCAGCGTGAGTACAAAAGATCTTATTAAAGATAAAGGACGGAAATTGTTTAACCGCCTGGGCGTTCAAAATGTGACCCTCAGAGATATTGCGGCAGGCATTAAAAAGAGCTATGGCAATGTCACTTACCATTTTCCGAATAAAGAAGTACTTGTTTCGCAGTTGTACGACGATATGTTGCTTGAACTGAATGAGATTTCGGAACAAATGACCGAACAAAAAGATGTATTCAGCGCCATTCTGAAAGCTCCCGAATTCACGTTCGAATTAACCATTAAGTACATTTTCATCTTCAAAGATCTCACCGAAATCAGACGCACTTTTCCTGATCTGGCAAAGCGTATCGATCAATCGAACCGCACCCGAAAGGAAGCTTTGATAGGGGTATTACAATTCTTGCAGGCGCAAGAGATTCTGAGACAAGATCTGGATGATCAAGATCTGGATTATCTTATGGAACTGAGCGGCGCCATGCGTACCATGTTTTTTATTCAACACGATGTGTCTGTAAAACCCAGTGCTGCGGTTAAAGCCAAATATGTGGAGTATGTCAATCGCCTCCTTAAGCCCTATCTGGCCGATGGTTATTCCATTTAATTGATGGTAGTGCCCAGCATCTCGCTGATGATGTTTCTAACACCTATCAGCTGTATGTGGTAGTGCATGCAGAAATCTTTCTCCTCGTCGGTCTCTGCCTTGGCAAATTCTTCGAGATTGCTTTTAATCAGTTGTTCTATTTTATTCTTTTTCAAAAACAGGAACAGCGATTGGAGATCGTGTACATAGTTTTCGCGAATCGTTTTGATCATGATGCCATTGTCGAACCAGGTCGGACTTAGTTCGTGTTTTTCAGTTAAGAAACTGGCGGCCAGAGTTCTGATTTCTGAGTCGGTATGATTGATGAAGTAGTTTTCATCGAAGCTTAGATTCTGCTCAATCATTTCTGTCAGTTCGTCTATGACGCGCTGAAAGACTGGATTCGCAATCTTTAAAGCTTCATCTGCTCTCAATTCTTTAAATACAAAATCGGCTACTGTAGCATCTTCCATAAACTTCTTATGTCCGCTCTGAATTAGGAGTCGCACAAGATTCATCTCTTGCTCATCGCCGCCCGAATACACCTCCTCTGCAGGTAAATCAGTTTTAGTGTGCAGTATCTCCTGAATCTCCTGCGAGATAACTTGTGAGTCGATACCCGATTTGTTTTTGCGGAGTTTATTAATTTCTACAAGCAGCAGTTTCTCGTCGGTATCCATTAATCGGCTGCATTCGCGGGCATAGGCCGAGCGTTTTAAGGCATCCGGAATCAAGGATATACTGGTGAGCAGATTTTTAACCACTTCGGTTTTTCTGATAGGATCGTTGCCAACGCCCTGCATCAGCAACTCTGCCTTGAAAATAATAAAGTCTTTTTCTTGTGTTTTCAGATAATTCTGAAACTCAGTAGAACCTAAATGTTTGCAATAGCTGTCCGGGTCTTCACCTTCTGGAAAGCTCACCGTCCGCACATTCAGACCCTGTTCTAACAACAAATCTATTCCCCTCAGAGACGCTTTAATACCTGCCGCATCACCATCATACAAGACAGTGACATTATCGGTAAAACGTTTGATTAGTTTTATTTGTCCTTCGGTTAATGAGGTACCCGAAGAGGCTACCACATTTTTTACTTCTGCCTGATGCAGGGTAGTAACATCGGTATAACCTTCTACAAGGAAACAGTTGTTGAGATTTTTAATGTACTTCTTCGACTGGTAAATACCGTAGAGCACATTGCTTTTATGGTAAACATCGGTTTCGGGCGAGTTCAGGTATTTGGGCGATTTGTCGTCTTTTACCAATTGTCTGCCACCGAATGCAATCACTTTTCCGGTCAGGTCGTGGATAGGGAAGATCACCCTATGTCTGAACAAGTCGAAATAGGTGCCGTCTTCACGTTTTTTAATTAAACCAGCTGCTTCAAAATACTCGAGGTTGTACTGGTTTTTTTTGGCGGTATCTGCCAGAGCGGTCCACGATTGCGGCGAGTAGCCCAACTGGAATTCCTCAATGGTCTGCCTGGTAAAACCACGTTCTCTGAAATACGAATCACCAGCAATTTTACCCTCCTCGGTTTGCATTTGTTCAATAAAGAACTTCGAGGCGAAGTCGAGGGCAATTAAGAGGTTCTCTCTTTTCTTCTGAGATTCGTTGTACTCTTCGCGGTTGACGATATTGTCTTCCTCAAGAACGATGCGGTATTTGGCCGCCAGTTTTCTAATGGCGTCAGAAAAACTCAGACTGTCGTGCTCCATTAAGAAACTTACGGCATTGCCAGCTTTACCACAACCAAAGCATTTGTAGATACCTTTGGCGGGAGAGACTGTGAAGCTCGGCGTTTTCTCGTCGTGAAACGGGCAGCGACCTAATAAGTTTGATCCACGCTTTTTTAGAGCAATATAATCGCCAACTACCTCATCTATGGCGGTAGCATTGATAACATCGTCTATGGATTTGCGCGAAATCACGGTCGACAAAATTACATTTTTTAACGAGATTAATGCATCTGGAATTTAATTAGGATAAAAAAGTTTCGTCTTATTGCCTGAGTTCTTGTCAGGTAAGCGACATGCCACTATTAAGATTTCCACAATTTTGACGATTTCAATGGCGTTTTAGAATTATTTCAATATGTTTGCACCGATGAGCAAGGCTAAAAATAAAGTGATGCACATTGCCGTTGCGGGCAATATTGGCAGCGGTAAGACGACATTGGCTAACATGCTGGCTAAACATTACGGCTGGGATATTCAATTGGAAGACAATGATGACAATCCATACATCAGTGATTTCTACGAAGATATGCAACGCTGGAGTTTCAACCTTCAGGTGTATTTCCTCAATGTAAGATATAACAATATCAAAAAAATCCGTGAAAACGACCGTCCTACCATTCAGGACAGAACCATTTACGAGGATGCTAATATCTTCGCCCCAAACTTACATGCGATGGGCTTGATGAGCACCCGTGATTTCGAAAATTACAGTTCCTTGTTCAGTTCTCTTAACACCATGATCCAACCACCAGATTTGCTGATCTACCTCAGAGGAACTATTCCTACTTTGGTGAAACAGATTCAGCAAAGAGGTCGCGATTACGAAGATTCTATCCGTCTGGATTACTTAAAACGTTTGAACGAAAGATACGAAGCCTGGATCTCTACCTACAAATTAGGTAAATTGGTAATCCTTAACATCGATGAGCTCGATTTTGAAAACGACTCTAACGATGCCAACTTTGTTATCAATAAAATCGAAGCGGAACTTAACGGTCTATTCTAATTATTTTTCTGAATGGTCAACATGGCTTTGACGAACTGATCCAGTTCATCAGTCGTGGTATAGACATTCGGCGTAATTCTACAACCTTTTACACCTGCGCTATCAATAGCAACTGTCCATATTTTATGGTCTTTCATTAATTTTTCAGCCAAACTTGCTGGCGTCATACCTTCAATACCAATATTAGCGATACCACAACTTCTCTCTTTCGCTTCAGGGGTATTAATAATAAAGCCTTTCTGAGTTCTTAGTTGATCCGACCAATAGCGCTGCAAATACCGCAATCGTTCTTCTTTACGCTCAGCACCAATGGTATTGTAAAATTGTATGGCAAAGGGTATGCTGTTTTCAATATGCATGGGCATGGTGCCGGTGTGGTTCAGTTTTCTAATGTCTGTATCTGCGTAGGCTGTTTCGCCAAACAATGGCCAGATCTCGCTGATGTTTTCTTTTTTAACGTACAAGATTCCGGCGCCTAATGGAACACTCAGCCATTTGTGTAAACTGGCACCGTAATAGTCGCAGTTTAGATCGCTGATTTTAAACACAAAATGGGCAATGGCGTGAGCACCATCTACCAGTACTTTGACGCCATGCTTGTGTGCCATATCACATATCTTGCGGATAGGTAGAATCTGTCCGGTAATATTAATCA
Source organism: Bacteroidota bacterium (assembly GCA_027490055.1). GTDB lineage: Bacteria > Bacteroidota > Bacteroidia > NS11-12g > UBA955 > JABMMZ01. Next base: position 969 of record JAIXYV010000113.1, on the reverse strand, counting down.
TATGACTTACCAAAATCATTTTTGTGCGGGGTGTGATGGCTTTCTCGTACAATTCGACAATGGCCTCGTCTGATTCAGGATGCAAGGGCACATCGATCATGGTATTGACGATGCCAAAGCGTCTGGCTTGTTGCTTAAACATGTCCAGCATAGAGCCGTATTCCTGACGGGCCATGATGGCCTCGTCACCTTTCTGCCAGGGGTAACCGCTGATGATAGTATCCAAAGATTCGGTGGTGTTGCGGGTAATAATGAGCTCTTCTACCGGCACTTGAAGAAATTGGGCCATGGTTTGACGAGTCGCCTCTCGATCGGATGTCATATACTTGCGCATATAATAGGAACCATCATCATTAAGGTCTCTTAATTGATCGATTTGATGCTCGAGCGTATGGGTAGGAAGAATATTATAATACCCATTTTCCAGGTTGATATAATCACGTAACTGGTATGCCTTGCGCACATTATTCCAGTCACCGTCAAAAGTAAAAGTCTTTTGAGGTTTAGTTCCCATGTTTTTAATTAATCCACCCAAAGGCATCGCTAAGCCACCCATCGTCATGTTTTTGATGAAATCCCGCTTTTTCATAAAGCGAATATAGAGAATTATTTTTGAGAGTTATACTACTGGTATTTGCGACGGGCTTTCTCCATCTGTCTTTCCCAAATTAGTTCGGCAAGACAATCTGCAATCTCATGATTTGCTTTTCCAAAACAGGTTTTGGCTTTGCTCTCGTAAACAACTATTCTGTACAATAAATTGACGAGTTTGTTGAAGTCGTGGTTCAGCAAATACATCACCTGCTCGCTCAACCAGCGTTTGGCCTCTGCTACAGATACAGGCAAAGCTTCATTGTTAAACAAGGCACTTGTCTGCTCTATGGCGTATTGTTCTATGGCGGTCGACTCTTCCATCATTCAAAGATAAAACAAACTTACTGATCTCTGGTCTGACCCCTGTCATGTATT
>JAIXYV010000087.1 GCA_027490055.1 Bacteroidota bacterium | reverse complement strand
TACGATGATAAAGGTCGCTCAGGCAAAGCAAAAGGCTACCTATTCCACAAGTCGTTTGACAAGTTTGTGTTTAACCTGAACTTGTGGGACCTAGATAAATTCCATGTTTTAAACACAACGAAGCAAAGCAACGAGTTGTATTATGGTACGGCCTATGCCACCGGAAACGCCAGTTTCAACGGGCCGTTTGATAATATGGATATAAAGATCAACGCTAGAACCGAGGCAGGTACCAAGTTCTATTTGCCAATCAGCGAAGGTGATGCCTCTGGCTTGCCAAGCTATGTGCATTTTAAAACCGCTAAAAAGAAGGTGCGTAAAGAGGAAGATGAATTCCCGATTAATTCACTGGTAATGGATATCGAAGCTACCAATGATGCCAAGGTTGAAATTATTTTTGATGAAACACTGGGGGATAAAATCTCAGGCACTGGCTCGGGTAATCTGAGAATGGAAATGAATAAATCTGCCGATTTTTATATGTTCGGCACTTACAAAGTAGAAGCTGGTGAGTATCTGTTTACCGCTTTCGATTTGTATAACAAACCTTTCCGTATTAAACCCGGAGGCACCATTACCTGGTATGGCGATCCTCTGGATGCCAAGCTGGATATAGCGGCTGTTTATGCCGTTAATGCCAATCCTGAGCCTTTGCTCTCTGCTGTAAGTATTGCGAGTACCAGTACTCAGTCGACGCCTAACCAACTAATCACTGCAGAAAGTGAGCTGTTCTTAAAAGGCAATCTCTTTTCGCCAGAGGTAACTTTCGGCCTGAACTTTCCGAAACTGCAACAGGAAGCTGGTAATAGCAGCAGCAGTTTGTCCAGTATCATCAGTCGTATTAAGTCAGATAAGGAAGAAGTCAGTCGCCAGGTATTCAGTTTGCTGCTGATGCGCCAGTTCTTGCCACCGACTTTCGCTCAGGGTAATACAGGCTTAAACAATGCTGGCTCTACCGCTTTGTCTTCTGCGGGTAGCGACTTGTTGTCTTCGCAATTAAGTAACTGGCTTAATAAAATCGATCCCAACTGGAAAGTGAATGTTATTTATAAAAATGGTTCTATAACGCTTCCTCCAGAATACGGTTTAATGCTGAGCAGTAAGTTCTTTAATGATAAGCTGAGCTTTGATGGCAGTGTGAGTAGTTACAGCACCATGCCGAATATCAATCTTGAATATAAGATAACGAAGAAGGGTAATGTGAAAGTAAAAGCCTACACCCGTTCGAGTTTCAACCAGGTGAATACGACCTCTCTAAGTACACCAATTACCACCAATGGTGTCGGTATTGTTTACACCAAAGATTTCAATGTTTTCAGGTTTTTTAAAAGGAAGAAGAAAAAATCTTAAGCCTTATCAGACTTCTTTTTAAACGCGTTATTCTTTTTATTGAACTGATTAAAGATGAGATAAAAGCCGAACAAAACAATAGCCGTAATCAGGATCTCTGATATGATTAATGTGGTTTGAAAACTTTTAATAGTAACTGTCGCGTTGTTGAGTGAATCTTTCATGTATCTAAATAACTATCGTGTTTTGGATCTTTGGGTGGAGTTCTTAAAACTTTAGCAAAGTAATAGATAGTCATAAAAGTAACAACACTAAAGGAGACAATTATCATTATAAGAGCGCTGGTATTCATATGTTTAACTATTGGTGTTTGCTTGTCTTTTTCGGGCTGCCAAATATACCATATATGCAATTAATACAAGTACAATTATTAAAAATGGTCGCGATATATTTTTATACAACATGGTTTTTTCAAGTTTTGCAATGGTGTTTGCTTTGTTCTTTGCAAATTCTGAATTGGTGTAACGCTCATATAGGTCGACTTTTTCGCGCACCGTAAAAATGGCCGCTTTTTCATCTTTATTGAACTTGTCAGTTTTCATAATGTTCTCGGCATTGAAGATGTCACTGTCTGAAACATTTTTTAATAGTCCCTGTTTAATGTCTGCTATTTCAGTTTGAATCAAGTCAGGATTTTGGATGATGGCAATTTCGTGTTTGGTCTGTGTATGCTTAATGGTGTTCCAGATATCAGGCAGACTTCCTATAAAGACTAATGCCAATAGAAGTGGTGTGATATATTTAATGACAAATTTAAAGAAGTTTGGCACTTTGATATCTGCACTTTGTATGATTTCTTTCCAGCCTTTTTCTATGCCGAATATCCAGGAAAATAATATGATTTCGAATAGAGCAAATACAACCAGAGATACTGTTCCTGCCCAATAATCGTATTCGTCGAAAACGCCTTCATTGAAAAATAATACGGTAGGTAATCCTAGTATTAGTATAATAATGCCAAACGACCAGGCAGCATTTTCTCTTTTCCATTTAAACTCGTCTTGTAAAAAACCAATCCATGGTGTGCCCATTGCCAACGAAGAGGTAATGCCCGCAAAGAACAATAAACTGAACCACATAATCCCTGCGATGGCCGCGAGCCACGGTCCCCATTGCTGAAACAGATACGGCAAAGTTTTAAAACCTAATCCCAGGCCACCTGTTTTGGTCATTTCTACTACAGTGTCAATACCGAGGTAGCCAATGGCTATCGGAATAAGGATAGAGCTGCCTAAGACTACTTCAACAAACTCGTTCATCCAGCCTGCCGATTGCGAGTTTAATGCGATATCGTCGTTGGCTTTGATATAAGAGGCATAACAATGTATTGAGCCCATGCCTAACGCCAGTGTAAAGAAGATTTGTCCCGCGGCGGCCAGCCATACTTTAAAGTTCCATATCGAATCAAAATCAGGGGTCCATAGATAATTCAGTCCCACTGTTCCATCCAGTATGGCATTCTCTGAGCCTGCCTGCAGTGTGATACCTTTTATAGCCAGAATAATACCGAACAGGATCAATAATGGCATGCCGATTTTTGAAGTTTTTTCAACACCATCGCTGAGTCCTTTACTTAAAATCCAGGTATTAATAAAGATGCAAATAATCCAGAAGAAAAGCGCTTCGAAATGAATACCAGAGCCACTGCCGCTGATGTCGACATAGCTTTCGAAAAAGCCTGCCACTTGTGTTTGGTCCATGCTCTGAAAACTGCCTACTATCGAATGGTAGATGTACGATAATGTCCAACTCTCGATATAGCAATAGTAACCTGCTACAGCGAGATTAGTGAAAATGCCGAAAACGCCAACGTATTTCCATAGTTTGCGTTTGTCCATGCTATTAAGGATAAAAGGGGTGGAGTGGTTGCCGGTTTTGCCACCAAATCTGCCCATGGCCCATTCGACATACAGCAAGGGAATACCCATCAAAAGGAAACATACCAGATAGGGTATAATAAATGCGCCGCCACCATTTTGAATGGCCTGTACCGGAAAGCGAAGGAAATTTCCCAAGCCCACCGCATTACCAGCCATAGCCAATATCAAACCAATACGCGACCCCCAGGATTCTTTGTTAGACATAGTCGCAAAATGCACTATTTTTTTTAACTTAGCAAGTGGCTCAAAAAAGAATAGCTGCCCATTTCTGAACAGCTATTCTTTAATATGTTAGATAAATTTTATTTAAAGTTTGGTGCTACTATCAATTCTTTGCCACCTGCGCTGTAATCGTAAAAGCCTCTGCCAGATTTTACACCTAAATCGCCAGCAGTAACCATGTTGATTAACAAAGGTGAAGCAGCGTACTTAGGATTGCCTAAACCTTCGTATAATACATTCATGATGGCCAGACATACGTCCAGTCCGATGAAGTCTGCCAGTTGCAATGGTCCCATCGGATGTGCCATGCCCAGTTTCATTACAGTATCAATCTCTTCAACACCTGCAACGCCTTCGTTCAATGTGATAATGGCCTCGTTGATCATTGGCATTAAGATACGGTTAGCTACAAAACCTGGATAGTCGTTAACCAGGGTTGGTACTTTACCAATGGCTTTACTTAATTCCATGATGCTCTCAGTAACGGCTTTATCGGTCTTGTAACCGTTAATCACTTCAACGAGTTTCATTACTGGAACCGGATTCATAAAGTGCATGCCAATAACTTTATCCGGACGTTTAGTAACGGCCGCAATTTTAGTTAAGCTGATAGATGAGGTATTAGAAGAGAGGATACAATGCGCTGGAGCAGCTGCATCGATATCTCTAAAGATTTGTAATTTAATGTTAACGTTTTCAGTAGCGGCTTCGATTACTAAGTCGGCCTCAGAAACACCTTTTGACAATTCTGTGGTAGTGTTGATATTGGCTAAAGTAGCGTTTTTCTGCTCTTCTGTAATTAAACCTTTTGTTACCTGACGGTCGAGATTAGAACCTATTTTCTGAATGGCTTTTTCTAATGCCTGCTCGTTGATGTCAATTAACTTAACACTGTAACCGTTTAATGCAAAGACGTGGGCAATGCCATTTCCCATGGTGCCGCAACCTATAACTGAAATGTTTTTCATTGTAGAATTCTGTTTGAATTTGGTGTGGCAATATTACTAATTATTCGTTGCTTAATAAAATGATATTTCGTGTCTTGATTTCCTGATTGGGTTTGCTGTATATTTGTCTGATGTTTTATGCGCTCTTGTTAAATCTAACGATGTCTGCTCAGGGTTTGGCGGCCGATTCTGTTCTTAAAAGAGTCGTCATTGGGCAGAACGATTACTTTCAGGTGTCCCTGCATCAATACAGCGATAGCATTGACATGCGACTAACCAATATCACCGCCGATACATTGCGTTTTTACCTCGGATTTTTCGCTTATGATAGTCTGGGTTACGATGTCAGAATGGATTACAATGTGCTTGTGCATACGCGACCATTAGGCGGGAAATTTGCCACGCCCACTTTGTCTATTTTACCCGGCGAAACGCTTATAAAACGCCAGAGAGTTGCCCCTCAGTTGTACCAATATATGCTTGGGTTCAGTCGCTACGACTGGTTTATTGGCAACTTCTCGCGCAAAGAGAAAATGTATCAGTATCTGTTGCTTAGCAATTAGTCGCTTATTTTTAAAGCTCTTTTGTATACCTCTAAGCAGAGTTCTCTGGCTTTCGTATGCTCAACAATTTCTTTTGGATATTGCGATGTGCCGAACTCGGGTACCCAGCGTTTGATATACTCAAATTTACTGTCAAACTTTTCAGTTTGAAGATAAGGGTTAAAGATTCTGAAATAAGGCGCTGCATCTACGCCTGAACCCGCAGCCCACTGCCAGCCACCATTGTTAGAGGCTAGTTCGAAATCTAACAACTTCTCGGCAAAATAGGTTTCACCCCAGCGCCAGTCAATTAACAAGTGCTTGCACAGAAAACTTGCAACAATCATTCTGACTCTGTTATGCATAAAACCAGTGGTGTTGAGCTCGCGCATCCCCGCATCTACGATCGGATAACCTGTCTTGCCCTCGCACCAGGCTTTAAAGTGCGCCTCGTTGTTTTGCCATTCAATACCATCATAAGCTGGTTTGAAGGCGCCTTTCATGGCATGCGGAAAGTTCGCCATAATCTGAATGTAGAAGTCGCGCCAGATTAACTCGTTCAGGTATTTTTCGTTAATAGCTAAAGCTTTGCCAACCTTTTCTCTGATAGAGATTGTTCCAAATCTAAAATGTAAACCCAGTCTGCTGGTGCCGTTGATTGCTGGCAGGTCGCGATTCAGGTGGTAATTGCTGATAACACTTCTTGAACTTTGCGATGCAGGAAATGTAAATGGTGTATTGTCAAATCCCATTTCCTCTAATTCCGGCATTTTAGAGGCTTCAAACTTTAGAAAGTTTTTAAAATAGGTCTCGGTAGGATAGGGTTTGTAATAATAAGGGTCTAAAAGGGCTTTCCACTTTTTTGAATAAGGCGTATAAACAGTATATGGCTTGCCATCGTCTTTTAATACTTCGTTAAATTCGAAGATAACATGGTCTTTGTAATCCAGTAAGGCAATCTGTTTGTCGGAGAGTATGTCTCTGATTCTTGTGTCGCGGGCAATGGCATATGGCTCATAATCACGGTTTGTAAATACGGCTGAAATGTTATGCTGTTGAAGCAATTCTCTCCAGACGGATTCTGTTTCTCCGTAAAATACCTGCAGATCGCTGCCCCAGCTCTGAAGTTCTTCTTTTAATGCCAAAAGGGTTTGATGGATAAAAACCACTCTCAAATCACGTTTTGGTAGTTTGTCTAAAATCTGACGATCAAAAATAAAAATTGGCAATACCTTCTTGCCTGATTTTAAAGCGTTGTAAAGCGCTGCATTGTCCTGCAATCTTAAATCGCGTCTGAACCAGTGAATAACGATGCTTTCTTTCATGGAATTAAATGGGCAATGGCTTCGCTGGCTGTGTTGTATCTGAATTTAAACCCATTGTACAGAAGTTGGTATGGCGCAATGTTCTGACTGGTAAGCAGAAGTTTGTGACGCTCGCTGCCGAAAATAATTTTAAGGGCCCAAACCGGAATATTCGGCAGCCACAATGGTCTGTGCAACTGTCTGGCAACATACTTTGTAATGTTCTCCATTGTTTCAGGATTCGGAGCAGTGCCATTAAAGACACCACTTAGTTTGTTTTCTACAATATAGATGAATGCATCACACAAATCGTCGACATGGATCCAGCTCACTACTTGCTTACCATCCCCTGGAATCGCACCGGCAAAGGCAGAGATGCTTTTTTTAAGGGGTGCAAGAAAACCGCCGTTTTCTGCCATAACTATACCGATTCTAACCACAGATACAAGATTGGCAACCTCTTTCATACTGGCTGCAGCGTTTTCCCAATCCTGAACAAGCTCTGAAATAAAGCCAGTACCATGTGTTGAAGCTTCATTTATTCCGTTTAAACAAATATTGTCGTAATAACCCGATGCTGATGCTGAAATAAACATGGGTAGTTTTACTTGCTGTTCTTTAAAGTTCTTTAGTAGCAGGTTGATAGGTTTTACGCGACTTTCAAGCAGATAACGCTTGCGTTCGTCTGTGAAGTTTTTGTCGAATATGCCAGCACCGCACAAGTTGATGCAGACATCGAACTTGCTTAGATCAATGTCCGGAAAAATGCCAGAATCTGGATGCCAATAATATCTGTCTTTCAGCTCTTTAGCTTCAGGACGTGTTGAAAGAAAAACAATATTATAGTTTTTTTGTTTAAGTTTTTTGACTAACTTTGAACCAACTAAACCTGTACCTCCAGCAATTAAAACATTGTTCATGTACAACAAACAAAATTAACACAAAATAGTTTTTAGTATTAACGAATACAAAATAGTTACCACAATGAAAAAAGGAAAGAAGGATTTCAGAAACAAATTGTTCATCAAAGACCTGGAGAATATCACAGGGATTAAGGCACATACCATAAGGATCTGGGAGCAGCGTTACCATATTTTTACGCCTCACAGAACCGATACTGGCATCCGTTATTACGACGAAGACCAGTTGCGTCTGATTCTTAATATCTCTATTCTCAACAACAATGGTTTTAAAATCTCTAAAATCGCTGAAATGAGTCTCGAAGAAATTCGCGAAAAATGTCAGCAGTTGTCCGAGAATAAATCCAAATACGACGGACAGATTCAGGCCCTGATTTCTACCATGATGCTCTTTGATGAAAAAGAATTCAATAAAATTCTATCCATCAATATTCTGAAGCTGGGCTTAGAAGATACCATGATGCAGATTGTGTTTCCTTTCATGGAACAAATTGGCTTATTATGGCTTTCTGGTTCTATTCACCCTGCTCACGAGCATTTTATTTCTAACCTTATCCGTCAACGTCTGTTTGTCGCTATCGATAATTTGTCGGTAAGACCAAATTCAGATTCTAAAAAGTTCCTTGTATTTGTTCCTACAGGTGAATCTCACGATTTATCAATTCTCTTCGCTAATTACGTTCTGCGTTCTCGCGGTCACGAAGTAATCTACCTGGGCTCTCAAACGCCTTTCGAAGACCTTTATAAAATCTTTGATATTCGTAAACCAGATTTTATTTTCAGTATTATCACCTCGCTCAATAGCAATGTCAGCTTGCAAACTTTCATCAGCAATCTCGGCAAACACTGGAAGGAAACACAAATCCTGCTCAGCGGTGCTCAGGTAATCAATAAGAAAGAACTTAAAATGCCTGACAATATCAGAGTGCTAAACAGTCCCGACGAATTGTTAAATTTCCTTACAGACATTAAGGAAAACCTCAAGTATAAAAACACCATTAAAAGTTTTTCTCAAAAACAACCTATTAACAACGGATTCTAATGACTCTGCTGCGTGTATCCCATCTTTCAATCTCAACAGCCAGTTTATCCCTGGTTAAGGATGTGAATTTTGAGATACAAAAAGGCGAAATTCTGGCAGTGGTTGGTGAGTCGGGCTCCGGTAAATCGCTTACTTGCCTGTCCTTTCTCAATTTATTACCTGCCTCTCTAAAATGCACTGGCAATATTACTTTTTTTGATCAAAACGCTCAGACCACTGAACTGCTGGGGATGTCGTCTAAACAACGCGCTTCTCTGGCACTGAAAAAAATAAGTTATATCTTTCAGGAACCACTATCTGCCCTTAACCCGGTTCAGAAATGTGGCAAGCAAATTCTCGAAAATATTAAACTTTGTGGTATTAAAGGTGAAACAGATCAACTAGCAAAAGCCAAAGAATTGCTGGAAATGGTAGAGCTTCACGATTTCGATAAGGTCATGAACGCCTACCCCTTCGAACTCTCCGGTGGACAGCGTCAAAGGGTGATGATCGCTATGGCCCTTGCCGGTAATCCTGATTTGATAGTGGCCGACGAACCGACTACAGCTTTAGATGTTTTACTGCAGGAAGAAATTCTTGGCTTGATTCAGAAACTCTGCCGCCAATACGGTAAAAGTGTTCTTCTTGTCTCTCACGATCTGGATGCTGTAAGGCAGTTTTCAGACCGTATTTTGGTGATGTATAAAGGCGAGATCGTTGAATCTGGAACCGTTTCTGATATTATTGAACGTCCACAGCAACTCTACACCAAGGCGCTACTGTCTTGTAAACCCCGACCAGATAAAAAGGGCTTTGCGCTTAAAACTATCGCTGATTATAACGAAGAAGCTGTCATTGATAGACCTTTGACCGAATTGCCTGTCAGCGACGAACAACTCCTAAAAGTACAACTCCTCCATAAAGAATTTTACAAGGATCATAAAAAGTATAGAGCCCTAAAAGGGGTTAGTTTCGAAATGAAACGGGGTCAGAGTATCGGACTGATCGGTGAATCTGGCTCAGGTAAAAGCACGATCTCTAAGATCCTTGTTCAACTCGAAAATGCCAGTGGTGGTCAGATTGAGTACGACTTCGACAACGAATTGCCATTGTCATCCAATGTGCAAATGATTTTTCAGGATCCTTTTTCTGCTCTAAATCCAAGTCTAAAAATTGGCGCTACCATCAATGAAGTAATTGCTCAGCACCAAAGCGACTTATCGGCCTCGCAAAGACAAAATTTAATTGATGAGTTATTGTCGAAAGTGGGACTTCAAGCCTCTGATAAAAATAAGTACCCTTCAGATTTCAGTGGCGGTCAGCGTCAGCGAATTTGCATCGCCCGCGCATTGGCAGCTAAACCAAAACTTCTGATCTGTGATGAGTCTACCTCGGCCCTCGATCTATCTGTACAGGCACAAATTCTAAACCTGCTGAAAGAATTGCAGATCAGCGAACAGCTGAGTATCTTAATGATTACACATAGTATGGCTGTTGCAGCCTGGTTCTGTTCTTATCTGATTGTGCTAAAAGATGGGTATATAGTAGAACAGGGGAAAACCTCTGTGCTAATCGATCATCCTTCTGCCGATTACACCAAGGCCATGGTGGCACATATCTAAAAAAGTAAATCTCTTATCACGTGGTAATCCCATGTGCCGCCGTAAAAACAATCGTCGTAGTTGTACAATAGTTTCAAATTTAAAAAAGCTAATGCCAACAGAAGAGCTACAATGATATAGGAGGATACTTTGCCTCGCTCGTGCATGTGATCGATGAAGGCTGATAGACCGATCGCTAAAAATGGATAATACTCTATAAAGGCTCTGCCGCCATAAGCACAGCCAAATGGCCAGCACCACCATGAGGCATTCAGGTAGGTAATAAGTGCGAAACTCGCGAGTACAATCCAGGTATTATAACGTGTCAGAGGTTTCCAGATGAGTCCGATAAACGCCAGTATAAAAACCGGGGCATAAGGCAGAAATCCGTTACAGGCCGCCAGTAAAACCTCTGCAATAAATGGTCTGTTCCAGAAAATAAAACCTTCATTCTGATACGAATACATGAGCCATTTACCGCTTACCGAATGCCAGTACAAAAGTTGAGGAATCAGAAATACACTGCCAATCAGCAAGCCTAAATATAGATTTTTAAGTCTGATAAACTGTCGGATTGTATAAGCGTTTAAATCGATATAAATAAACAGTAATGTCAGTACCGCTACCATATTGGTTGGTCGGATTAAGACCAGCAGAATTGACGCTGGAACGATAATCAACAAACTGTTTTTGCTGTTTTTTTGTATCAGTAACAGACACCAGCTAATAAGGAAGAATGAGTAGACATGTGACAAGCCCGGATGCTCAATGCCGTAATAATACAAATTGGTGCAGGCCAGCAAAGCTATGCAGGTAAGCAGGGAAGGGCGTTTGCCGAAGTATTCAAGTAAAAAATAATACAAACAGAATAAGGCCAGCAAAACATAAAATACCCCTGAAAATAAGAGGCTATTGACGTATACCTGCGAAAAACCATTGGCCTCTTCGCCACTAATTTTGGCATACAAATGGGCTGCGCCAAAAAATGGCAATTGCAGATAGCTAATGCCGCTGGTATACTTGGTGAAGATGATGTCTTTACTCGTGTCGATGCTGTAGCCTCTTCCGGTTAGTGTATCCATTCCGGAAGGTAGTTTTTCTGAGTCCCAGTGGTAAATGAAGGTTGCAGGTAAATACACATAGTACCCTGAAGCATCTGCCCACATAGTGCTTTTGTAGGTGAATAT
>JAIXYV010000007.1 GCA_027490055.1 Bacteroidota bacterium | reverse complement strand
CCATTACCTGCTCCGGTAACGACGATGGTTTTGTTTGTGATGTTCATGGTGTTTGATGATTAGTCATTTCAAAATTACACTTAATCTCATTAGAAAAAACTGATGAAGGTTGGTTTATTACGTGAACCGTGGGTTTAACGGCTAATGACAGACAAAGTCTTTACCTGATCAATGAGATGATTCCGCTTTCCTGCTTTATACTTGTTCCGGGGGATGCATAATCAAAAAGAAAATAATAAGTACCTGCAGGGCATTCCATGCCTAGGTTCCTGACCCGCCCGTTCCAGTTGTTATCATTATCGTTAGTCTGTTCGTGCACCAGTATGCCCCATCGGTTATAAATACTCAAGAAGTAATATGATTCGCCCTCCAGCATAATATCAAAGACATCATTAAAGCCATCTTGTCCGGGAGTAAAAACGTTTGGAATCTTGATGAGGAAAGTATCTGAAGGTTGCGGCTGTATCGTATCTCTTATCGTGTCTTTTCTGCAATCCAGCATTACAACAGTTCTGAACAAGGTGTCAATACCGCAATTAAACCTGACGATAGCTTGCACACGGTAAGAACCGACCGAGGAAAACGTGTGTTTAATCTGTAATAATTGAGAGGTGTTGTTAGCGCCGCTTGCGGGATCGTCAAAATCCCAGGAAACTGACAGAACAGGGTAACTTGAATTTATAGAAAAGGATGCTCCTGTGTTTAGACAGGTGTCGTTGCAGTTGATGTCCCCTGTACATAAAGCAGGGTCGCAATTGACAATGGTTTTTTGAAAAGACCTTTTTAAAATGCCACAGGGTAGATAGACAATTACATTGACTTGATATTTACCAACTGAAGTGAAGGTATGGTCGGGCTTTAGGTTTTTTGATTGATTGTCCTTGCCACTGGCCGTGTCTCCGAAATCCCAGAGTATGCTGTCAGGGGTATTGTTCGCGACAAAGGAAAAGACTATTCTATTTTGGAGGCAAGTGTCATAGGATATGATCATGCCGTCGCAGCAAATTCCCACTTTAACTGTTGCGCAGAGAGTAGTCGTGTCCTTGCCTGGTTCAGCAAAAGTTACGCAAACATTATATGAGCCAGGCTTTGAGAAGACATGTTGCGGAAACATAGTGTCATTCCACGCATACATAAGCGCTGTATCTTTTGTCCCACTTGCTGTATCACCGAAATTCCACATAAAATAGGATGAAAGACTTTTTCCCACTATTTTCATTTCCCTCAACAAACTGCATGAATCCCCTGTAATATTGATTGCCGTTGGGCCATCACTGCAATTAACAATAGTAAGAGTAGAGCTTGTTGTAAACGTCCGGCAGGCCGTATAAACAGTTGCAGAAACTGTATATGAACCTATTGCACTGAATGCATGTGTTGGATTCAATGCCTTGGAAAAATTATTGCCGCCACTTTTGATATCGCCGAAATCCCATTGAATACTGTCAACTTTAAGGGATGATATGATGGAAAAGAATGTTTGGCTTTGCAGACAGGTATCCAAGGAGCGTATCGTGCCGTTGCAGCAAAGTCCGACTGAAACTGTACGGCATACTCTCGACGGTGTTCCGACAGGATTAACACAAACTGTATATTGTCCGGGCTTGGTAAAATTGTGTTTAGTACTTTGAGAGGTATCTGCAGTTAATGTATCCTTGCTCCCGCTTGCAGAATCACCGAAACTCCAAAACAGTTTAGCTGAACTGCTTTTCCCCTGGGCACGAAATTCAACTGTTAGTGTTTTACAGGTATCTCCAATAACAGCAATACCTGTAAGTTTTGGCCTGTTGCAAGAACTTGGCTTTGGTTTCTGAACTGCCAGACGCAAGGCGGCAGCGCCTGGTACACCTCCGGGCATAATATTAGGACAAATCACACTATTGCTGGCATCAATTGGACATATTTTAATAGCATCAGTTGCGCTAAATCCCACAAGTTTATTGTCTTCGTTTTTAAAGCTTGCTGCCACTAAACCCTCACAATCAGGAATGGTTATGCCTGACCCATTGACGGGCCCTGCACTAACAACAGCTGAATTGGTTGAATTGAGAACAATCTTAATGAGATCTTGACCAGAGGTCATGTAAAGATCGTCGTCATACCAAATCAAGTCGCCCGAGGCTTGATAGCCTATATTGCCTATAAAGTAAGTGCTGGCATCATTGGTACTGAGACCATAAAGCTCCTCGTTAAATTCGAATAGCAGAGTGGAATCGTTCAAAGCCACCAAGGACACGCATGACTGGGAGATATCACCTATTAGAGTAGTATCGGCTGTTGCTGTGTCAACATTGTAAAGACTGTTGCCTACAAACCCCCAAAGTCGTCCATCAGGAGTAAAGGCAATATCTCCGAATTGGGTATTGGTCGATCCGATAAACCTGGATGTGCAATTGTAGATATCGAGTTCATAAAGATCGCCACCTGCGATGGTTACAAAGATGGGGTGCTGCGCATAAACCTGCTGTTGAAATGCGAGACAAAGCCAGACAAGCAAAAGCCTTTTCAGTGTTTTTACCTGCAGCTTCATACCTAACCAACTATTGGTCGGCATCTCACTTTTGTATGCGTTATGAATATTATTAATGTTCAGGCGTAGTACAATTATAATTAAAAATACACGAATCGCTATTGAAGCTAATTGCACTACATTGCTTTATGACATAAATGTGACAGTTATTGCATTGAAGTTATCCATTAGCATCCTATTAGTCTTCCATAGCGATGTTAACTAGTCTGTCAAAAAAGATCAGACCCATTTAAAAAACCGAGAAACTCCAAGAAAAAGAACACTTAGCAAAGCTCCTCTTTTAAGCCACATTGAGTTTGCCAACAATATTGAAGGAACCTAAATTAAACGAATAAATATCACGATTGTGTCACAATCCCACTCAAACGCTGCTTAACATCAGCGCCACCATAAACACCGAGTCGTGGCGGCCTGTATAAGGTGATGAAGGAGTGAGGTGGAGAAAAGACATTAACACAATTTAAGTGATTCGTTTTTGATGTAATTTAGCCTATTCAATTTTATTAACCAAATCACTTTAAGTAGTTAAAAAAAGCATCGGAACCTCCACCTTTACGATGGCTATAGATTTTCGTTTAAAATATTCAAGATTAGTAATATTTTCGTAGTGTAAAACTAGCATGCGCTATGAAACAGCTTAAACATTTTATTTTCCTTCTCCTATTAAGCTTTGTTGCCTCTCATACTTTAAAGGCACAATTCATTACCAAAGAACAAGACTTCTCTGCGACTTTGAGAAGACATCAATTAATCAATTTCGATTTTAATGCCTTGCATCTGTTATCGAAAAACCAGTCTGCACTCAACATACAACTGGATCTGGGCACTTATGGCATACACCAATTACAACTGATTCCTTCCAATTTACTATTAAACGATGCTGAAACCTTTGTAAGCGAAGGTAAATCAAAACACTTCATCAGTCGCCCCGAACAAAGAAACTGGATGGGCGCCAATTTTGAATCGGGACCAATTATCCGACTGAATATTCACCCCAATGCCTTAAGCGGACTCATAGAAACTGATAAAGGCACCATCAGTCTTCAAACCTGTATCATCAATAAAAAGTCTCAATTATTGGTAAATTATGTAGAAGATGAATTGGTACAGCCAAAAACCAGTTGCGGAACCGAGGAGCATAATCCCGACCTCCCTGTTGATTTCGGCACGAACAATGGATTAACCTACGAAGACTACTCTTGCGCCATTGCTAAGGTGGGCAATGTCGCCGGATTTAAATTGTTTAAAACCAATAATAGAGATACCGCTGCTACAATTCAAGAAATGCGGGATATCCTGAACCTGACGGATGGTATCTATGTCAAGCACATGAAAATGCGCATAAAAATCGCATTCGAAAGTATCTCCCTGGATAGTCTGGCGGCCTACAACAATGCCGATTTTCTCTTAGACAGACTTGGCGACTTCTCTAACAAAAGCAATCTGTTTAACGGCAAAATAGACGCCGACTTTAAACATTTATACAGCGACCACATCAACATGAAAGGCTCTGCCGTTGGTTATGCCTACCTCAATGGCGCCTGCCGAAGCACCAATAAAATATCAACTTCTGTAGATTATCAAAACAGCATATCGCACTGTGTCAAAATACAAGCCCACGAATTTGGGCATTTGTTTGGTCTCGACCACAGTACCGGCAGCGATTGCAGTGCCAACTCATCCTTGATGTGCCCTGCATTGAACATCAACAACCTGCCATTCTTTAACCAAACAGAAATCAATGGTGTTTTGCAATTTATTTCAAGCGCCAGAAACTATCCCCAAAACTATACAGCCAACTGCCTCAAATTTCCGGTTTCAACAATCTTTAAAGACCAGTATTTCAACAATGGCGATTCAGTGCTACTGAACATTCAGCTCGACCCAGAACACAAAGCCACCAAAATCCTATTTTCTGACAACAGCGTCCAAAACATCGAAAATCAATCATCGGTTTGGCTGAAATCTCTCGGCAAACACAAATTGATTGTAGAAACAGATACCGTTCTGTCGTTTAAATGTAATTACGAAAAAGAGTTTTATATAGCCTACAACGACTTTGTGGTGGTAAACACCAATGTATTTGGCAAAGGCAGTCTGGGCAATGCCATTCTAAATTCGAATATCAAACCAGGTCTTGATTCCATCATTTTTAATATCCCAACTGGCAAGTCGATCATCGTTTTAGACACCCTGCTTCCAGAAGTAGATGACAGTTGCATCATCGATGGCTGCTCGCAACCGGGATTTAAATACGCCAATATGGGAGAAGACTACCAACCAAGTGTTGTATTAGTAGATAGTTTAAAGCTAGCCGATTATTATGACGAATACGGTCTGGATTTGCTGGGAGAAAAATACAGCATCAGAAATCTGGGATTTAAGGGGTTTGCTTATGGCATCAACATCTTCCCGGCCGACAAATACAATCGATACATTAATGGGGTTTGGAGAGCATACCCTGACTCCAACTTTACCAGTCACTATACCATTCAAGGCAACCGATTTGAAGACAATCGATATGGCATGTACCTCAATGGCTACCACTTCAACAATTCTAAAAATGTTTTTCATGTTGGAGGAGATTCCTTTAAAAAAGCCAATTTTTATGTTACTTATTCAAGTGCCCAATTGGCTTGCCATACCGCCTATTCAGACACCATCCTTTTCAAAAACAATTACCACAACCTTTCTCCTAAAAAAAGTCTGAAAAAACTGGCAGGCAGCGGCTTTAGTTTTAATCAATGTGGTGGATTAAATATTACCAACAACTATACCGGCATCACCGATCGCAATGCCTATGTCATCACAGGCTCTTACGGAACATTTTATGGCAACTACGCCGGATACAATCCCATTGAAAAAACACCAGTCTATTTTTCGGGTTATGGCATGCGTCTGAGCTACACCAACGACCCAATGCTAACGAACCGAATACTTAGAGTTGGCGACACTATTCCATCGCGAGCCAATGTGTTTTACGGCAAAAACAACAGTACTGTTTTTGATATTGAGAAAACCTACCAGCCATACTTAAGAAACATGTATGTAATAGGCAACAAAATCATTAGCAATGATTCATGTTTCATTAACACTGTCAGCAGCTTTAACAAAATGGCATTCGACTACCTTGTCTTAGATTCTATGAGCTATCAATGTGGTAAAACTGCGCCCTATACTGTTTATGGCAGATTCAAACCAAAAGTATTTAATGACTCTGTATACATTCATTTTTACGAGACAGAAGCAGGCGCCACCGATCAAGCCACTAGTGTTGGTCAATACCTGGGTATGATGCTTTTTCTAAGTAGAGATACCACCAATATCAATTTCACATTTGCTCCTAACAGATACAAAGGCAACAAAGGTATTGTAGCCACCATAACGTCCAGAAGATACAAATTAACTGCCGGTAACTCCAACGTGGTGCAGCCCAATAACATTGGAAAAATTGCCAATAAATATGTATTTGACAGCTGCCTCTGTCCAAACAAAACACTCAGCATCCGATACAAAACCGACACAAAAAGTTTATGGGTTGATGGTATAGAAGTGAAAGACAGTCACCAATTATCCGGCATCGGAACCCATACCATCAAATACATTAAAAACAATGGCTGTGAATCATTCGAAAACATCTCGCTCACTTACTTCCCAAATTATCTGGACAGCGTTACCATTAAAGGTCCCGACCGCTACAACAACGACTCGAACACCATTTATTTTGTGGACCCAATCATCAACAGAGACCAATGGATCAGCTATCAATGGACCATCGATGAGGGCACCTTTACAGAAAAGGAAAAATTCTTCTGCAATGTCAGAATAAAGCCAGACAGCAGCGAGCTACAATACAGCATTAAAGACATCAACAACTGTACGTATGGCATTTCAAAAAAACTATTCTCTGTCAACTATGTAGCGCCGACACCAGGTCCAAAGGGACCACTGAGCATCTTCCCTAATCCTGGCAATGGCAGGATTTTACATTTCAGCGAAAAGATAGAAACCGACATTTTTATCTACAACCATTTAGGGCAGATTATCCAAACAATTCCATACAAACAGCAAGCCATCAAAACGATTGATTTAAATCTCCACACCGAAGGCATCTACCTGATTGTCATCCCAGGCAAAGGCGTCTTCAGGTATTTGAAGTTGGGGAATTGATGAGAGAATACGAGTAAAAGGCTAAGGGAATATAGTTGCGAGGGATAAAACACTAAGCAATGAGAACCACCCCAAGGATGCGGCAGTCAAGACATCAAAGTTTGCATAACGAACTATAGCAAATAGTTTTGGGACTTGTATTGGTTGAACTATGGATACCATAGTTTTCATGTTTTAAAAATTTCTTTTACCTTCAAATTTTCAACTGTAAAAAGATTAACATATATGCAATTTTATTTAGGCAATAATGATGTTATACGCCAAATCTCAAACAAATTTAATCATTAATTTGGATCATAATACAATCTATAATTTGTAAAAGCTTCTTAGATACGTTCACAAACACAAATTCACATAACTGGTATCGCTTATAGTTTTGAGTTTTTCCAACATGTCTGAGTTGGTTTTACCGCCATTATGAATTTTGATTGTGTGAATTTGTCGAATTCTGCAAGTACGACCTTGCTCTCTAATATGAGCAACATTGTATGAGTTGCTAAGGGTATCACCAATAGTATAGGTCTGAATCATTTCGTCAGATCCACAGTCTATAATAGACCGACTTTGCCGTTCGTATAAAATATTTTTCTTGTTGTTTTTAAAATTAAAGACCGAATAAACACTGTTGCATTCGCCACCTTTCATGTCTTCAGAGGCTATTATAATTTCTTTGACACCATCGCCATTAAGGTCGATTATAGCGTCTTCATAAAATTGCAAGACTTGTTCAGCCCAGACAATTTCGGGAGTACCAGAACAATTAACAAGCATGAGCAAATAGTCTGCAGAATCAGTACTTGATCCAACAACACCACGCATTAGCAACAGCTTACTTTTTGTATTAGAATTAGTAAAGTAATCTTCTAGTATTAAAATATCATTGGTATCAACATCTACAACAGACCAAATTTTTCTATTATCTCCTTTCCCCAGAATAGACTTTGCCAGAGCATAAACTACTTTCTTGTCATTGAGCGAATCACAATTCAAATCTGTAATAGCCTCATGCTGCCGCGTACTGTTAGAGCAGTTGAAAAGACTTAAACATGAAAGCACAATAAATAGTATTTTACAGTACGTTATTTTCATTATAAAATCAAAGTGACCTGTTGTATTTAACATCAAAATTAGCCGTTTCCCTTCATTAAAAAAATTTATATTCTCCCTATATATTGAATTAATACAAGCCCGTATGACTGATTAGGCGGGATTGAAATTTTGCACAGATTTCGATTTAATCTATATTTGTCTTGGAATATAAAACTATGAATGATCGCGGAATCAATACATCTATAAAAAAAGAGACGAATAATACCCTAAGGTCTATTTTACTCTTCATTTTAGTCTATATCTTAACCATTACGGCAGCTTTAAGTATAGCTTGTTTTTTTGCGTATATCGGACTGAATATTATTGCGAGGGCTGACATGTTCCTCATTACCATAGTGGGAATTGGAATAGCCGGAATAGGTGTTGTGATTGTCTTGTTTATTTTGAATTTCCTTTTCCCGAAAGCCAAACAAGACCATCCGACCATGACAGAAATAACAGCAAAAGAAGAGCCTGAACTATTTAAACTCCTACATAAAATCGCCAGTCAGGCTTATGCTCGTCCCCCTAAAAAAGTATTTTTAACTCATGATGTTTACGCCGCTGTATTTAGTCGATTAAACATCATAGATCTCTTTTTTAACAGAAGAAAAAACCTGATAATCGGCATCGGATTAATTAACATGATTTCAGAGAAAGAGTTTGAAGCTCTCTTGGCCCATGAATTCGGTCACACGACTCAAAAATCCACCCGTGTTAGAATACTATTTAATCGAATTCACAATATGGTTTCAGAGATGGTCGATCAAGCCAGTGAATTCAAGAAAGACACCAACTATGTCTCCAACAACATAGGCTTTTTGGGGTTATTCGCCACTATAGGCAATAAAATAAACGAAGTGATCAGTGATTTGCTGGTTAAAGCCTACTATTCGATTGTCAAAAACTTCAATTCCTTATCCAGAGAAATGGAATATCAGGCAGACGAAATTGCCTCAAAAATTGCGGGCTACAAAGCCAATGAAAGTTTGCTAATCAAATTTGAACTGGCAAGTGAAAGTTTTAATTCAGCTATAAACTTTTATCAATTCAGTCCAAACCCTTTTTCAAGTGAAAACATCTACGAAAACCAAAAGCATGTCATGTCAAGTATTGCGAATAAACAAAAACTTCAAATCGAAAACAATATGCCAATTGTTGACATGACTACTTTAAATAAAATCCAATTCACTAAAATCAATTTAGAAAGTCAGTTTTCTACACACCCAAGCATAGAAGACCGTTTGAAATGGATCAAACAAAAAGCAAGTTCTGTTCCCAACAATTTTAAACCGGCATCCGATTATTTCAGCGACTTTTCGAACACCCAGAAAACATTTTCTAAAATGGTATTTGAAAAGCTATTTGAATACGACAACGATATACCTGCATTAAGCATAGTAGAGTTTCAGAATCAATTTGACCTTGAAATCAAAGCACAATCATTCCCTAAAATATTCAACGCCTATTACGATGACCTATTTAAAATTTCCTTCCACAAGGAAGATGATAATTGTGGCAATTCAATCAGTATAGTTCAAGAATTATTCACCGATGAGAATACAAGAATTAAATCGGAGTATGTTATTTTGTTTGGAGACATTTTCGCGATAGAGAACCTCGATAAATCTATCAAGTATATTGACTATGATGGAAAGAAATACATCAAAAAGAACTTTGAACATTTACTGACGCAGCTACGCACCAAAAAATCTGAACTGGAAGAACAGATACGATTAAACGATTTAAAAATATTAGAGACTGCAATCAACACAGAAAAAAAGCAAAACTTACCCTCATTAATAAAAGGATACTTCGACATGACCAACAAAATGGAAATGGACATTTCAGAATTATCACAAGCTTTGTTTGAGACAAGACAAGCATTTCATTTCTTAGCAGAACAGCTAGGGTTCGACCTAATTAAAGCGCATTTAAAAGACAGCAGAATAACGGAAATCAAATTAAAAGAATTAATCAATGACTTTCTAAATGACGAAAATTATCATCCATTTATTGAGTCTGAAACACGAGACATTTTAACAGAATACGCCAATACAACTTTTGGCTATTTCTACAAGAACAATTACATAGATGCTAATATAGAAAAACTCGCTGCCGCCTTAAATTCATTACAAAACCTTTTAGAAACAGTCCCAATTTCCATCAAGAAACATGTGTTAAACTATTTAGCAGAGTTACTGACGGGTGATGAAAAAAGATAATTTCAATGTCGCTCTTATAATCGTCATGAAAATTAACGGCTTTGATTAATGAAAAAATGTCTGTAGATTTGCACTCCTTAATCGAAGCCTGGCTAAGATTAAGTAAGTTCAAAAATTTAAGGGGGATTAGTTCAGCTGGCTAGAGCGTCCCGCAGAAATCTGCGGGAAGGTTACCGGTTCGATAATCTTTCGATTAAGTTCTTAAAAAAAGCCAAGGGGGATTAGCTCAGCTGGCTAGAGCGCTTGCATGGCATGCAAGAGGTCACCGGTTCGACTCCGGTATTCTCCACGAAAATTAAAACCGCCCTAAAGGCGGTTTTTTTATTTTCGTGTGCCCCGTACCGTGTTTGTAGCGAAGCGAAAAACTCTGGTACTGGGGCTTTATCAAAATTCAGGGTTTTCACGCTACAGGGTGATGTAACCAAGTTCGGACATTTCGCCAATATTCTCCACCCAACAAAAAAGACCACTTCTGTGGTCTTTTTTGTTGGTATAAAACGACTCATTTTAATTACGCCTTCTTCTTCTTAAAGTAAAATCTTGTGATATAAATACCATTAGGGTCGGTGTCTGCGCCTACAGATTCAACGCCTGAAACGATGTTGACTATCTCCCATCCGTCGTTGAGCATGGTGCTTACTTTGTTGTTGATGATCGCATCGTTGGCCGCTATATTCTGGAATCTGATGCCACCCATATTGAAGAAGTTTAAGAGCTTGGTTTCTTCAAAGTTCTTTACTCTTATCTCTCCTCTGTCAGACTTGTTACGGGTATTGTCGTCTTCTGTTTGAACTGAGGTGAATTCTTTGTAATCTCTGGCCTCTAAAGATGTGATGATTCTTGAGCGACCGATACCATTAGGAACAATAGATTCTACAACGGTAAATGAGGTGAATTCATAAGTGTCCGCTGAACTGCTTTTTTGTGCACTTGTAAACGACAGAATAACGCCGGCAAGCGCTAAAATGGCAATTGATAGGGTAATAATGTTGGTTTTTTTCATGATGATGTTTTTTGTTATTCAAAAATACTCATAAACTTCTTATTCGAATCAAAAATCAATTAAAAAAAAGTTCGACATTTGACAATTTTCTTACTAATAAAATTAGTCGCCACCTGTTTCGCAATCTTCTATAGTTTCAAAATTTCTTCCAAAAAATCGCACCAGAAAAAAAGGGTAATTTAAAAACATATAACACTAAAACCTCTATCTTTCCGTTTGAATCTCATCACATGAAATTTTTTAAATTTTTAGCTAAGTGTATCTTATTTCTGGT
>JAIXYV010000040.1 GCA_027490055.1 Bacteroidota bacterium | reverse complement strand
TAAAGAATGTCTTGGCATTTCGTAAACAGAAGGGAAGATGTTATTACCGACATAAACGATACGTTTACCAATGATGTTGTATGATACATTGACTGTAATGCCACTGTCACTCGCATATTGAAGTGCTGCGTTGATAATGTATGGCGACTGACCTTGAAGCGGACGAGTGCGCGCCTGACTTAAAGTACTGTCATCTCCTAAATCCACTCTACTGATGATGTAAGAAGCATTGATTAGGGTAGATAGTTTTTTGATGAATTTGTTTTGTGATTGCTGACTGAATGATTTTCTGATTTCCATTTCTAAACCATAGTTGGTTGCACTCGCAGCGTTTTTAAGGGTAAATTGCTGACTTAATCCAACTGGTTGTACATAGTTTTCAATCGGGTTAAGGAACTTCTTGTAAAACAAACCTAAACTAACCGTTTCAGAACTGCTTGGATAATGTTCGTATCTCAAATCAAAATTACTGATAGTTGAAGATTTCAAATCTTGGTTACCAACAATATTAACATCATACATGAAGTCGTAGTAAACAAATGGCGCAAGCTCTCTGAATTCAGGGCGGTTGACTGTTCTACCATAACCAAATCTGATAAGTGTTTTATCACCGCTGCTATCAATAAACATCGCAGCATTGAAAGATGGAAGCAGGTTGAGGTTAGTAAGTGTGATATTAACCGGACCATTATTAGTAGCGCTTTCCAAAGTTTGGTTAAAATATTCTGTTCTTAAACCAGCGTTTAATTTCAACTTGTTAATCGGAAAACCTAAGTTGATATAGGCAGCACCTAACTGGTTAGCGGCAGTGTATTTATCACTTGGATTAGTTCCTTCTAAAGGTTTGAAACCAGCAACAGTATTTAGATTGGCTGAAGAGAATATCTGGTCAATTGGAGTCAATAATAAATTGTTTTTTTGTAATGGGTCGCCAGAGTAACTGTAACTGATCCATCTGGCATCAAATGAACGACTTTTGTTTTCGCCGTAGGCACCCGCTTTCAAAATGATATTTTTGTTTGAATCAAGTGGATTAGCGAACATTTTTTCGTAGTTTAAGTTTGCGGCTAATGTGTTTTCTTTCAGTTTAGAATAGAAACGTGCAGCGTCGAACAAACTTGCGCTTGGCGGGTCAACTAAACTAAAGGCATCTCCACTTCCTATTGCTCTGAAGGTTCTGAATCTTCTGTAGTCAGGTTCGTTTCTGCCAATATTGCTATAGCCTAATGTGTATACAAGTTTCTCGCCTTTGTTTTTTAGTTTGTGATTGCCCTCCA
Organism: Bacteroidota bacterium; assembly: GCA_027490055.1. Taxonomy (GTDB): domain Bacteria; phylum Bacteroidota; class Bacteroidia; order NS11-12g; family UBA955; genus JABMMZ01. Next base: position 100,477 of record JAIXYV010000040.1, on the reverse strand, counting down.
GTTGACCAAAGTATATGCTTCTTGAAGTGTAATGGAAGCCATAGTTTTTGAATTCATCATTAGGGCGCTCTGTTGGGTTGACACCTGTTCTAATAGTCGTCTCATTTTCGCCAATCTGATTGAATACATTTTTAAATGTAAAAGTACTTTTTTTGTTCGCTTTAAAAATCCAGTTACTTAAAACAGATAGTTTAGACTCGATGGATAAATTGTCATCCGAGTAGTTAAACATTTGTCTGACATATTCAATTGGGTCGTTTTGATATCTGTACCTTTTCATATTTGAAAACTGATAACCTGTTGAATAGCTAAAATTATTAACGGTAAACAGTTCTCTTTTTTTGAATTTAATGTTTTTACCAAAACCGAATCCGGCACCGAAGTCTAAAGGCACAGACATATTGGTTAAGCTGAAATTGTTATTCAGGGATTTTCCGTATTCAATTTTTTTAGCAGTAGAATAATCCGCCAGGTTAGCAGGGAATACAGATGGCAATGCTCTTGCGCCGTTGTCAAATCCTAAATAATCTGTTCCAGATCCCACTGAATTGTTGTAATGTTTAGACAATGAAGTGTTAATTCTGTAGCCAAGACCGATTGAGTAACTTACAAAATCCTTTTCTACATCGCCTTTAGTCTGTAATTTAATAACACCACCAGCAAAGTCGCCGGCAAGATCACCTGAGGGCGATTTGAAAATGGCAATTTTATCTAGCATGCTCGAAGGAATCAAATCAAATGAGAACGCTCTTTTGTCGACCTCAGTACTAGGGGCATTAATATTATTGATTTGAACGCTGTTGTAACGCTGACTCAAACCTCTTAACATAATGAATCTGCTTTCCATTAATGTTACTCCAGGGATTCTGGCAGCAGCAGCAGCCGTATTGTTGTCTTGTGTCTTGCCAATTTGCTCGGCACTCATCACATTCGAAACGGCGTCAGCTTTTTTAACATCCTGTACGGCTGCAGTTACGGTTGCTTTTGGTTTAGTAAATTTTATACCACCACCACCTGCGGTAGTTAGTTTCGCATCCAGATAGATTAATCCAAGATTGGTATTATTGCCATTGGTAACTTTGATGCTGTCGTACTGCAATAATTTGTGTGTGCTGATTTTAAAGGTTAAGCTATAATAGCCTTCTGGGAGATTCTTTAATTCGAAATAGCCATATTTGTTGGTAATAGTGCTTTTGTTTGTTTGGTTTTTAACAGTGATTACAACATCATCAATTCCTTCTTTTCTAAGTGTGTCTCTGACAAAACCACTGATAGAAACAGTTCCAGATTTGTCGGTTTGAGAAAATGCGCTGAGACTAATGAAAAACAATACGATTAGAATGATTTTTTTACCCAAATATTTCATGCCGCAAAAATGGACTACCAATATTAAGTTTGTCTTAATAAGACATGAACAATCAGTTAGCACTTGAGCGCACGATACACATGTTATTTATATGGGAATGTCAAGTAATTGCTAATGTAATATCAATTATATTACAATTTCAACCCAATTAACATTAAAATAATATTGGCTTGAAACTGTATTAACGACTCCTCTGCATTTTTGTATCGTGAAATCTGTAGCACTAATTATCTTTTTAACTGCACTTAGTTTGTTTGCCGAAGACAAACCATGTGTTCAGGTTTTGCAGGTATTAGATGTTAAAAATGAAACTATCGCCGGCGCTAAAGTTCAATTAGCAGGTACAGATAGGATCTACTACACCAACTTAAAAGGTCAATGCTTTATTCCAGCTGCAATTCTAAAAGCAAGCAAAGGAATAACCGTCGAGTGCATTTCTTATAAAACTCAGACAATCAAGTCTTTTGAAACATTTTCAAAAATAGTTTTGGAGTTTAGATAATTTTTTTGTTATCTTTGTTAAGAAATTATTAAGAAATCATGAAAAAGATATTATTTACACTCGCTGCTTTGGTTTTAACCAACTTGACAATTCTTTCTCAGAGCTCTGAAGTTTTCCAAAATGCTCAAAATAAATATGTTGATGCTGATGGCGAATTATTGAGTGGTAACTTAACTTTAACCTATGCCAATGGCAAGGTGGAAAGTACTTATGACATTATTGATGGTAATAAAGATGGTAAATTAACGGTATATTATATGTCAGGCATCACCAAAGAAGTTGGTGCATTCAACAATGGTATTAAAAATGGCGAATGGAAAGCCTTCGACGAAAAAGGTAATATACAATCAGTAGCCTTCTATAAAAATGATGCTAAACACGGTACTTGGAAAGTATGGGACGCTAACGGTGTTCTTCGTTCTGAGTCGCACTACAAAAACGGTGTTAAAACTGGTGTTTGGAAAACATTTGACGCAAGCGGAAAATTGCTTGAGTCTCTAACTTACTAAGTTTCGCTACTTAACATTTCTTTAATTTTCAGGCGGTCAACTTTACCACTCCTGTTGATTGGTATATCCCTGATTTGAATAATCTCTTTAGGTTTTGCATACGGACTGTAAGTATCAAGAAATGACCAGTCGCTGTAATTGAACTTTTCCTGATTGGTACATACCAGGACTATCTTTTCTCCCAGTACCTCGTCTTTCACCGAACTAATTATAAACGGATTGTCGGTTTTTAAATTATCGGCTATCAGTTTTTCTACCATCTCGGTGCTGATCTTTACCCCTCCGGTATTAATTATGAAGTCGGCTCTACCTGTAACCTTAAACCTGCCTTGGCTATCCAATTCTATAATATCATTGGTGTGTAAACCCTCCGGGTAATAAGGGGTATATATAATGGCACAATTATCCAGTCCCTGTTCAATTCTTATGTCTCTCAAAGGTGTGTAATAATCAGAAGCTTCAGTGCCGTTAATCGTTCGCAAAGCAACGTGCGAGTATGTCTCAGACATGCCATAGCTATGTCTGAATGTATTGACATAGCCAAGTTCTTGAATAGCAAACTCCAGCTCCGAATTAATACTGGCACCCCCAATTAACACTTCCCTAAATTGCAGTAAACGATCTAGCGACTCGTCATTTTTTAAGATATGGTGCAATTGGTAAGGTGTTAGAGAAATTATTGTACCTTGAACATCTGTTAGCAAAGGATTGGCACTTGGCTCAACGACCTTAACGGGTATTCCCCATATCTCTGATCGAACCAGCATCATGAGTCCGCCTACTTTGTCTAATGGCAGACAGCAAAATAATGCATCTGTATTTTTAGGCTTGAAAATTTCGGCACTAACTTTAGCGCTCCATTCCATCCACTCGCGCTTTAGCACAATTGGTTTAGGGTCGCCGGTACTGCCAGAACTGTGAATGATAAATTCTGTTTTACCTGCTCGCCAGTCTTTTAAAAACGCTATGGCTTGTTCCTCTGACATTAAGCCTTTATAAATTTGTCTACTTCCGTTAAAAAGGTGTCAATCTCTTTGTAGTTGTTGTAGATATGAGTAGATATTCTCAAGCAATTTATATTGTTTTCAGCGACAAATCTTGTGGTGATCTTTTGTTCGTTACACTGAGTTTGAAGCTTAGCCACATCTTTGTTTTTGATTTTGAAGGAAACTTGCGCGCCTCTCGAAATTGCTTCGGTAGGTGTTAGCATTTCAATATCCTGACTGAGATGCAAAAGCTGATCCTGCAGGTAAGTGGCCAGCGATTTAACGCGCTCTTCAATTCTGACTCTGCCAATGTTTTCCTGAAACTCCACCGCCTTAGCGATGCCTTTAAACAGAGAAGCATTCTGAGTGCCGTAATAGTAACGGTGACCGTTATCGATATAGCCTTTTAATACAGGCGGATTGCTTAGCATGTCCCAGCCTGTATCAAAACCACCACCACCGTAATAGGCTTGTAAAGTATTGCGGAAGTTTTCAGACACGTATAAGAAACCTGTCCCTTTCGGTCCCATTAGCCATTTGTGACAGCAACCGGCGTACATATCACATCCAATATCTTTCACATCTAATTGCAACATGCCTGGAGGATGAGCACCATCAACAAAACTGAAAATGCCGCGCTCTCTGGCCAGTGCGCAAATTGCCTTTACTGGCAATATCTGTCCGATGGTACATGGTATATGGGGCAGAGCAATAACTTTTGTTTTTTTAGTAATGGCAGATTTTACAATGTTAAGCGTTTCTTCTGCCGTTTTTCCTAATGGAATGGCTTTGATTACTATACCGTGAACTTTGGCCCTGTTCAGCCATGGTGTGGCATTTCCAACATGCTCGTGGGTACTTAATATAACTTCGTCGCCAGCCTTTAATGGCAGTCCGAAACACGAAATATTAATCCCCTCCGTTACATTGCGTGTTAAAGTAATCTCTGTGTCTTTACTGTTTAATAATCGCGCCAGCGCCTTAATAGCGATGTCTTCGTGTCCGCCATAGCGTCCATTGGTGTCAACCTCAAGCATGTCCTGATACACTTCATTTAAAACGGTAAAAGGCGAGGGACCCATAGTGCCATTGTTTAAAAAGATTTTATTGTTGCTCAGAGGAAACTGAGTCCTTAAAAGCGACCAATATGCTTCGCCCTCGGTGGTGTGATCTGGCATCGGAGGCTGCGCGAATGCATCACTGCTGCCAATACTGATGGCACCTGCAAACAATACGCTGTTTCTGATAAAATCTCTTCTGTTACTCATAATGACTTGTAGCAAACTTAAAGAAAAATATTAAATCCCATTCATTTTTTAAAGAGATTATTGTCATGTTATAAAAAAGCAAGGAGCGTTCAAAAAGTATATCACAGCAAAAAGCCCTTCTGTCAGGAAGGGCTTTAATGCTTATGAAAAAAAAACTTACTTTTAAATATTAGTAAACTTCTGTTTGTGGGTTGAAGTTACTCCATACATTGGTCCAGTCGTTAGAACCGAAAGCACCTCTGTGAGTAGTAGTTTCGAACCATGAGCTAACTTTAGAGTTAGTGAAAGAAGCACCAGTTTGAGTAACACCAGTGAAGGTTGAGAAGTTAGGGTCTTTAGGGTAGTTACCAGATACACCAGCAGTAGTGTTGTAACCCATCATTAATTCAGCGTTGATACCAGCGTCAGCAATAGCTTTAGAGAAAGCTGGAGTACCTGAAGTTGGAGCGCTTAATGTAAATGCTACGTTGTTTTTTGTTTTAGTAAAGTAGTCGCTAACTGGAGTGCTGGCAGACGTACCGTTGAAGAATGGGCGTGCAGCACGACCTCTAACTGAAGTAGATACTAAGATGTTGTTTTCAAGAACACCTAAGTCTGAAGTATAGTTAGCAATAGTACCGTCTAAGTTTAAACCGATTGGGAAACCAGCGATAACTGAGTTGAAGATTGAAATTTCGCAGTTTCTTCTCAAGTGTAAAGCGTGTTGGTAGTTACCACTGAAAGTTGCTTTAGCTGAGTCGTAAACCGGACCTAATATAGTAACGTTAGAGAATACAGGAGCAGTTTTTGGAGTTGCAGTTGTACCTGAAGCGTCGTTATCAACTTCGAAACCGTTTGAACCTGATTGGTCAGCGTTAAATGGATCGCGGATAGCAACAGCGTGCTGAACTTTACCAGAGTAACCGAAGTCGCAATCGAAATCATCGTCCCATGCAGCATAAGAGATTAAGTGTTTGCAATTAACTGTACCACCGAACCATTCGAAGTTGTCGTCACCACCATAAGTAGCTTGTACGTAATCGATGGTAGTACCGCTACCGATAGCACCCATAGTTAATGAGTTGGTTTCGTTGTTTGGTGTTAAAGCGATACCAGCATACTCGATTCTAACATATTTTAAAGTACCAGAATTGTCATTATCGTTTGCAGTGCTGTTGAATGTACCGTAGTTAGCAGCTGGAGAAATACCTTCGATAGCTGGGCTGTTTTGGTTGCAATTAGCTTTACCTAATAGTACGATACCACCCCAGTCGCCTTGTTCTCTTTCGCCAATTCCTTGGTTACTTGTGAAAATGATTGGGTGAGTTGCAGTACCCTCAGCAATGATCATACCGCCTGGTTTTACTACTAAAGTACCTTTGGTGCTTTTCTGACCAAATAATTTTGTGCCAGCAGGGATGATTAAAGTGTCGCCATCACCAACAGTAACAGTACCGCTGATGGTGTACCTTTTAGAAGAATCTAAAGTCATTGTAGCTAAGATGCCTTTTAAAGTTACATCTTTAACTACTACTGGAGGATCTACTTTAGGTGGTTCTACTGGTTCGTCTTTACAAGAAGAGAAAGTCATGGCTACTGCTACTGCAGCTAATAAGCCTGTTTTGAAAATGTTAGTTGTCATTTTATTTACAATTAATTTATGATGCAAAATTGTAGGCACTACATTAAGCCCATATTAATTGTCTTTTAATTAAAAATTATAGTTTGAAGTTTTGTGTTAAGAAATTAACTTTACTGATAATTTTAAAATGATGTTAAGTCTATTTAGTAGGCGTACTCCATTGGACTGGCTTCGCCCATCTTCTTGATCTTATAGATAAGGGTCAGCATAAAATACTGCTGTAAACGGTTGCTGCGGTTGATCACAATAAAGTTATCGCTGGCATAACGACTGATATCTGTATTCTGTTTTAAGATGTCATAAGCAGACAATTTCAAACTGTATTTGCTTTTCTTTCCTAAAGGCTGCTGAATGAATGCCGACCATACCGGAATGATCTTACCAATATTCGGCACGTTTCTCTGGTCGCTAATATCTAAAGTCGAATTGATCTCGGTACCAAATCTGAGAACCGTTCTTACTGATGCAGAATAGCTAAATACATTCTGCTTGAAATTAACACTACTATTTAAAGAGTTCTTAAAGTCTGAATTGTTCCAGCTAAATCCAATGTAAAATTCGAGACTGTCTGATTTGGTAAAGTTGATACCCGGACGAAGGTTAATACTGTTATTTGTGCTATAGGAAGTGATATTGTCTATCAGCAAAGGATTTCTGTTATGACTGCCACTAATAGAGAAATCGAAGTTCATGATTTTCCATAATTTTTTCTGGAAACTAAACCAGCCATTTAAATTTCTCAGGCCTTCAGCATTCACAGGTGTGCTTATAATAATACCGTTTTCAGTTTGTTGCTTCGACCAGATCTTGGCATTGTCAGACATGCTGCCATCAATGCTGGAATAGATATATTTAAAGTGTTTAGACTTGTAAACATTGCCGTACACTCTGAAACTTAAATTGTCTTGTGGACTTAAATCTGAGTTCCCTTTCATACGGTTATAATTGTTGTAGATGTTCAATACCGGTTGTAATTCATTTAGGGTAGGGAAGCTGGTTGATTTCGATACATTGGCATACAAGTAACCTTTGCCTTGCGGATAATAACTTAGACTGGCGTATGGTAAGAATTTACTGTAAGGTCTGCTCAAAGGGATATTCTTTGTAACATTATTGTTGTACAAATCAAACTGCATAAAAGTGGCCCCTGCAGTGGCATACAAATATTTACGGTCGAAACTAATATACGGTTTAATCGTATACTGCACTAATCTATTGTCAAATTCTAAGCTGAGTGAATCTACTTTGCCATTGTAATTTTGCTCAAAGATATTTTGATACTGATTGCCAGCAGTTGTGCTAAGCTGTGAGGAGTTATTGTTCTCTTGCCAGCGGTCCATAGAGATATTTAATGCCACCAGTTTTTTATACAATGGCATGGCACCAAATAGTTTGAACAAAGATTGCTGACTGCTGTTAGTGATGGTGTTTCTGTTGTTAAAAGTATCCGAAAAATTTTGCTGAAACTGATAGTTGTTGCCATCTGATGCATATAGTTTATACTGTCCGAAAGCGATGAACGAATAGCGTTTATCTTTTCTTAGAATTCGGCGGTAAGAAACATTGGCTTTGATGTTATTGGTATTATTTTGTTGCAGGATGTCTGTGATACCCGTATTAATAATGGTGTTGTTGATTGCAATGATATTCTGTGCCTTGCTATTGGTTTCGTTGTTGTAATAGGCAGCATTAACGCCAACCTCAAAGCTGCCGGTACTGTCTATTACTTTGGTGAAATTGATTTCAGCGTTAAGCGATTTAGAAAGTCCATTAGTATTAATGGTGTCTTTGCTGGTTCTTTTGGTGCTATCATTTAAGGCAAATAAAGAATTACTGGAGGAAATACTGTTGTAACTATTTCTGGCGCCAAAGACGTTGAAGGATAATTTTTTCTTGCCTTTGAACTCGTTGAAATAGGTGAGTCCGGTGCTGAGTTTATTGTTGATATTGCCTTCACCCTGATTGTCGTTTGAATAAACAAACCAGTTTTCATCATCGTTTCCACCACCATTTCTGTCGAAGCTGCGGGCGTTATGCCAGTTGCTAAAACCGAAATCGAAACCAGTTTCGTTGGTGTTATTGCCATTCAAAACAAATGACATTTTACGGTCGTTTTTAAAATTGTTTAGTCGCAGTCCGCTTTCATAGCGCTTCTGAGTGCCATAGCCGCCCATGACATCGCCAAACATCCCATTTTTCTTGCCTTTCTTAAGTTTTAGATTGATGATTTTAGAAGCACCTTCTTTCGGAGAACCATCGAGATTTTTATCCTCAAATACCTGAACCGTTTCTATCATGTCGGCACTGAGGTTTTTAGAAACAAGACCTGGATTATTACCGAAGAAGTCGGAGCCGTCTACCATGATTTTATTGACTTCTGAACCATTGACTTTTATTTCGCCTTTGACATTGACATCGAAACCCGGAATCTTTTTAAAGAGCTGCGCCACATCACTACCTGGAAGCACTTTAAATCTGGATGCGTTAATTTCTATGGTATCACCTTTAATAGTAATGGCGGCAGTTCGAATTTTAACCGCATTAAATGAAAAAGGCAATTCTGCAATTTTAACATCGCCGTAGTTAATAAACTGCCAGTTTTCTGCTGCTACTACTTTAAATGTTTTTTCTTTGTGGCCAAGGTGACTGATTATAATGATTAATGAATCATTGTTTTTGGTTGATAAAGTGAAATTTCCCATCGGTGTTGTAAAGCCGAAGTTGAGAAGCGAGGTGTCAGAAGCGCGGTATATACTAACAGTAGCATCTCCTAGTGGATTAGAAGTGGTAGAGTCTATAAGCCTGCCTTTGAAACTGCGCATTGCAGTTTGGGCATCTGCCTGAGAAAATGAAAATAGCACCAGAAAAAGAGCGTAGTAGAGAAATTTAGCCATTTAGTTTTGATAATAAATGCAATATTAAACTAAAAAACAGGAGAAATATTTCATCTATTCGACAAAAAACAGATAATATATTTTAGGTTTCGGGTAAATTGGAGCTATTAATATGCAGAAAATCATTGCTTGAGTTTGGAAAGTTTTTTAGGGAATCTGTAATTTTGCAAAATGGAAATTCCGTATTGGATGAGCAGAACCCAATTGATGATGGGGGATGGCAGTATCGAAAAATTAATGAAAGCCAATGTATTGGTAGTAGGATTGGGTGGCGTTGGTGGTATCTGTGCCGAGATGATCGCAAGAGCCGGAGTGGGAAAGATGACGATAGTAGACGCTGATACGGTTGATCCAAGTAATAGAAACCGCCAGATTCCGGCTTTAAAGAGTACCGAACATCAGCTTAAAGCCGAAGTGATGGCTCAGAGATTATTGGACATCAATCCGGAACTCGAATTAACCGTTCTGTGTGAGTATATTAAGAATGAACGTACACGCGAAATTTTGCGCGCAGGTAATTTTGATTATGTCTGCGATTGTATAGATACCCTATCGCCCAAAGTACATTTCATTCGTTCGTGCATGGAGATGAAACTGCCATTGGTAAGTAGTATGGGTGCTGGCGGAAAACTGGATCCTACAAAACTGGAAGTCTGTGACATCTCTGAAACTTACAATTGTAATCTGGCTAAGTATGTCAGAAAATACCTGCATAAGTTTGGGATTCGCTCGGGACTGGAGTGTGTGTTCAGCTCTGAGATGGCAAATAAATCAAAGATCATAACAACCGAGAAAGCCTTTCCGAAAAAATCCATTATCGGGACCATGAGCTATATGCCAGCAGTATTTGGCTGTACAGTGGCGAGTGTGGCGATAAGAGGGATTGTTGAGGGTAAAGCACCTTCCAGATCTTAGACCAGCAGGCGCGGGTGTTTGTCGGTTTTGATGCGTTTTCGTAATGGTCAAAATCTTATATTTGTAAACTATTAGTTAATCATAATGAGAAATTTCTTTTTAAGCCTTCTGTTTATTCCATTACTCTCTTTTGCTCAAACTCAGCCAAAGCCCAAAACCACGCCTGCTAAAAAACCAGCAACTGCTGCTGCACCTGCCAAAAAGCCAGCAACAGCGGCTAAGAAACCTGCTACAGCTGCAGCCGAAAAACCTGCTGTTCCCGCTAAACCAAATCCTAAAGTTATAACCCTGGTAGAGCAAGCTTATAGTTTATACAACGAATCTAAAGATGATGAATGCGAAAAAATCATCAAGCAGATTCTGGTTCTGGATCCCAAAAACAAAGACGCTTATTCTTTAAGAGCCAATATTGCCATGTTTGCTTTTAAGTATGATGAGATGTGGGCCAATTTGGACAAAGTATACAAATACTATCCTGCTGAACCAGAAATATATTCTGCTTTTGCCATGACCCATCTGAACTACTATTTTTTAAATGATAGTACTAAACGTGTATTGTGCCGCAAAACCATCCGTCTGGCCTCGCGAAATGCTGAAGGCTATGCTGCTATGGGTATGGTTGCCGCAGTGGGTGGTAACTATTTTGAGGCACTCGATTATTTCGATATCAGTTTTACTAAAAACTGGAAAGATACCCTTTCGCGTGTGGTGCTCGATTTGCCGTACGCCAATTGTCTTTACAACACTGGAGATACAGTCGGTGCTATTGGACGTCTTGACAGAATGATTCCGAGAATGACTGGAAAAGACAAGTACACCTGTGTGTTTTTGAAAGTGAAATACAAAATGGATATCAATCAGAATGATATAGGAAGTGAACTGGATACCCTTAATAGCTATGCGCCTAATCAGCCAGAAGTATTGATGCTGAACGCCAAATATCTGAGCCGCACTAACCGCAAAGATTCTGCCTGTAAAATGGCGAAACTGGTAAGATATTCAGAGGGTGGCGAGGCATTCGACTTATCACCATACTGCGATGATCTTCAGAAAAACATCGACCTTTCAAAAATTAAAAAACTGACTTACTCAATGGGTATGAACGATTTCATTGTTAATATCAATGAGTTCGCCTATCCAAATAGTGTACGTTTTAGCTGGTTAGAAGGTCAGACTATGGACCAGTCAAGCTGGCCAAGAGGGCAGGTCTCTCTGCTTAAGAAGGCTTTAGATTCTGCCTATATGTATATCGGTAGTTTCGAAAAAGATGTAGATGTGACACTGGATAAAACAACTACTTTCTGGCTTAGTAAACGTCAGTTAAGCGATGTTCAGCGCGACTCAACCACACGTCTTAATCTGAACGGTACAACACTTAATGGTTTCAAAATGGTTGGTCACGAACAGATAGAAGTGTTTAATGCCAAAAATAAAGAAGTACTGGTTGATTGCCTTGTCTTATATGATGGTACTAATAAGATTTGTTATCTGAATGATGCTACAAATCCTTTGATTTTGAAATTCGAATCAGAGAAATTTAGTTTTGTTTTAGCTAAAATGGAGTAAAATTCGTCGTGCAAGACAACTTTTTCTCTCATTTATTTGTTATATTCGTATAGTCGTTATGAATTTCTATAAAGATTTGAAATATAAATACCTGTATGCCTCACCGGTAATGAAACTCATTATCATTAATGTGGCGGTGTTTATTGTTTCTGTTCTCGTCAACATAACGCTTTGGGCTGTCAGAGGTAATACAGGCTTTTTGATGTCGTTGCTGGCCTTGCCATCCGACTTCAATGTCTTCCTCTATAAACCCTGGACAATTATTACTTATCAGTTTACCCAATTCGGGATTTTTCATATCCTGTTTAATATGTTAGTGCTCAATATGGCCGGACATATTTTCATGGATTTCTTTAAGAAACAAGAGGTGTGGAGAGTCTATATTCTAGGAGGCGTAGCAGCAGGCTTGCTGTTTGCGCTGACCAGTAATTTCCTTCCCGCTATGCAAATGACCTCTTTGCATGTTTTATATGGTGCAAGTGCTTCTGTGATGGCAATTGTTTTCGCGGCATCTTCTTATGCTCCCAATATCAGACTGACCCTTTTTGGATCTATACAGATTAAGTTGATCTGGTTTGCCTTATTCTTTTTAATCGTCGACCTGGTATCCATCCCAGATGGTAATGCCGGAGGGCATATATCCCATTTAGGTGGGGCCTTATTTGGTTGGTTGTATACTATGTATAAAAAAGGTCGACTGGCTATGCCGAAATTTGAGAGTGGCACTACCGTAAAACCACCGAAACACATGAAAGTTGAAGTTAATCAGGGCGGATCTAAGATGCGCTCTGCTGCAAATGATAATACAAAGAGAGTGCCTACTCAGGAAGAAATTGATGCCATACTGGATAAGATTTCTAAATCGGGCTACGACCGACTGAGTAAAGAAGAAAAAGACATATTGTTTAAAGCCAGTCAAGATTAATTTGAGAAACTTTTTTAAACGCTTTGTATTCTCTTTCAATATCATCGCCATAATTTTATTAGGTGGCGCTTATCTGTCTGCTTTCATCAGTCCGACCGAAGCGTGGATGTTTGCCTTACTCGGACTGGCATATCCATTCCTTTTATTGTTAAATATTTTCTTCGCTATATTCTGGCTGGCTCAGTTTAAGTGGTATGCTTTGTTTAGTATAGGGATCATGTTGCTGGGCATTAGTTTTTTCAATAGCAGTTTTCAGTTCAAGAAACATACTAAAGAAGCCGATGATAAGATTGTTGTCAGTTCATACAATGTCGGTTTATTTGGCTATTTCCAATCTAAGTGGTATACCGGAGAAATGGTAGAGGCCATCAAAAAGAACGGAACGGATATATTGTGTATTCAGGAATTTTTGAATCTGAAAGGCGAGAATGGGACAACAGTAGATAGTATTAAGAAGGCTTGTGGTTTTCCTTATAGTTATTTTCAGAAATTGGCTGATGGCAGAAAGCGGGGAGAGTATGGAATGGCGGTATTTTCAAGATATCCCATTGAGAAAACCGAGTTGGTGCATTTCGATGGCCTAACGGGCAATATGTGTATGTATGCTGATCTGAAGATTGACACGGGCACTTACAGAGTCTACAATGTGCATCTGCAATCGTTTAAATTTAAAAAGCAGGATTACCAGTTCATAAAAGACATGCCAGAGGACAACGATGAGAAGATTAAAAGGTCTAAAGGGCTGCTAAACAGAATGAAGAATGCCTATATCAAGCGCGCTGAGCAGGTTGAAGAAATTAAAAAGCACATTGCCGAAACCACTATTCCGTATTTTATGATTGGCGATTTTAATGATCCGCCAATGTCCTATTCGTATCACGCTTTAAGCAGTGGTTTGAAAGATGCCTTCGTCGAAAACGGCTCAGGAATGGGCAAGACGTATATTGGAATCATGCCCAATTTCAGGATAGATTATATCCTATTCCCTAAGAACTTTGATGGGCTGCACTACGAAACCATTAAACTATCGAGTGATCATAGTTTGGTCTCTGCAGGATTAAAGTTAAAAAATGAATAAAAAATAGTTAATTTCGCCCTCTAATTTTCATAAGAAATGACATTTGATTTTGAAAAACCGATACAGGAACTAATGGATCAGCTTGAAAAAGCTAAAGAAACTCATTCTAAAGGTAAAATAGATATGGGTGATACCATGAGTTCATTAGAACAAAAAATTGAAGAAACTAAAAAGAGCATATATGGCAATTTAACTGGATGGCAGAAGGTACAAATCTCCAGACATCCAGAGCGTCCGTATGCTTTAGACTATATCATGGGCATGGCGCCAGATTTCATTGAATTGCACGGCGACAGAAATGTAAAGGATGACAAAGCCATGATTGGTGGTTTCGGTACCGTTGATGGTCAGTCTTACATGTTCATCGGTCAGCAAAAGGGTCGTAACACCAAGGAAAGACAATACCGTAATTTCGGTATGCCTAATCCGGAAGGCTACAGAAAGGCGCTTAGATTGATGAAGCTTGCTGAAAAATTCAACCGTCCAGTAATTACTCTGATTGATACTCCAGGTGCATCACCAGGATTGGAGGCAGAGGAAAGAGGACAGGGTGAGGCAATTGCTAAGAACCTGATGGAAATGGCTGTATTGAAAGTGCCTATCATTTGTATCATCATCGGTGAAGGTGCCAGTGGTGGAGCATTAGGTATTGGTGTAGGAGATAAAGTAATGATGATGGAGAATACCTGGTATTCTGTTATCTCTCCGGAAAGTTGCTCTTCTATCTTATGGAGAACCTGGGAGTATAAAGAGAAGGCTGCTGATGCACTAAAATTAACGGCCAATGATATGTTTAAGAATGGTTTGATTGATGGTATCATCGAAGAGCCATTGGGTGGTGCGCACAATGATATTGAAAAGACCATTGCCACTGTAAAGAAAGAAATCAAAAAGCTTTATAAAGGTTTAAAAGACAAGACAACTGATGTGTTAATCAATGAAAGAATTGAGAAATTCAGTCAGATGGGTGTTGTCAGAGAACTCGAAGCTTAATTCTATTTAACTATATTTTAAAAATCTTATGTCACTCAAATGTCATAAGATTTTTTTTATGCATTAATTGTAAAGTTTTTGCGTTGATAGTATGATGCGTATTCATTTACCTGAACCTTGTCATGAAAACTGGAGCGAGATGTCGCCTAAGGAAAAGGGTAGGCATTGCCAAAAATGCAATAAAGAGGTGCACGATTTTACCTCTTATTCTGATGCAAAACTTCTGATGTTTTTTAAAAGCCACAGCCAGGTTTGTGGTCGCTTTAGGTCATCGCAAATCGGTCGCGATCTCGATCACAAAGGCATGGGAACTTCAAAGTGGGCTATTGCAGCTTGTAGTTTGTTGCTGCTATCCTCGACTGATTTACAAGCGCAGACGGATGTGAAGCTCATTCAGGATAGTGCGGCATACGCTCAGATACAGACACCGGTTCAGTTCATCAGAATCATACAAGCCAATTTTGATAGAGTGCTCAGTCATGCTAACAGCATTTCAAAGCTGCGTATGCAACTCAATGACTTTTCGATTGAGGTAGATGTAGACAGCACCAACTCAGTCCGTATAACGGTCCCACAAACATCAGAGGGCACACTGGCCAATTTCGAATTGTTTAATTATGCTGGTGATTCATTTCAGTTGGATGGCGTCTATGTAGGAAATGGAGCACTTGAATTTAAATACAACGCGGAAAATTTGAACTGGACAGCATCCCAAGCTGCAGTGATATCGATATTACCAACAACAGACTTTATTTACCCTGAATTCATTACTATGGGCACTCCTATGCCTTATGATTTTAGATTCTGGCCACCTTTACAGTTGCCGATTCAGTTAGCAAATCCGGCAACAAGCGAATTGATTTATACAACAGGGGACACTGTGCTGATAGATACCCCTGATATCAAGCCGGCACAACAAGTAGCTGGAAAACCAGAGGTTAAGTTACCTAAAAACAATCAGTCGATTGGCTGGATAGCTGGGTTATCAGCGCTTGTACTGACAGCGTTACTATTGGTTTGGCGCAGGTTCAGTAAAAAGTTCAGGGCATAAAAAAAGGGAAGTATAAACTTCCCTTTTAAATATCGAATTTAAATCCGCTTATTCAGCGTCTTTAGTTTCTTCTTCTTTTTTAGCTTTAGTAGCTCTTGCTTTTTTAACTGGAGCTTCTTCAGCTAGAGTTTCAGCAACTACTTCAGCAGTTACTTCTGCAGCAGGAGCAGCTTTTTTAGCAGCGGCTTTCTTAGGAGCAGCAACTTTAGCTTCTGGAGCAGCAGTTGTTTTAGCTTTAGGCGCGTTATCTGGTCTTGATACTGGCGTTGCATCTTTAACTTCGTTGATAATGGCTTTGAAAGCTTCTGGGTGGTTTAATGCTAAATCAGCTAAAGCTTTACGGCTTAGGGTGATATTGGTAGCATTGCATTTACCGATGAATTCTGAGTAAGACATACCGTATTCTCTAACGGCAGCATTGATACGAACGATCCATACAGAACGAACATTTCTTTTCTTTTGTTTACGGTCGCGGTAGGCGTAGGTTAAACCTTTTTCTACTGCGTTCTTGGCTACTGTCCAAACATTTTTTCTTCTTCCGAAGTAGCCTTTGGCCATTTTAAGGACCTTTTTTCTTCTTGCTTTTGAGGCAACGTGATTAACTGAACGTGGCATTTTTTTACTTTGTTACTTTTTTGAGTTATTTAATGTTATGGCAGGCGTGTATTAAAACAACTTTAAGGCCTGACAAGGTTTTAATGGGATGATTATTTACCGATGGTGAGCATGAATCTCATGTTCGGCATATCCACTTCACTTACTAAACCGCTTTGAGCCAATCCGCGTTTACGTTTGGTAGCTTTTTTAGTTAGAATGTGGTTTTTGAACGCTTTTTTGCGTTTTATTTTTCCTGTACCTGTAATGCTCACTCTTTTTTTGGCACTACTGTTGGTCTTCATCTTTGGCATAATATACTATTTTTTTTTATTTCTTATGGTTGTACTGTATGAACAGCTATTATTTCTTCTTGGTTGGTCCGAGTAAAATGATCATCTTTTTACCTTCTTGTTTTGGAGACGATTCCAGTTTAGCGATTCCGTCTTCAATTAACTTGTTAGCAAATCTCATCAATAACTCTTCTCCTCTTTCTTTATATACAATTGTTCTTCCTTTGAAAAACACGTAGGCTCTAACTTTAGCACCTTCTGACAGGAACTTGGTAGCATGCTTCAGTTTAAAATCCACGTCATGCTCGTCAGTGTTTGGTCCGAAACGAATTTCTTTAACCTCATTAACGACAGCATTGGCTTTCAATTCCTTTTGCTTCTTCTTTTGCTCGTATAAGAACTTATTATAATCTGCAATACGACAAACTGGTGGTTCAGCGTTTGGAGAGATTTCAATTAAATCCAAACCAACTTGCTCGGCTAATTTCATCGCAGCAGCCAAACTCAGCACCGCACTTTCAATATCGTCACCAACTACTCTCACCTCTGGCGCCGTAATAAATTTATTAATACGGTGTAATGCTTCCCTTCTTCCACGATTAGGGCGAGGTCCGCTAGGCTTTTTTGGCTTTACTGTAGGTTTAAATGGTTTCTTTATCAATTATATAAATATTTAATTTAATTGTTTTTCAATCTCCGCATTCACATATTCTACAAATGCTTCAATTGTCATTGACCCCAGATCTTCGCCGCCTTGTTTCCTGACTGTCACTGTGTTATCTGTTTGTTCTTTCTCGCCCAGAATTAACATTAATGGCACTCTTTTCAACTCCGCATCTCTGATTTTTTTACCAGTTTTCTCCGACCTGTCATCGATGAGGGCGCGAATATCGCTCTTTTTTAGGACATTTAAAACTTTTTCTGAATATTCTTGATATTTTTCGCTGATTGGCAGGATACTAACCTGATCAGGATTTAACCAAAGTGGGAACTTACCAGCGTAGTGTTCTAACAAGAATCCGATAAATCTTTCGTGAGTACTCAATGGTGCTCTGTGTAAGATAAGTGGTCTTTCTTTTTCGCTTTTCTCGTTGATGAAATACAAGTCAAATCGGTCAGCCTGAGCAAAGTCGACCTGATTGGTCGCCAATGTAAACTCTCTGCCAATCGCGCTCCAGATCTGAATATCAATCTTCGGTCCGTAGAAAGCAGCCTCGTCTTCCACTTCAATAAATGGAATACCTGAGTTAACCAGCACTTCTCTTACCATGGTTTCGGTTTCAAGCCATAGTTCAGGAGCATTGATGTATTTCTGACCAAGTTTTTTAGGGTCATGTTTGCTGAAGCGCATCACATATTTGTCGATGCCAAATACTTTGAAATACTTCAGGTACAGTTCGTTAACGGCTTTAAACTCGGCTTCAAACTGCGCTTTGGTGCAATAAATATGGGCATCGTTCATTTGTAGTGAACGAACACGCATTAATCCGAACAATTCACCGGTTTGCTCATATCTGTAACATGTGCCGTATTCAGCGTAACGAACCGGTAGGTCGCGGTAAGATTTTGGCGTTGCTGCAAATATCTTGTGGTGATGCGGGCAGTTCATCGCTTTCAGGTAATAGTTAATACCATCCAGCTCCATCGGAGGGAACATACTTTCCTTGTAATAAGGCAAGTGTCCGCTTTTGATGTACATGCTTTCTTTGGCAATATGCGGCGATTTCACACGCTGATAACCTGCTTCTTTCTCAGTCTTTTTAGCAAAACCTTCTAAAAGCTCGATAATCGCAGCACCTTTTGGTAACCAAAGTGGTAAACCTGGTCCGACGTCATCGTCGAAGGCGAAAATCTCCAGATCTTTGCCCAGTATTCTATGGTCGCGTTTCTTTGCTTCTTCAAGCATTAACATATGGGCGTCCAGTTCAGATTTCTTAGGGAAAGTGATGCCGTAGATTCTGGTTAACTGTTTGTTTTTCTCATCGCCTCTCCAGTATGCACCAGCAAGGTTAAGGATTTTAACAGCTTTGATAAAACCAGTATTCGGTAAATGCGGACCGCGACAAAGATCTGTGAAATTGCCTTGCTCGTAGAAGGTTATTTCACCGTCGTTTAAGTCCTGCAACAATTCGATTTTGTATTGATCGCCTTTTTCAGTGAAGTACTGAATGGCCTCTGCTTTAGAAACTTCTTTTCTGATGTAGGCACTTTCTTTCTTTGCCAGTTCAAGCATTTTTGCTTCTAATTTGGCAAAATCATCTCCGGTAAATTTGTGATCACCGAAGTCGATGTCGTAATAGAAACCATTATCAATAGCGGGACCGATACCGAATTTTACACCAGGGTACAACGCTTCCAGTGCTTCAGCCAAAAGGTGAGCAGAGGAGTGCCAGAAGGTGTTTTTACCTTCTTTATCTTCCCATTTCAGAAGTGTCAGGTTAGCATCCGTCGTGATAGGTCTGCTGGTTTCAACGACCTGGCCATTGACTTTTGCGGCAATAATATTGCGCGCCAGTCCTTCACTGATGCTTTGAGCAACCTGATGTGCAGTAATCCCTGATGGATATTCTCTGACACTACCGTCCGGTAAGGTGATTTTAATTTCCGACATAAAAAAGAGTGCAAATATAGATAAAAAATGATAGCGTTTTAGGGCTTCTTTGGGGTTTTTCTAATTAATTTATTTTTCACCCTGACAGGGTGTTTTAATTTATAATAATTATTTTTGAAGTCAAAAGTCTGATATCTAACTATGAAATATGTTGTTGAATTCCTTGCTTACGCCAGGATATTTCTATCGCCACTGCTGTTTTTTAGCATTATTGGAGGTCTGTTTTATTGGTACTTCGACTCATCAACGGGCCTTGTAATTGCCTCAGTTTTTGTTGTGATAGGTGTGTTGTGCGGATTACTACTCTGCGGATACGCCAGAAGGAAAGGGGGAGCGGTCAATTTTATAGCGCGACTGCATGCCACGCCCGAGCTGGATAAAACGAAAGATTAGAACCTGTAAGCCAGTCCGAATGTCGGTGTGATTCCTACAGTTGAAGTGCTCATATGCCAGTGTCTTTGTTTTTGCATGGCCAGGGGCTGATCGATGTTAAACTTGTAAAAATGGGCATCCACAGTGGCATCTATGATGTTGATTAAGTAAAATGCCGCAGTCGTAATGATACTGTAATCTCTGTTCGTTCTGTAGGTGTTTCTCTGTGCTTTAAGAACATCTATTGGTGTCGTGGCATCATCTCCAAGTGGATTAGTTGCAGGGTCGCCGTCTAGTCTTAGTTTTAAAGCATCTTGTTTGATAAGCATGTTTTTTCTGTTGTCAACAATAAAAAAAGTTGATGTCCCCAATGCCGCATAAACAATAGGAATTTTCCAGTACTTTCTGTTGTAAGCCTGACCAAGTCCGGGTAATACAGCGCTGTAAACACTAGCTTTATGAGGCGAGTGTTTATGCGTCTTGCCAGTGTCCTTGCTCACAAATGCTGCAGAAGCAAATGGCGTTAAGGCTTTGCCAGAGATAGAAACAGATATAAATAGTAGTAATAGAAGCGTTCTATTCATGCTCAGCAAGATTCGTCAAAATCCGTTCCAATTCTTCGTAGTTTTTGAACGGGATAACGATTTCTCCTTTATTGCCTTTGGGTTTTACCATCATCTGAGAAGACAGTAGGGTATTGATCTTGTCGATTTTCATCTTCAGAGCATCATCAATTTCGAAAGAAGGAGCACTAGGGGTTTTACCAGTAGATCCGGCACCACCTTTGGCTGCTTTAGCTTGTTTAACGACTTCTTCAGCACCTCTTACGCTGAGATTTTCTTTTTCGATGCGTCTGTACAAAGCAATCTGCTCGTCTGGATCTTCCACAGATAAGATGGCTTTGGCATGCCCCATTGAGATCTTATTGATTTTTAAACCAATTTGTACCTCATCAGGTAAACGCAGCAAACGCAGGTAGTTGCTGACAGTACTTCTGTCTTTACCAACACGGTCGCCAAGTTCTTCTTGTTTTAACTGGCACTCTTCAAGCAATCTTTTATAACTTAGAGATACCTCTATTGGGTTGAGGTTTTCTCTTTGGATATTTTCAATCAATGCCATCTCCAGCATTTCCTGGTCGTTGGCAATACGGATATAAGCAGGAATTCTTTCGAGACCAGCCATGATAGAGGCTCTGGTTCTTCTTTCACCACTGATTAACTGGTATTTGTCATACCCCATTTTTCTCACCGTCACCGGTTGAATCAGTCCGTGTACTTTGATGGATTCTGATAATTCATCAAGTGCTTTTTGTTCGAATTCTGTTCTTGGCTGAAAAGGATTCGCTTCGATATCTTTAATGTCAATTAACTGAACACCACCACCAGCTCTGTATTCGCTGCTTACAGTGATGTCTGTTTCAGCATTGTTTAATAATGCCGATAAGCCTCTTCCAAGGCCACCTTTCTTTGGTTTATTTGCGTCTTTACTCATTGAATTCATATGATTACATTACCTTTTCAGTTTTCTCCATTTTAGTCATGCCATTTCTTTGCAGAATCTCTCTGGCTAAATTAAGGTAAGTGGTAGAACCTTTACTTGATACATCGTGTGTGATAACTGGTAAACCAAAACTTGGCGCCTCACTCAGTTTAGTATTTCTTGGGATGATGGTATCAAATACCAGGTCCTGGAAGTGCATTTTAACATCTTCTACAACATGATTGCTTAAGCGCAAGCGTGAGTCATACATGGTTAGTAGAATGCCTTCGATAGATAGGTTTTTATTTAGTTCTTTCTGAACAATACGGATGGTATTTAATAATTTGCCCAAGCCTTCCAAAGCGAAGTACTCGCATTGAACCGGGATAATGATAGAATCGGCAGCACAAAGTGAATTGGTCGTGATCAAACCCAGAGAAGGCGAACAGTCGATAACAATGAAATCGTACTCCTTTTTAAGAGATTCGAAAGCTTGCTTCATCACTCTTTCTCTGTTTGGAAGATCAATCATTTCTAACTCGGCACCTACCAGGTTGATATTGGATGGCAGCAAGTCGAGGAATTTTAAATCTGATTTTAAGATGACATCTTTCGGTGCGGTATCGTTAATCAGACAATCGTATAATCCAATTTTGATGTTCTGAGGATCGAATCCTATACCTGAAGAGGAGTTTGCCTGAGGATCGGCATCCACCAGTAAGGTTTTAAATTCGAGAACTGCCAGACTGGCTGCCAGGTTGATTGCTGTGGTTGTTTTACCTACGCCTCCCTTTTGATTTGCAATTGTGATGATCTTTCCCATTTTGTATTGTTTGACTAGATGTCGAGTGTTTGTCCTATTGTCATTAAAGTTAAAAGTTTACCAGCCTGATTGAACTGGTTAACTGCTTCGCCGTGATTGATGGTGATGTAACCAAAAGTGTCGTAATGCATACCGATAATGTGGTTGCATTTTACGAATTTGGCTGCTGTTACAGCATCTGTGATGTCCATCGTGAAATTGCTTCCGATAGGCAGGAAAGCGAAATTGACATTGTGCCTTTCAGGTATCAGTTGCATATCTAAAGTTAAGGCCGTATCGCCGCTGTAGTAGAAAGTTTTGTCGTCTCCTGAAATAACAAATCCGCAGGGTGTTCCAGCGTAAGTGCCGTCAGGAAATGAACTTGAGTGAACTGCTTTCACCATTTGAACAGTTCCGAAATCAAAATTCCAGAATCCACCAATGTTCATCGGATGGTTGTCGGTATGCCCGTTTCTGCCTGACCATTCGCAGATTTCCCAGATAGCTACTATTTTAGCCTGGGTATTGGCAGCAATGCTCAGGGCATCTGCAAGGTGGTCTTGGTGACCGTGACTTAAAAAAATATAATCGGCCTGGATGCTATTGATATCAATGTCTTTAGCCAATGGATTGTGCGTAATAAAAGGGTCAAAAAGGAGCTCTTTTCCACCAATGTGAACACTGAAACAAGAGTGACCGTAATATTTTACTTTCATTGCACTTAAATTTGAACTTTCAAAAATATGATTAAGCATATTAGTATCACCCTAAAAACGGCCCTATTTTTCCCCATATTGATTTGGATAAATAGTTGTCAAAATGTGGATAAGTTGAAATTTTCGAATTACTTTTTCTATAACGAAGATCAGAATTTAACCACTTTAGATCCGGCCTTTACCCGCACGCAAAGTGAGATATGGGTGGCTTCTCAGATGTTTGAGGGCTTGGTCGAATTTAACGATCAACTGGAGTCGGTTCCCTGTTTGGCAAAGTCGTGGGAGGTTTCTGATTCCGGCAAAGTTTATACCTTCCATCTTCGCACGGATGTCTTTTTTCATCCTTTAACAGAAATAAATCCAAATGAAAAAAATCAAACGCCGTCTAAGAAATTTAAAGCCGAGGATGTGGTATTTTCTTTCAGAAGGGTAGCCGATCCTAAAACGGCGTCTCCCGGAGCATGGATTTTTAATGATAAAATGGATTTGCGATGTTTTACGAGCAATGACTCTGTGCCTTTTCCAGTCATAGCACTTAACGATTCAACTGTACAGATTACATTGCTCAAGGCTTTCAAACCTTTTATCGGGATCTTGTCAATGAATTATTGTTACATCGTTCCAAAGGGTATTAATACGGCTGAATTCAGAACACATCCTGTAGGAACGGGACCATTTATGTTTAGAAAATGGGAAGACGAGGTGGGGGTATTGCTCGGACGACATCCTCAGTATTACCGCTTTGAAAACGGTCAGCGTTTGCCTTATCTGGATGGTGTCATGGTTGATAATATTAAAAACAAACAGACAGCGTTTATGAAGTTTGTGCATGGCGAGTACGATTTTTTTAATGGGATAGATGCCACAATTAAAGATGAGCTAATCAACAGAAATGGGAACTTAAAAGAGGCCTACAAAGGCAAATTCAATCTCATTAAATCGCCGTTTATGAATACCGAATACATCGGTTTTAATATTGATCCAAAGTTCGGTAATCACCCTTTGAGCAATGCAGATTTCAGAAGAGCCATCAATTTTGCTATCGATAAAAAGAACCTGATTCTTTATTTAAGAAATGGGATTGGCATTCCTGCTCAGTATGGTTTTGTGCCTGCCGGCATGCCAGGGTATGCGTTTGACAAAATCAATAAGCAAACCTATAACATCGACAGTGCTTTGTTTTATCTCAAACGCAGTGGAGTCAATCTTGCTGAGATGCCAGAAATTGTTTTGAATACCACGCAAGACTATCTGGAACTGATGATTTATGTTCAGAAAGAACTGCAGAAAGTGGGTGTTAAAATGAGAATTGATGTTCACCCTTCCAGTTTCTTAAGACAGTTAAAAAAGGATCAGAAAATCAATTGTTTCAGGGGTAGCTGGACGGCTGATTATCCTGATGCGGAAAACTATTTGATCTGCTTTGAAACGCGTAATTTCAGTCCTGACGGTCCTAACTATTTCCACTACACCAATCCCGCCTATGATCAGTTAATGCAGAAGAGCATGACAGAGCCAGATGCGGCTAAAAGAATGTCTTACCTGACACAGGCTGAAAATACAATGATGAGAGATATGCCTTGCATTATTTTGTACTATGATGAGAGCATTCGCATGAGTCAGAAATGGGTAGAGGGCTTGACATCGAATCCCAACAATTTTCTGAGATTAAGATCCGTAAAGAAGCTGAAGCACTAGCCTTCATTCAGACGATTTTCCAATCGTTCGAGATAGCGCCATTTTAGTATTTCAATTTGCAGGCTGGTCCATATTTCTTCGCTGGCATACTGACGAATACTTTCGAGTGCCGTTTTCTTGAGGACCAGAATCTGATCTTCTATGTCATAACGGCTATCGTCGCTGATCTCGTCAATCATTTCATTCAGTTCCATCATCTCCATCAGAAAAGCCTGAGGTAATTGAATGGATTTTTCTTCGCTGCCAGTTTTCAGACTTAATAAATAAGTGGCTCTGCTGATATCTGCACCAAGCGTTTTGTAGGCAAGATTGTTATAAGCACTGGTTGAAATGGCAATGTTTTGTGATTCTGCATCCGCCAGATAAAAATCGGGGTGATACAATTTGCTTTTCTCCAGAAACAATTGTTTCAACTCAGCCGGATCGATAATAAATTTTTCCTCCAGTCCGTAAAAACTGAAGTAATCTTTCGTATTAGGCAATATTAATTTGCCAGCATCCATTATTTATTAAACAGTTTAAAGATGTCGTTGCCGAAAGCAAAAACCATTAAAGAGAGCAGAATTACCATACCGATAACTTGCATCACCTGCATGAATTTATCGCTAAGCGGACGGCGGATGATCATTTCAATAATTAGGAAAACAACGTGACCGCCATCGAGCGCCGGAATAGGCAATAAGTTCATGAATGCTAAAATTAGAGATAAGAGTCCGGTTAAGGCCCAGAATCTCGACCATTCCCAGGTGCCACCAAACATGGTAGCAATGCCTATTGGTCCCTGTACGGATTTTCGTGGATCTATTTTACCGCTTACCAGTTTCTTCAATCCAGTGATATTATCAGACAGTGATTCCATAGCTCTTGAATAGCCAAGTGGAACAGACTGCCCGAAAGTGTATGTGAAGTCGATATAATCTTTTTCGTTTGGATCTTGTGGGAAGAAGCCTAAGCGACCGTCTTTTGTGAGTTTTGCTTTACAATTAAGTGTATCGCCATTTCTCACATAGGTAAGTTTAATTGATTTGTTAGCGTAAAACACCAGGTGTTCTTTTACTTCGTGGTGATAGGCTGTAGCGGTATCATTGACTGCAATAATTTGGTCGCCTTTTTTTAATCCGGCGATATCAGCCGGAGATTTTTTTTCTGTGCTGTCTATGATACATGGAAGACGCAGGTCGAAGATCGAATTTTTCTTATCAGAAATACGGTTAACGATGTCTTTAGGCAGGGCGATTTCAATAGATTGATTATCTCTAAGCACATCGTAGTGGTTGCCATCGTTTAAGAAAATAGATGGTTTTTTAGTCTCGTCTACATATTTAGCTTTGATGCCATTGACACCGGTAATCAGGTCGCCATCTCTCAAGCCAATTTCTTTACCAACTTCTTTGGCGTTGATGCCAAATTTCACTTTTTCTACTGGCAATCTTGAATCGCCGTAGTACCATAATGAGAAGATGTAAATAAGGATACCAAGAACGAAATTCACGGTAACACCACCAATCATAACGATTAGACGCTGCCATGCTGGTTTGCTTCTGAACTCCCAGTCTTTTGGTTCTGATTTTAGTTGTTCAGAATCCATGCTTTCGTCAACCATACCGGCAATTTTTACATAACCACCAAGCGGCAACCAACCGATACCATATTCAGTATCGCCTTTTTTAAAGCTGAATAGTTTGAAACCCCAGGCATCGAAGAAGAGGTAGAATTTTTCTACTTTAATACCAAATAATCTTGCAGCAGCAAAGTGACCAAGTTCGTGAAGAGTAACCAAAATTGCCAGAGCCAATATGATTTGCCCGGCCATTATCAATGCATCCATTTAATTTATTAAAGGGGCGAAGATAGTGAAATTAATCTATATCGTTTAAATGCATCGGCGAACTGGCGAATTGATGGGATTAATACTTGTTTAGGCGCTAATTTATCTAAAATGAAACGTAATGTTTTGACGCTTAAATTACTATTTGCCAGATAGTCATATTTTGTCTTAGAATTTTGAATAGCGCAAATAAATGGCGAAATTGCAACCCTGTTAGAACTATAAAACACAAATTTTACAAATGAAAAAGTTCCTTATTTTATTATTAGCAGTAGTCGTTTATACGAATGCCTTTGCTAAACCAGTTGACCCTCAAATGGCTGAGAATGTAGCCATCAAATTTGTCAGACAAAGAACCTTGTCTTTAGAATTGAAATCGGTCACCGACTTTAATCTGGCCTATGTTTATAAAAGTGAATCCAAAAACGCAAGCGGAGCTGTAGAAATTCAAAATTATTTTTATGTGTTCACGGCTCCAGAGAAAGGCTTTGTTTTGGTTGCAGCTGATGATAGGGTTTCGCCTATTTTGGGGTATTCTGCAGAATCTAATTTTATTCCTGGAGATGTGCCACCACAGGTGGCTAAATGGTTTGAAGCTTATAAAGAACAAGTTAGGTATGCAATAGTCAATAATTTACCTGCCACTGAAGAAATAGCATCAGATTGGGCGGCATTGAAAGGCGAGAATTCAAGCTTTTCTCAGCCCGGTAAACGAGGAAGTGTTTCGCCATTACTGACTACAAAGTGGAATCAATCGCCATACTATAATGCCAATTGTCCATACGACAACACATACGGACAGAGAACTGTTACAGGTTGTGTTGCAACTGCTATGGCTCAGGTGATGAAGTACCACAACTATCCTGCGAAAGGTAATGGTTCTTACTCTTATAACCACGATGTTTATGGAACCTTATCTGCTAACTTTTCTTCAACTACTTATAACTGGTCGTCTATGCCAAACTCCGTCAGCAATGCAAATAGCGCTGTTGCAACTTTAATGTACCAGGTGGGTGTTTCGGTTAACATGAATTATGGTCTAGCCTCTTCGGGTGGCAGTGGTGCCTATGTGGTGAGTTCAGCCAGTGCCTATACCAATTGCGCTGAATATGCTTTGAAGACTTATTTCGACTATAAAACTACTTTATCTGGAATAGAACGCAAAAACTTTACAAGCTCAGTATGGCTTTCTAAAATGAAGGCAGAATTAGATGCTTCGCGTCCGATTATTTATGCTGGATTTGGTACTGGTGGTGGTCACTGTTTCGTTGCAGATGGCTATGATAACAACGATTTTTTACACTTTAACTGGGGCTGGGGTGGTGCTTATGATGGTTATTTTTCTATCAATGCACTAAATCCAGGCGGTGTTGGTACTGGTGGAGGAACAGGAGGATTTAACAATAACCACCAGGCTGTTATCGGTATTCAACCAAATAGCACTGGCACCGGAGGAAGCTCAGCTTACGATCTTCGTTTGTATGCGAATATTACAATCAGTCCAAATCCTGTTGACTATGGTGAAGGGTTTACCGTAACGACCAATATTGCTAATTTCGGCACCAGCAGTGCGCAAAATTATAGTGGTGATTATGCCGCAGCTGTGTTTAATAGCGATAATCAGTTTGTCGCTTTTGTAGAAACAAAAACCGGCTTCACACTTAATTTTAATAACTATTATGTGAATCCTTTAACCTTTACCAGTGCAGGTATCAATGCTATGACACCTGGTACTTATACGGTCGGGATTTACTATAAGCCTACTGGAGGTTCTCAATGGTACGCTGTTGGAAATGGCAGTTATCAAAATTTTGTGACACTCGAAGTCAATGATAATTCCACTAACGATTTAAAGTTGTATACTGCAGTAATAACCACTCCTGGAATATTAGTGCAAAATCAATCATTCACAGTCACATTCGATATTGCTAATTATGGCACGACCGATTTTAATGGAGATGTTTCTGTAGACCTTCATAAATCTGACGGAACATGGATAAGAGAATTATCCATTAAAACAGGTTTGAATTTGCCTACAATGACGCATTTTACCAATGGTTTAACCTATACCATAACCGGCGGATTGCCTGACGAGCCCGGCACATACATGTTCTTCATCTGGAACAAGCCTGATGGCGGTTCATGGGAGTTCCTTGGAAGTGGCAATTATTCTAATCCAATTACGGTGCAATTAAAGGCGCCTGGAATAACCCCGGATGTTTACGAAGTGAATAATACCCTCGCACAGTCGTTTAATATGCCTGTAAGTTTCCAGGGTAATCTGGCTAAATATTCGACAGGTGGTTCTAACTGTCACAACGGAAATGATTATGATTTTTACAAGATCGTCTTGCCTGCCAATTATAATTACGTTGTGAATGCCAGATTACATGATTCTTATAGCAGTGGAAATGGCAATGTCTATTCGCTGGATGCTATTGTGTCATATTCAACGGATGGTACTACCTGGTCTGATGTATTTGACGATATTGTTTCAACCATAAACGTAAAAGGTGGCGGAACAGTTTATTTTATGGTGTCTCCTTACTTTACCGGAAATACCGGAACGTACTTGTTTGATGTAAATATCACAAGAACACCCAATACTTCAATCGGGGAATCAAGTGTCAATGAGCGTTTAGTTGTATATCCAAATCCAGTAAAAGATCTGATATATTTTAATGCAGATAATTTAAGCGTAGATAAAGTAAATGTGATGGGTATCACTGGTACCACTGTCGAAATGTCTGTTAAAAACAATTCAATTGATATGTCAGATTTTAGCAATGGGGTATACGTGATTCAATTTATAACATCTGAAGGCATCATTAATAAAAAAGTGGTCATTCAAAAATGAAGTATTTCATCATACTGATGCTAATGGTTGTGACCTCTTGTAAGTCGAAACCACAAACAAAAGAAGCTCTACCAGTTTTATTTCATCCAAGTTTTAATCCTGGTCCGCATGTTATGGTTTACAAAACATCTGGAGATTACAGATTTAATGTGCCCGTTTTGTTGTCGGATAATGATAGTGGTATTATCTCTTATCCTGATCCGGGTGATTTAAAGATTGCTGATAAACCTGCCAGTTATCCCAGTCTTTTAAACAAAGGGTATTTAATAGATAACAGAGGGGTATCTAAACATACTGCCTTTTTAAAAATGACTTATAGCGACTATGCTAAATTAGATTCATTGCCGTCATTATCAACCTTACAATCATGGATCATTGCTCGTAATGCCATCACCGAATTATGTGATTGCGGGGATAAAAGTGGGTATACGAATATTGAAAAACAAATCAATGATATGATTGATCAAGACAGTTTACATGCTATTTGTAAAACTGTTCTGAAAGTTAAATAATTTGATGCTGCTATAATCTGAGCGCTTCAATCGATTTGACGTAATCGTACTGAATATCTTCGTGCAGCTTTGCCATCGTCGTGTCTATCTTTTTTAATTGCTGTAGATACAAGTTCTGAAGGGCAGTTAAACTGCTTTTCTTTTTAAGAATAAGCTTTAGTTTGGTGGTGAAGTAAATCAGTATTTCGATTTGTGTGGCAGCCTGACCAGAGTATTTCATAGGTTTTGAAATGAACCTGGCGATCTTTCTGATTTGCTTCATGTATTTATAGGAGCCGTTGTCTATCAGCAAATCAAACATCTCATCAATTTCGGTCTGAACCTGCTCTATGTAGTTAGCTTCATCTGTGCTTTCGTATAACAAATAGGAGAGTAGCTCCTTGTTTTCTTTTTTGTATTTAGCCATTCGCAGACAGATAGCCGCAATATCGCTGGCATCCATCGTGCTGATGGTTTTTTTTATCTGGTTGATTGAATAGGTATTCATTGGGTTTTTAATTTTTATAACGCTTTATTCAATAAGGTTTCCATGGCCTTTAGGATGCTGGATTTTATTTTTTTACCATAAGGACCGTTATCCAGAATCAGGGCTTTGCCGAAAGCTATCTGATAATATTCGGAAGCTTTTAATCGCAAACCCATGTCATGGTAATTTTTGCCAATGTTGAGGTATAAAGAAGGTAGAAAAGTGGCGATGGTATTTTCGGGTAATTTCATGGCATATTCCAGTGCCAGATTGTCCCAGTTTAAACGATCACTAAGCTCGACCCTGATTCTTCCCATATAATGCGCCGATACACATTTTTCCATATCGCTGGTGGCTTCTTTCCAGGCCCTTTCAATAAGCGCGACTTTATGAGATAAATCGCGACTGGTAATACCTTCTGCGCAGAGTTGTACAATTCGGTTTTCGGGATCGAATAACATCAGACAAATATAGTCCTTTGGACAATTAGTAAAACTATTTTAAAATAAATTTGCGTAAGTAAATGCTTACATATATTTTTGTTTCAAAATTATGACAACAGAATCAAAAGTAAACGGCAACGAGGTAGAGCATACCCGTTTTATCGATGCACCACGCGAGCAGGTTTTTGACGCCTGGGTGAATCCTCATAAGCTCGAGAAATGGTGGGGACCAGATGGTTTTACCATTACCAATATAGAAGTCAATATGCAGTCAGCTGGCTGCTGGAGGTTCACGATGCACGGTCCGGACGGCACCGATTACCCTAACCGAATTCGGTATTCGGAAATAGAGATACCCTCAAGAATTTCATTTACTCACGATGATGATTCGGATGGGAAGAGTGAGTTTTCGAAGCATGTCAGTGGGTTTCAAACGTATGTGACATTCGAGGAAAAAGACGGGGGAACTCAAATAAGAATGCGCACTGTAATGCCAAGTGCCGAAGCCTTACAATATGTCATTGAAAATTTCAATGCGCTAGAAGGGGGTAAGCAAACCTTAGGAAATCTGAATACATTCTGTACAAAACAATGAGTGCAAGGCGGGATGTTTTTCAGGCCATAGCAGATCCCAATCGCAGGGCCATTATCAGTTTGCTTGCAGAGAAGCCCATGCATTTAAATGGTATTGCTGAGCAATTTGATATTAGTCGGCCAGCCATTTCTCAGCACATTAAATTATTAGAAGAATGCGGATTAGTTCGGGTGAGTAAAATTGGACGTGAGCGATACTGCCAGATAGAAGCATCTCAATTAAAAGAGGTAGCAGAGTGGGTGAGTGTATTTAAGAAATTATGGGATAAGCGACTGGATAAACTGGAAGCGTTTTTAAAGGAAGTGAAATAACTATTTTTTCGTAAGTTTGAGGCATGAAAAATTTTTGTATTGTACTTTTAATGTTAGTTTTTTCAACCGCGGCTCGAGCAACTCAGGCAGATTCGGTTGTTATTGATTCAAAAAACAAGAAAATTCAGATAGGCAGTTTTATACTGGCTAAAGACTCGGCACCATCTACTATTAAGACGTATTTTGGCACGCCTTCAAGAATTGAAACCAGTTCATCTGGCGTTGAGCGTACTTATGCTTATGATGATAGGGGGATATCATTTGCTATTGATCCTTCTGGTAAAGTGATTGAAGCTGTATTAATAAATTATAACTGGGATGGCGATAAGAAAGCGGCCAAGTCGGCTTTTAAAGGAAAGCTCACTATGGATAATTATACCATTACCGAATTAACAAGTTCATCAGATATAAATATCAATACCAAAGTCAATAATATTATGTGTGTTGGCGACTTCATGTGTATGACACCTCCGGGCAAATCTAATATTGCCATTCTGATTGGATTTAAGGACAAGAAGATCACCCAGATAGGGTTTAGTCTTGCTAATTAATCAAAAAAGGCCGCTACCTCGTCGCTAAGCACCGGTCCGAGTGCCACGCCCATGCCACTCATTCTGACGCAAAGCGTCAGATGGTCGTCAACTTTCTTGACTATAGGAATTTTCTCTTCACCCATAGCCATAATACCGCTCCAATGCATATCGATTTCAAAAGATCTGCCTGGAAGGATAATCTCTTGCATGTATTTTTTAAGGTGTTCAAAATTGGCGCTTGAGCCTTCAAAGTCGTACGTAGTTTCCTCGGCTTCAAAATAATTTCTTGCACCACCCAGCAAGACTCTGTCATCAATATTTCTAAAATAGATATAGCCTTTGTCGTTGTGAAAGATGCCATCAAAGGGCAGGTCAGCGATAGGTTTTGTGAGGATAATCTGACCTCTGGCAGGCACGACATCCAGTTCGGGCATAAGTTGAGAACTGAAAGCGTTGGTAGCGATGATGAGTTGCGAGCAGGACAGACTCAGGTCGTTGTCGGCTATCAGGGTATAGCCACCGGCATCTTTATTCAACGAAGTTATGTTTAAGCCATATAAAGGAATGATACCAGCTTTATGAGTCAGTTCAGAAATGGTTTCGTTAAGCATTCCCGAATTAATCATACCTTCTAAAGGGTTAAAGAGGCAATCTTCGAAGCAGGCCATTTGAAGCTTGTCAGACTTTTGCCATTGGAAAGCGTTTGCCTGACCGGTATAATCTTGAATGAGTTGGTTAATAGTTTGAAAATGATTTCGGGCATCCTGGTATTCTTCCTGATCGGTGTATATTTCGTAGCTGCCGGTATTGCGGTACCCAATCTGGTCGGCGCCAAAAGTTTGCACCAGTTGTTGTATGCCTTGAAATCTTTTATTGAGGAGCGACATTACTTCGTGTTGTGACGAGCGTTTAAAGTCGTCGACAATTTCGGAGACACTTCCGAAGCAGGCGAAGCCTGCATTTCTGGTAGAGGCACCATAAGAAATAGGGGAGCGATCGACGATTCCGATACGGGCATTTGGGTTTTTCTTCCGGATTTTGAGGGCAATTTGTTTACCAATTATGCCAGCGCCGAGAATCAAAAAGTCGAATTTTCTGAGTAATACCGAGCGTTCCCAATAGGAAGAATAATGTTTCATAAAAAATTTTCAAAAATATTTGGAGCGAATTTAATTTTTTTTCTATATTTGCACCCCCAATCGGGAAGAAAAGTTCTTAAAAATTCAAGCGAGAATAGCTCAGTTGGTAGAGCGCAACCTTGCCAAGGTTGAGGTCGCGAGTTCGAACCTCGTTTCTCGCTCAACAAGAAGCCCAAACTAGGGCTTTTTTTGTTTGCCCAGGTGGTGGAATCGGTAGACACGCAGGACTTAAAATCCTGTGGCTTCACGGCTGTGCGGGTTCAAGTCCCGCCCTGGGTACAAAAAGGCGTCAATGTGAAAACATTGACGCCTTTTTTCTTCACACTCACCCCCAAATGTAAACTCACGGAGTGAGCTTACATTTGGCCACCCTCACCCTCACACTGATCCTCACCCTCTTCCTCACACTCTATCCGTGGACCGCAGGTCCAACTTTTACCGTGGACCGCAGGTCCGACGGCTATACTTCCTCAAACTCAAACTCACACTCATACTCACACTAACACCCACACTCACCTTCCCCCTCTTATTAATAAGATCCCAGATCCTCCAACTCTTATCCTCACATCTGGCTTTTTACCGTGGACCGCAGGTCCGACGGCTACAATAAATTTGTATTCTCACATACTTTACTGTTCTAAACCTTTAATCATTGAAAACAAAATTCTCGACAATTCATCGGCACATTTCAATTGAGATGTAAAGGTATTATTGTCAATTTTCCTCTCTTCGTTCAAAATATCCATTATTGCAACACATTCAAAAACGGACGCTCTGGCGCTTGTGTAATAATTCTTTTTATCTGCCTTTGAAAACTTTCCTGCTCCCTCTGCTATGTTGAGTGGGACGCTAAATGCCGCTCTGGACAATTGATCCCGCACGTTTTTGTCAATTGACTTATCCAATGCAATTTGTTTTAAAATTACATAAAATTGCTTGGCTTTTTGATAAACTACTAATTTTTGAAAATCAAACATGACATAAAATTAGAGAATGTTTTTGAATGGTAAATTTGTTGTTTAAGAATGATTGCCAGGAATAGATTAATGGTAAATGGTATCGGTACCGTTGAGGTGAGGGTGAGGGAGAAGGTGAGGTATAGTTTGAGGTTGAGGTTGAGTGTGAGTGTGGAGGTTTAGTAACGCCACTCCACCCTGAACTCAAAACGTCTAGTGTCCACATGCTGCAACTGATTAAAGCTGCTCCACCAGTTCCAGCTCTCTGATTCAAACTGCTGAATCTTGTAAGTGAATAAATACGAAAATGTGTTCTGGTTTTTTAATCGGAAAGATTTGCCAATCCCAAATGAACAACCAAATCCGCCATCTGCGCCAGTGCGAGGTGAGGTTAAATTAAATCCGTAACCAGCATTCACTACCAAAAATGCTGGCTTGGTATCTTTCTTCTTAAGGAAATATCGGCCCTCTAACATTGTAGCGCCAACAACTTCGTCATAAAAATCATATGGGTCAAACCCAGCGTTAATGCCATACATCCAGCGATTGCCATCAGATTTTAAGAAACTGCCTCTGAAAACAAAACTACTCGTGGCGCCCCAGCCCGGAGCACTGCCGATGGTAAAACCTGGCTGCAAACCTACTGACCAGCCGGTGTCTGGCAATGGTCGGCGAATGGCTTTTTTCTTTACTGATCCGCCAAATGACCCTGATCCTGCAATAGATTCTGAATAATTGATGTCCAGTATGTCATTAATAGAAATTTTGGATACTAATCCATATTGCCTAACCATCACAAAAGAATCAGGTACTATTTTCACCAATTCGCACTTCACCTGCAAACCCGATTTCATTTTGATGATGTACAAATCACTGTTTTGAGCAGCTAGCTTATTAATACTTATTAAACAAAAAAATAGTAAAAGTTTTATCGAATTTTTCATTGTCATTCAGGCAAATTTACATAAGTTTGTGTGAAATATTAATATTAATATGAAACTAAAAATTTATCAGGTAGCCATCGTTTTCCTCAGTGTCCTGTTCTTTACAGCCTGCGAAGACAAGTGTTATTACTACGAAGATCAAACAGTTTTTGAACCAGTTTATGAAAAATTGTCTGATGTTAAAGCTTCTTTCAGTGTGGTAGATGACTACACGATTACCAAACCTGGTAATATTTATTCATATGGTAAATATTTGCTGGTTGGCGAGAAACTAAAAGGTATTCATATTCTTGACAACACCAATCCAGCTTCTCCAACTCCGCTTAAGTTCATTAACCTTAAAGGTAACGAAAACTTCACAGTCTATAATGATGTCATCCTTGCTGATAACGGTCCGGATTTACTTTCTATATCCTTCTCTGATCTCAGCGATATCAAAGTTATTAACCGCGAAGAAAATGTTAATACCGAACGTGTGAGTGGCGACAAATTCATAGTAGGTTACAATACCTCTATTCAACGTGTAAAAAGAGAATGCAATAGTTCTAATGGTCGTTTCATGACCACTTCAGATATGGCTTCATCTGGTGCAGGTGCTTCATCAACCGGTAAAGGTGGATCAATGGCTAAGTTTGCTATCATCAGCGATTACCTTTACATCACTAACAGTTCTCAATTATTTCCTATCAATATCGCCAATCCTACTAAGCCAGTTAAACAATTAACTATGGGTTTAAACGGTAGTAATGTTGAAACAATTTTCCCTTACAAAACTTACCTCTACTTAGGAACTTCAAGCGGTGTGCTTATTTACAACACTGCCAGCTCTAAAGCTACTCCGGCCTATATTAATACCCTTTGGCACATCACTGGCTGCGATCCGGTTGTGGTTAGCGACAACTATGCTTTCTCTACTGTAAGAGGTGGAACAGCTTGTCGTACAACCAATATGAGTCAGCTTAGTGTTTATAATGTCAACAATCCTGCTTTGGCTAATTTGGTGCGCAATATGAACATGGTTGAACCTTATGGTCTTGGTGTTAAAGAAGATCTTCTCTTTGTGTGCCAGGGTAAAAATGGTCTGTTCGTGTACGATTGGGATAAAACTAACGAAAACCTTACACTTCGCCATAGCTATCCTGATATCCATGCTTTCGATGTTATCGTGAATGGTGATGTATTAATCGTTACTGCTGACAACGGTCTGTTCCAGTTTGATATCAGCAGCAAAGACAATATCACTTACCTGAGTAAACTAGCCGATTTTTAATCGCTTTAAACAATATTTTAAAAAGTCCGTCTCCTAAATAGGCGGACTTTTTTTATGCCCTAAAATTGAACTAAATGTCAAACAAAAATATCCTTGCTGTGTTTAGTAATTTATTGCGTCAACAAGAATAAAAAATAGTAATTTTGCAACATCAAATGAGTAATACTGACTTATCTAAAGTGATTAAAGCCCCAACAGGAAATACCCTGCACTGTAAGAATTGGGTAACCGAAGCTGCCTACCGTATGCTGATGAACAATCTGGATCCGGATGTGGCCGAGAAACCTGAGAACCTGGTGGTATACGGTGGTACTGGTAAAGCTGCCCGTAACTGGGAAAGCTATCACTTAATCGTGAAAGCCCTTGAAGATCTTAACGAAGATGAAACCTTACTGGTTCAATCTGGTAAGCCAGTTGGTATTCTGCCGACTCATAAAGATGCTCCCCGTGTTATTATCTCTAACTCACAGTTAGTGCCACACTGGGCTAACCTGGATTACTTCCGCGAATTAGAAGCCAAGGGTTTGATCATGTACGGTCAGATGACCGCTGGTAGCTGGATTTATATCGGCTCTCAGGGTATCGTGCAAGGTACCTATGAAACCTTTGCTGAATGTGCCCGTCAACATTTTGGCGGTACACTTAAAGGTACTCTTAACGTTACCGCTGGTTTAGGTGGTATGGGTGGCGCTCAGCCGCTTGCAATTACCATGAACGAAGGTGTTTGCCTGGCAGCTGAAATGGAAGAATGGCGTATTAAAAAACGTTTGGAAACCAGATACCTGGATGTCATGACCAAAGATATTGATCAGGCAATTGACATGGCCCTTAAAGCCAAAGAAGAGGGTATGGCTGTCTCTATCGGTGTGCATTGTAACGCCGTTGATTTATTAGAAAAATTAAAAGCAAGAGGCATAGTGCCTGATACTTTAACTGACCAGACTTCAGCACACGATCCATTAGTGGGTTACTTCCCTGAAGGCTACGATGTGGAAAGTGCCGACCGTTTGCGTAAAACCGATCCAACCCGTTACGTCAACGAAAGCTATTCTACTATGGTTCATCACGTGAAACTGATGATCGAGTTCCAAAAAATGGGTTCTATCGTTTTCGATTATGGTAACAACCTTCGCGGTCGTGCTCTCGAAAAAGGTCTGACCAATGCCTTCGATTTCCCTGGTTTCGTGCCTGCCTTCATTCGCCCTCAATTCTGCGAAGGTCGCGGTCCGTTCCGCTGGGTAGCGCTCTCTGGAAATCCTGAAGATATTTACGCGACTGATAGAAAATTATTAGAGATTTTCCCTGAAGACGAAGGTCTGAAACGCTGGATTAAAATGGCGCAGGAGAAAATTGAATTCCAGGGCTTGCCTGCACGTATCTGCTGGTTAGGTCAGGGTCAGCGCGAAAAAGCGGGCCTTGCTTTCAACGAAATGGTAAAAAATGGTGAAGTATCTGCGCCGATTGTTATTGGTCGCGACCACCTGGATACCGGATCTGTGGCCTCTCCAAACCGCGAAACTGAAGCTATGTTGGATGGCAGTGATGCTATCGCCGACTGGCCTGTATTAAATGCTTTAATTAATACTGCTGGTGGTGCTTCCTGGGTAAGTCTTCACCACGGTGGTGGTGTTGGTATTGGTTACAGTATTCACGCTGGTATGGTGATCGTTGCCGATGGTACCGACGAGGCTGCTGTGCGTCTGAAACGTGTATTGCACAACGATCCGGCAATGGGTGTTATCAGACACGCTGATGCTGGTTACGATATCGCTAAAGATACCGCTCGTGCTCACCGTCTGGATATCAAAGAACGTCTTAATAAATAATTGACTCAGGTTCAACACCACATATCTCTTAAACCATACAACACCTTCGGTCTGGATGTGCAAACCCGCGCCTTCGCTGAAGTGAACTCTCTCGCTTCTCTTAAGGAAGCCATCGCCGAATCCCCTGAAGAACAGTTTATGTTTTTGGGTGGTGGTAGCAATGTGCTTTTCTGCAAGGATTACGAAGGGCTAGTAATAAAAAATTCTATCAAAGGGATTCATATTGTCTCAGAAGATGATCAGCATGTTACCCTGAAAGTATATAGCGGCGAAGGGTGGCACGATCTGGTGATGCATTGTGTAGAGCGCAACTGGGGAGGTATAGAAAATCTCTCCTTGATTCCTGGTACTGTTGGTGCTGCACCTATGCAAAACATCGGTGCTTATGGTGTAGAACTCGAAAAGGTTTTTATCGAACTAGAGGCACTTAATCTGCATACTTTCGAACTCCACACCTTTAATAAAATATCATGTGCCTTTGGCTACCGCGAAAGTGTATTCAAACGTCAGTTAAAAGGACAGTATTTCATCTATTCTGTTACGATTCGCTTAGATAAGCAGCCTAAGATAAGTATCGAATATGGCGATATTCAACAAGTGATTACCGATAAAGGTATTGCCTTGTCTGAAGCTAGTATCAAAGATGTGTCAGATGCAGTTATTCAAATTAGAAGTTCAAAATTGCCTGACCCTAAAGTTTTGGGCAATAGTGGCTCATTCTTTAAAAACCCTGTCATCACTAAGGAAAAATTCGAACAACTTCAGCAGCAATACCCAGGCATCAAAGGTTTTCCTAATGATCATGGTGTGAAAGTACCCGCTGCCTGGTTGATTGAACAATGTGGCTGGAAAGGAAAGCGGGTAGGCGAGACAGGCGCGCATGCCAAGCAGGCACTGGTATTAGTCAATTATGGCAATGCTTCCGGAAACGAGGTCTACCAGATGGCGCTTACTATCATTCAAAGTGTGAAAGATACTTTTGGGATTCAGCTGGAACCAGAGGTGAATATTATCTAAAAAATTACTGGCAGTATTTTTTCTGCATCAATTCTACATAATTTCCATACTCATTGGTATAGCCAAGTTTTAGAGATTTGTTAATATGATAACAGGCGGATTCCAAGTCTTTTTCTTCTATCGATATTTCGGCCAGATAACGATGCGCAAAAGCATTGTTTTCCAGTATTTTTAACGAGCGATAAATATTGTCTAGTCCTTCTATTTTTTTGCCCATTTTATATTGGACAAATCCATAATTGCTCAACATATAAGGATGACTCTCGGATGTGATATTGAGTTTTGTATAGATGTCATTCGCTTTTTTGTATTGCTTTAAAAGGATATAACAAAACCCAAGATTGGTTTTAGCGGTAATGTCTGTACTGTCGATCTTCAATGTGGCAAAAGCATCCATTATAGCTGAATCTATCTTGTTTTTACAGATATAAACATAAGAGCGACTTTGGTACAATATCAAACTCTTTGGATGTTTCTGAATCCCTTTGCTTAATTGCTGAATGTTCAAGTCGTATAGGTGTAGCTGATTATATAAATGACTTTTATTAAGATATAATATCAAAGCAGAATCATTGATAAGTTCTGCTTTGTTTAAATCTGCCAGAGCTTCATTGAAATTGTCATTTTGATTGTAATACATTGCTCTTCCTAAATAAGCTGAAAAGCAATTTGGGTCTATACTAATTGCAGTGTTGAAATCCTCCAGAGCGTCTATTGGTAAGCCTAAATCTATATATAATCCTCCTCGCAAAACATAAGCATCAACATACTGCTTGTCTTTGCTTAAAATGTCGTTGCACATGTCCAACGCTTTCAGCTTTTCTTTTTTTATAAAACTTTCTTTGGCAAGATTATAAGCAGTTGTGTCATGCGCCAACACAATACTACTCGATATGCATAACAATGCCAATACAAAACTTTTCATGTGCCAAAGATATAAAAGGTCGGCAGCAATTTAATACTGCCGACCGTATTTTTAATCACGCTTCATTACCAGTAATCTGGTGCTGCCAGCCAAACGTCCGTCTTTTATAATTTTAATAAAGTACAAGCCGTCAGCCAGGTCTTCTGTATTCACTAAGACATCACCTGAACTGTAATCATTCTCTACCGACTTTAGTGTGCGCCCATTGATATCCGTTATCTCAAAGCGCATCGCAGTGCTGCCATCCATCATTTGATAGTTGATGTGCACTTCTTTGCCTGCAGGATTCGGATACACCATTAACGTGTAATTGTCAACTAAGTTGACGATGATATTGGTGTTCGAATCGCATGGAGGTAAAGCAATACAGACGTCTTTCCAGCAGGTTTTTCCTGAACTTACTTCTGTTAACAACACTTTAAAGCAGATGATTTGATTGCTTGGTGCAATGTCCGTAAACTGTGTGCTCACATTCTGCATGCCACTTGGAATTGGATTTGGTGTAATCGGGCCAAAATTACCAGCAGCTATCGGTGGGATGCTCACAGTGGCTGGACCAGCAAATGGGTTGAGTATCGTTAAGTCGACATCATACGTCCAGCTGCCGCCTTCTTTCATATGACAATGTGCACACTCACCATATACGCCCACACTGCAACTGTCTTTACTGCATGGTTTGTATTCTGTTTTCACAGAGTCTTTACATACCTTGCCTGTGGCTGGATCGAATCCATATAGATAGATGGTCATGAACGTGCTATATGGCGGTAAATCAGTGTAAGTATAACAAATGGTTTGCGTGCCATTATTAATACTTACCGGATTGACACTGAAGGTGGCACTTGGTGAGGATAATGTTAAGGTGCTACCATTGCTGCCACTCCAATTGACACTCAAACAAACATAATATTGCGGATTGCCGCTGCCATCATGTCCGATACAATCGAATCTGATAATTTTAGAACCAATCTTACAATCTTTCTGACCGCATGGTGGTAGTTTAATACAAATCGTGGTATCACAAATCTGATTCTGATTGCTGATGGTAATGGTGAAACAAGCTGATGCGTCTATTGCCGGAATATCTTCAAAAGTTGCAGTTACCGTATTGCTGCCTGCACTTAAGGTGCCAGGACTAATATTACTAACCACACCTTGTGGTGATGTAATGCTCACCGTAGCTCCAGCTCCTAATGTATTGTTGATGTTAAACGATAAGCTGTAGGTTTGATTGCCCATCTCGCTTACCGGTCCGCAGTCTATTTTTACAGTAGCACTAAAATTACATCCTCCACATTTAACAAAGTCGATATTGATGTCGTCAGACATATCTGTACAACCTGCCGCTGTCGTTATTTGTAAATTATAGGTGCCCGATACATACAATGGCACATGGAAGGTATCGCTCACTGCCCATGCAATCGGATTGCCATTCAGGAACCACTGGTAGGTGGCGTACCCTTTCGGTCCGTGCCATACCAGATTCGTTACGGTATCGCAAATGTCATAACAGCCTGTCATCAATCCGCAGAAGTCGGGTAGTGGATTCACTACAGTGACAGCCTGCGCCTGACAACCATTGGTGTCTGTTACAGTGACAGTATAGATATTCGGAACGCCAGTATAAATAGTGTCATTAACCTGGCCATTGCTCCAATAGAAACCAGTTATGCCTGTTGATGTACTGCTGGCAACCAACATATTGTTAGTGCCTGCGCATAATACCGGCGGTGCCGTAATTGTGACATTCGGATTAGGGTATAATATCAGATTTAAGGTGTCAGTACCGAAGCAGGTATCAGGACTCATTACAGTAACCACTAACTGATGTGCTCCAGGTGTCATGCTGTAAGTGCCAAAACTAAAGGTGTTTGAATTGACGAACTGTGGCATGCCATCCCAGTACCACTCAAATTGGGCGCCTGGTATCATTGGATAATTGGCCACGTATGTATAATTGGTGTTTTCGCACAGTGCTTTCGGTCCGATAATGTTTGGCTTAGGTCTTGTCTTCGCCAATACATTCAGATTGCCTGTTTTATAGAAACAACCTTTAGTGTCTGTTATTTCTAAATTGTAATTGCCTGTCTGATGTGCCCAGATAACAGGCGTCGTAGCGGCCGTCGACCATAAATAACTATAAGCAGGGTAGCCGCCTATGCCCGTTCCTGTTAATTTGACAC
Organism: Bacteroidota bacterium; assembly: GCA_027490055.1. Lineage (GTDB taxonomy): Bacteria > Bacteroidota > Bacteroidia > NS11-12g > UBA955 > JABMMZ01. The sequence goes on along the minus strand of JAIXYV010000040.1, from coordinate 58,430 downwards.
TATCACCTTCGCAGAACTTTAATGGTCCGCCCGCTACTATTACACCACTTAAAGTATGTGGCAATACTTTGACATTGCGTTTTGCAGTGTCTCTGCAACCTAAACTGTTTACAATAGTTAAAGTCACTAAATAGGTGCCAGAATTGCTATATGTTCTGATCGGATTGCTCAGTAAAGAACTGGATCCATCTCCGAACGTCCACGTAGAACTTAAACCTGTGCCAGTGCTGGTATTCGTAAATAGTACCGGTGTGTTCTGACAAACCGAATCCTGAACCGTAAACGAGGCATTTGGCAATGGTGGTATCACTACTGTTTTGGTAAAGGTACATACGCCAGCGACGGTGAGACTGACTGTGTAGGTGCCCGGACTTAAATTAAACACCGGGTTTTTGGTTGTGCTGGTTAATGCACCTGGATTAACTAACCACGACCATGATGGGGCTGGATAGCCAGCCAGTATTTTAGTGGTATTTACAAATTTTACTGGTACTGTCGTAGCGTAATTCACACAATAAATTGAATCAAAGAAATTAGGAACGTATTTAACAGTATCAACTTTGTACATGCACACATTACAATACCCTGTGCCCGCGGCATTAGGAACATCTGCGCAAAGTTTTACTCTGTAATAGCCCGGCTCTGTGAAGGTATGTGAAACAGGGGTGCCAGATGCACCACCCGGATTGTACGGATCGTCAAAATTCCAGGATAGATTAATTACACCAGGAGATATGATGGCATTAAAGCTATCCGTATTGCAACCTAATCTGAATCGGTTGTAGTTTAGAGTATAAGTGGCTGGCGTACAGGTAGGATTGCAATTGCCTGTAGAAATAGGAATAATATTACTGGTGTCTTTGCAGCCATAAGAATTGGTGCCAACAACAAAGAAACTGCCTGTACTTGTGGCGGTATAGGAGGTGCCTGTTGCACTGCCAATCACCGAAGGGTTATACCACTGATAGGTGATGCCTATAGCAGGTGCCGCTACCGTCATGGTAGTTGAAATAGGAGGATTGCAATAGAGGTTTGGATCTGGTGTCGAGATGTTGATGTTGGGTTTTGGCCAGATGGCTATAGTGGCTGTGTTAACCCCCGTTCCAGGGCAAGTGCCTCCATAGGTAGTAGTTAATGTAATAACATAATTGCCCGGCGCATTGTAAATATGGGTGCCCGGATTGCCACTGCCTGTTCCGCCATCACCAAAATTCCAGCTATAAGAACTGGCTACTGTTGATGAACTCGCAAAGAGGGTGACGCCCTGGCAAATCGCCGGTGGTATAATGATGTTTGGTATTGGCGCATTGATAACCCTCACCAAAACCGAGTCTTTTCTCTGACTGCCACATACTTTTCTGGTAAGTACCACCCAGGCATTGCCTGTGTAATTATTCCATTGCACGCTTATGCTGTTGGTGTGATTGCCACTGCCAACACTTCCGGCTATGCCTGGATTGATGCTCCAGATATAATCGTCGCCTGGTGTGCTGGTCGAGTAAGTGGATGTGCCGTTAGCGCATACAGTGTCCGGACCGTTAATGACGGATGCTGCCATTGGTAAGGCGCTCAATACACTCATAGAGGTAGCGGCCGATTTGCAACCTGTTACAGGATCAATCTGATAAACATTTAAACTGTACGGTCCGCTCGGTCCCCAAGTGATACTCAAAGTATTGCCTATACCCGTCGATGGTGTACCATTGGTAACCTGCCAGCCGATATAATAATTGCCAGAGGTAGGTACCGCTGTGTAGGCATAAGAGTAGTTAGGGCAAACGGGACTAGGACCGTAAACTGTATCTACCACCGGAGGAATAGGGTGCACAGTGATGAATTTCTTTAAAGGACTGTTGCAATAATTGCCCGATAAATCATTAGCTGAAACAATGAATTGCCCCGGTCCGTATGTCCATAGTCCCGCAAATGGCGATGGTCCCGTTATCGTATTAGACGCATAGGTAGTATTGCCTGCAATATTGGTGATGGTCCAGTATATACTGCCGGTAGGCGCCGGACTGATGCTATAGTTATAAGGTTGATTAGCACATAAATTGGCACTGCCACTCATGAACATTTTTGGTTTAACACTCACCGGTAACACCGAACTGCCTCCGCAATTAATTGGTGGTTTGGCGCCTGGCGTAAAATGCCAATAGTCGACTGTGATATTGCCTGATATGTTGTTGTAAAAACATACCTGTACTTCATGCACATTAATTGAGTCTGTTTGGACAAATACACCAGGAGGGAAATGCCATTCAATGCTGTCTATCGGAATGTCGCAACTAATATGGTAGGTATAACACTCACCTATACACACCTGTGATGGTCCGTTAATAGTGGCGTTTGGCGTAATAATCGGAACGAATACGGTTGTCGGTGAATTACAGAAACCAGGGCAGTTAACACTTAAAGTGATGCTACCCGGACCGTTAGTGCCCCATTGCACTGTTACTACTGAATCTGTATTTGATCCGATGATAACACCATTGGTGACACTCCAGTTGTAATTGTTGCATCCACTGGCATTGGTGGTGTAGGTAACTGTAGCATCCGGACATACGGTTGAAATACAAAAGATTTCTGGTCCCACACTATTAGCAACCACCACGGTTACATAAGCGGTATCTTTACATTTGCACTGATTTTCTACTACCAGCATCACCTGATAGGTGCCCGGAGTGGAATAAGCATGTGAAGTGTTGCCATTGCCTGGAGCAGAGTAAAACGCATTGCCGCCATCGCCAAAATACCAACTCCATGAGTTGATAGGAGAGCCTGCGCCGGGTAGCGACTGATCAATAAATTGAATCACCTGATTCTTGCAGGCATTTACAACCAAACCTGTTAAGCCAGGTAAAGTACTGAAGGCTGCCTGAGGTTTGCCTACAATTTCAATACAAACTTCTACTTCTTTACTACAGCCCCAAATATTGGTTTCAACCACTTTTACAGAGCCATTGCCAATACCGGTCCAGTAAACGGTTACACTATTGCCACTGCTGCTATAGGTAGCGCTGCCTGTGACGGTCCACACATAGGTGCTGCCTGCATGGTTGGGTGTCGTATACGTGATATAGGTAGAGTCGCAAGCTGTCAAACAGCCAGCTTTATCGCCCTGACCGCTGCCGTCTTTTCGTCCACCACATCCAGAAATATAGGAGGGCGTGATGACAGGATTGGGCTTGCCATGAATAGTCACCGTTATGGTGTTCGTACATATCACTACATTTAAATTGTTTTTAACAATTAATGTAAGGGTTCCTGTTCCGATGCTGGGCCAGGTAACCGATACCGCACTGCCGGAGCCTGTTAATACACCACCACCAGTGACATTCCATGTATAGGTTTCGCCGGGATTGGGTACTACACTGTACGAGACGGTTTGGTTTTCACACACATCTGTTGCGCCTGTGATAGGGCATGTAGCCTGACTGCTAAGGGGACTTAGTAAAAAGACGCTTAATAAGACAGGAAAGATTGATTGTAAAAGTTTATTCATCAGATTTTTTTATTGAGACAAATATAGTAAAAAATGTCATAATGTATTAATCGTAGATAAAAGGAATACAAGTACTTATAAATTAAAAAGATGTTTTTGTTAATTGATATATCGATTTTGTAAAAAAAGACGGCATTTTGCTCGTCGATTTAATTTTGCTAAATATCCATTTTCTTTCATCCTGTTTTTTTCAAGCTTATCTTTGACAACTTATGACGGAACAGGTAGGATTTAACTTAAAGAAATGGGTGTTGTTCAATTTCTTTGGATGGTTTTTGGGGGTGACTTTGATTCTGGCAATTTCGCCGGCCCTGGAATTCTTCGGAATCAGGCATCAGCAGTTTGCAGTGGGAACAGGCATGGGTCTGGGTATAGGACTGGTGCAATGGTTTTTGTTGAGAACATCCATTGCGCTTAAGTTTAATTGGGTATGGGTATCTGTCTTTGGCATGACTCTGCCATTTGTAGTATTAGAACAAATAGGCGGACTAACAGGGATACAGATTTTGTTTTCTGCGGTAAGTATTGGCGCCGTTATAATTGGGTATGTGCATTATGCCTTACTAAAAAACCATGTCGGCAAAGCTATTCTTTGGTTGCCTGCCTCTGCTATTGGCTGGATGGCGGCTCTCACTGCCGTCAAAGCACTCGATTACTCCTACGTCTTGTCGGCCTCTAATTTGGTGCTGTTCTTTGTGAATTTGGGATTGATTCTTTCAGGTGGTTTGCTACTCGGATTGTCAAGTGGTATTGCCTTAAAAGCCATGCTCAAAAAAGCATCATAAAAAAGCCCACCCTTTGCAGGGCAGGCTTTATAAATAGGGGTATTGTTTAATTTCTAAACACTATTTGATTCTCGAAACAATCGACTATGATGGCTTGGTCTTTCTTGACTTCTCCCATCAGGATTTTTTTCGATAATTCGTTCAATACTTTTTTCTGAAGAACGCGTTTTAATGGTCGTGCGCCAAACTGAGGATCATATCCCAATTGTCCCAGCCAATCAATAGCGTCATCGGTGACTTCTAAAGTAAATCCAGCTTCTTGCAATTGCTTTATCATACCATTCAACTGCAACTTAACGATTTCGTGGATATGCTCTCTGCTCAATGGCTCAAACATGATCACTTCGTCTATACGGTTCAAAAACTCTGGTCGTATGCTGTTCTTTAAAATCTGATACACTTCGTTCTTGGTCTTTGCCAGTACTTCCAGTTTGTTGTCCTCATTAAGTAATTCGAAGTTTTCTTGTATCACATGTGAGCCAATATTACTTGTCATAATTACGATCGTGTTTCTGAAGTTGGCTGTTCTGCCTTTATTGTCGGTTAATCTGCCATCGTCTAAGACCTGAAGCAAAATATTGAAAACATCCGGATGGGCTTTCTCTATTTCGTCGAGTAAGATGACAGAGTAGGGGCGACGTCTCACGGCTTCAGTTAACTGACCGCCTTCATCGTATCCAACATAGCCCGGAGGCGCTCCAATCAATCTGCTCACAGTATGTTTTTCCTGGTATTCGCTCATGTCTATGCGCACCATGGCATTGTCGTCGTTAAAGAGGAAAGATGCCAGGGCTTTCGCCAATTCGGTTTTACCAACGCCGGTAGTGCCTAAGAAAATGAATGAGCCTATTGGTCGCTTTGGGTCTTGTAAACCTGCTCTGCTTCTGCGAACGGCATCAGCAATGGCGCCTATGGCTTCTTCCTGACCCACAACGCGTTTGTGCAGTTCTTCTTCCAGATGAATCAGTTTCTCTTTTTCGCTCTGCAACATGCGGTTCACTGGTATGCCAGTCCATTTGCTAACCACTTCGGCAATATCTTCGGCGTCTACTTCTTCTTTTACCATCGGCTTATCGCTCTGAATTTCGCTCAGCTTGTTTTGCAGCGCGATAACCTCTGTTTCTGTTTCTTTTATTTTGCCATAGCGCAACTCAGCTACTTTGCCAAAGTCGCCGTTTCTTTCAGCCTGATCTGCTTCGTATTTGTATTGCTCGATACGACCTTTAGCGGCCTGAATCTGCTCAACAACTTCTTTCTCGCTTTTCCATCTGGCATTAATGCTGTTGCGGTCTTCGCTAAGATTAGCAATTTCGGCATTTAGCTTTTCCAGCTTATCGGTATCATTCTCTTTTTTGATGGCCTCGCGCTCAATTTCTAACTGCATAATTTTGCGGTTCATTTCGTCGAGTTCTTCAGGAAGCGAATCTATTTCTATTCGCAGTTTAGAGGCAGCTTCGTCTAGTAAATCTATGGCCTTATCTGGCAGGAAACGATCACTGATGTACCTCGAAGATAATTCAACGGCATTGATAATGGCTTCGTCTTTTATCCTTACTTTATGATGCGTTTCATAGCGTTCTTTTAGTCCCCTTAAGATTGAAATGGCATCCTGAATATCTGGTTCTTCAACCATCACTTTCTGGAACCTTCTTTCTAAGGCTTTATCGTTCTCAATATATTTCTGATACTCGGCCAGAGTAGTAGCGCCAATGGCTTTGAGTTCGCCACGGGCTAAAGCTGGTTTTAAAATATTAGCAGCATCCATCGCACCTTCGCCTTTTCCGGCTCCTACAAGGGTGTGGATCTCGTCAATAAATAAGACAATTTCTCCATTGCTTTTGATGACTTCATTGACAACGGCTTTTAGGCGTTCTTCAAATTCGCCTTTGTATTTCGCGCCGGCAATCAATGCGCCCATATCCAGCGAAAAAATGGTCTTTGATTTTAGGTTTTCAGGCACGTCGCCCTGTACGATTCTGCGCGCTAAACCTTCTGCAATAGCCGTTTTACCAACACCAGGTTCTCCAATTAGTACCGGATTATTCTTGGTTCTTCGACTAAGTATTTGTAAGACCCTTCTGATCTCTTCATCTCTTCCGATAACCGGATCAAGTTTGCCTAATGAGGCTAGCTCATTCAGGTTGAGCGCGTATTTTTTGAGCGCATTGTATTGCTCGCCGCCACTCTGCGAATTGATAGTAGTATTGCCTTTTAATTCTTTAATGGCTTTCTTGGCATCTGCCAGTTTAATGCCTGCATCTTTCATCAGGTTAGCGACATTGTCGTTGTTACTGATTAAAGCTAAAATCAAATGTTCGATGGAGACATAGTCGTCGCCCATTTCTTTCATGATTTTTTCGGCCATCATCATGCTGGTATTGGCCTGAGGAGAAAGCGACTGGGCCATATCGCCTGAGGTGATTTTTGGCAGTCCTTTTATAATGGCATCATTGGCCGATTTAACACGCTGTAAATTGGCGCCTACCTTACTGAAAAGATAGGCAATGATTTCTTCGTCATTGTCGAAAATGCCTTTTAAAATATGGGCATTTTCTATGCTTGGATTTTGATTTTCAAAGGCGGTTTGTTGAGCGCTCTGAAGACATTCCTGGGCTTTGATTGTGAATTTGTTAATGTTCATAGGTTAATGTCTGTTTAGAATCAAATACAACTCCAATCGGATTTTTCGGCAATTTCGTCAGATTATCAGACGATTTGACCAGTTTCGTGCGTTGCAGATTGGTAGATTTATGAAAAAAAGTCTTAATTCGTTTTGGAAGAGACGCAAATGCAAAATTCAAGACCCATTTCGGTATTTTTTCTACACTAAAAAAAACTTAAGTTTGCACAAAAGAAAGTATATGAGTTCAAAGATGAAGATAGCCCTTATCGGGTACGGAAAAATGGGGAAAATGATTGAACAAATCGCCATCAACAGAGGTCACGCTATCGTGGCTAAAATAGATAAAGACGCCAGCAATGCCGACTGGGATGCACTGTCGAAAGCAGATGTAGCCATAGAGTTTTCTAAACCTGATACGGCTGTTGAGAATATAAAAAGATGTTTCAGTCTAAACGTTCCAGTAGTAGTTGGTACAACTGGTTGGTATGAGCATCACGAAGCGATAAAGCAATTAGCTCAACAAGGTAATCACGCAATACTGGCAGCGACTAACTTCAGTATCGGTGTAAATTTATTTTTCCATATCAATAAAATTCTGGCTCAGGCCATGGAAAATTTACCTGAATACAATGTCGAAATAGAGGAAACGCATCACACTCAGAAACTCGATGCGCCGAGTGGTACTGCTATCACCATCGCTCAGGGTATTCTGGCTGAAATCAGTCGCAAACAAAAATGGGCGCTCTCTGAAGAAGCTGGCAGCGAATCTGATTTATCCATAAAAGCTTTCAGAGTCGATGATGTTCCAGGTACACACAGTGTAAAATACACGTCTGATATCGACGATATCGAAATTAAACACACGGCTCACAGCCGTTCAGGCTTTGCCATTGGCGCTGTAATCGCTGCCGAATGGTTGCCTGGTAAACAAGGCTATTTCTCTATGAGTGATCTCATAGGTTTTTAATATTAAATTTTTATAATGAACCCTACAAATTTTAATCTTTTCCTGATGGTGTACATCCCGCTTTATGTGATTACACACATTGGCTTGTTTTTACTCTTCAGAAAAGCTCAGGTGAAAAATGCCTGGATGGCTTTCATTCCGGTGGTTTGCTACTGGCCATGGATCCAGCTTACCGGTCGCCCTAAAACCTGGATGATCTGGGCCATTATACCGGCAGCCGATGTGATCATCTGGTTCTCTCTGGTAATCGACCTGATGGAAAGCTTCGGTCAGAATAAATTCTGGCAACAAGTTATGGGTGTTGTTTTCCCTTTTTACATGTATCCTAAACTGGCTCTTGATAAAAATATCATTTACCTGGGTCAGTCCAGAAATATCGATTTCCGTAAAAAATATATTCCAGCAAAAAGAGGTGCCGTAAGAGAATGGTCGGATGCCCTTTTCTTTGCTTTCGTTGTTGCTTATATGATCAGAATGTTCCAATTGGAGCCATACAAAATTCCAACCTCTTCAATGGAAGACAGTATGCTGGTCGGCGATTTTCTGTTTGTAAGCAAAATGAACTACGGTCCGCGTTTCCCTATCACACCTATCGCTTTCCCTCTGGTACATCAGGAGTTGTTCGGAGCAAAAGCTTACTCTGAAAGCATTCAGTTGCCGTACATGCGTTTATGGGGCCCTCAGAATGTAAAGCGCAATGATCCTGTTGTGTTTAATGTGCCCTGGGATCAACTCGACCCAACGGAACGACCAGTAGATAAGATGCAGAACTATGTAAAACGCTGTGTGGGACTCCCGGGTGATGTGCTCGAAATTAAAGATGGTGTCCTTTACATTAATGGTGAGAAAGGTTACGAAGCGCCAGGGATGCTGCATAACTACTACATCAAATTTAAACCTAATACCGAGGTGCCTTCGAAAGAAACACTTATCAGAGAATATGATGTCTACGATTTTGGTTATATCGATCCTCGCACGCTGATTATGGCATTGTCTAAAGCCGACTTAAAGCGCTTGCAGGAAGAGTACACCATCGACTTCATTCGTCAGCAAAAATCTCCCCGCACTGGTAACTATTTCTCTCCTGATGGTCAGAAAGAATTTAACGCTATACTGAGAGTGAAAGCCGGTCAGAAACTCTCTGATGAAGACATCTCTAAACTGGGTATCGTGTATTTCCAGCCACTAAGCAGTGATTTGAGCAATATGTTTGTTCTTATGGATGAAAACTATATTAATCCTGAAAAATATAAAGAAGTGTCTAAAATAGATTCTATCAAAGCCAGATACCAGTTAAACTCTGGTGTATCCGTTAATGCTTTCCCGGATAATATGGAGATTTATCCATGGAATAAAGACAATTTCGGTCCGGTGACGCTTCCTAAACAAGGTCAGTCGATTAAAATTGATAAGAACAATTTCTATTTCTACGATCGTGCCATCAGAGTGTATGAGGGAAATGCCAATTTTGAACTGAGAGGCAGTACGGCCTATCTCAATGGTCAGCCAATTACCGAGTATACCTTTAAAATGGATTACTACTGGATGATGGGAGATAACAGAGACAATTCACTGGATTCTCGTTTCTGGGGTTACGTTCCAGAAAATCATATTGTCGGTAAACCTTTGTTTGTGTTCTTTAGTATTCAATACAAACGCTCTGAAAATCCAAAACCAGGTACCGATGGCAACGAGTTCGTGAAAATCCGCTGGAACCGTTTGTTTAAGGCTATTAATTGATATGTTACTCGAACAGATTACCTCTATTGCCCATATTAAATCACTGATAGCTTCAGGCGAAGCTGTTCAGCTAGGTGAACAAAGTATTGCGGCAATCAATAAATCGCATGCCTACATCAACCAGAAAATCAATACCCCTGGTACCGTTATTTATGGTATCAATACGGGCTTTGGTTCTCTCTGTAATACGGTTGTGCCAAACAAAGATCTCAGTCAGCTTCAGTACAATTTACTTCGCTCTCATGCCTGTGGTACCGGCGATCTGGTGCCTCAGTCTGTCGTAAAATTGATGTTGCTTTTAAAAGTGAAATCGCTGGCTTATGGCTACTCTGGTGTTCAACTCGAAACAGTTCAACGTCTGTTAGATTTTTACAATAAAGATATTCTTCCGGTGGTCTATCAGCAAGGCTCTCTTGGTGCTTCTGGTGACCTGGCCCCTTTGTCTCATCTTTGTCTTCCGTTGATTGGCGAAGGCGAAGTATGGCACAAAGGTGAAATGGTTCCTGCCTCAGAGCTAATGCAACTGCATGGTATGGCGCCAATAGCGCTCGGACCGAAAGAAGGATTGGCACTTATTAACGGCACGCAGTTTATGTCGGCCTATGGTATCATGTGTCAGATAAAAGCTGAAACAATTTTAGAGCATGTTGCTAAAATAGCCTCCGTAAGTATCGATGCCTTTGATGCCCGTCCTGAGCCATTTCTGCCGCATACGCACCTCATTCGCAATCAGACTGGTCAGCAAAAAGCAGCAGCTGGAATCAAAGAACTATTAGAAGGCTCGCAAATCCATGCCGCTCATAAAACCCAGGTACAAGATCCATACTCTTTCAGATGTATCCCTCAGGTGCATGGCGCCAGTATTGATGCCCTGGCGTATGTTGGCTCTGTAATGGCTATGGAACTGAATGCTGTAACCGATAATCCCAATATTTTTCCGGATGATGATTTAGTAATTAGTGGTGGTAATTTTCATGGACAGACGTTGGCGCTGAGCATGGACTTTGCTGCTATTGCCCTCTCAGAACTCGCGAATATTAGCGAAAGAAGGGTCTATAAATTAATTGCTGGAGAAAGGGGATTGCCGCCATTTCTGGCGAGTAACGCGGGACTGGAAAGCGGATTCATGATTGCACAGTACACCGCAGCCGGTATCGTTAGTCAGAATAAACAATTGTGCACGCCTGCGAGTGTAGATTCAATTGTTAGCAGCAATGGTCAGGAAGATCATGTAAGTATGGGTGCTAATGCCGCTACTAAATTGTATAAAGTGTGCGAGAATGTCGAGCAGGTGCTGGCAATAGAAATGCTAACAGCTTGTAAAGCTATTCAGTTCAGACGACCAGCAAAAAGTTCAGATAGTATAGAGAACTTTATTGCGCACTTCAGTCAGCATGTCGAAATACCGGATGGCGATGTTTACCTTTCGCCTCTTTTAAGGAAAGCTAAAGCGGTTCTGTTTAATTAATATGCTACTATGAATCTCCAGGAAATTGCCGTCTCATTTGATAACCTCGATCTGCTTGCAGCTCAGGTGGTAGAGGGCTTTATCACGGGGATGCATAAAAGTCCGTTTCATGGCTTCTCGGTTGAATTCGCCGAACACCGTTTGTACAATACTGGTGAGTCAACTAAAAACATCGATTGGAAATTATACGGCAGAACTGATAAATTATTTGTCAAGCGCTTTGACGAGGAAACTAATCTGAGATGCCACTTGCTTTTGGATGTATCGCCAAGCATGTATTATCCGAAAGACACCAATGATAAAATTCGCTTTGCCGCTATAGGCGCTGCTGTACTTGCCAATCTGATGAAGAAACAAAGGGATGCCTTTGGTCTGTATCAGTTTAGTGATCATATCGTCAGCAGTCTGGATGTTAGATCCTCTTTGTCGCATTACAGACTGGTGATCAACGAACTTCAGAAAGCCCTGTCTGCAGAACCACAAAAAACCACTACCAATGTTACCGATACGCTGAACCAGATTGCTGAGCAAATTCATAGACGAAGTCTGGTTGTGATATTCAGTGATATGTTTGATGCAGCCGAAGATCCGGATGCTTTGTTTAATGCCCTTCAGCACCTGAAGTTTCGCAAACATGAGGTCATTATATTCCATATAGTCGATGGGGCAACAGAACTTGAATTTGATTTTACTAACAGACCTTATAAGTTTGTAGATGCAGAGTCGGGTGAGGAGTTAAAGTTGTATCCCGAGGATGTTAAAGCGCATTATCTTCAGCAAATTCAAAGTTTTAATTCGGCGTTAAGAATGAAGTGTAATCAGTATAAAATTGATTACGTCGAAGCCGATGTCAGAAAAGATTTTAGCCAGATTCTGATGCCGTTTTTTGTAAAGCGCCAGAAGATGAAATAAAAAAAGTCCGCTATTGCTAGCGAACTTTTTAAGGTGTTTTCAGTATGTGTTTTTAGATTCTGTAGCAATTTACAAATGCTTTCCATTGTCTTTCTGTCATTACCTGATTCAAGCCTCTTAATAGTCTTGTGTAACACTCTTTCAGGGCTGATCTTGATTTCTCAGCAAGTGCATTTTTTAAGGTTTGGAATTCGGCGCGCAAAGATTTTACTTTAGCTTCAAATTCTTCTTTGGTGATGCGACCATCTCTGAATGCTTTAACCAGTAATTTAAGTTTGTCATTCATTTTTACAGTGAGTTCCTGCATGGCATTGCGGTGTCTGCCAATCACATATTTGTTGCAGTCTTCGTAGTTTCTGAATATGATGCGGATCTTGGCAATCTGTTCGCCACTTAATTCAAGCTCTTTAAGGCAGGCACGCATACGACGAGCATTGCCATCGCGTTTAGTGGTATTGATTTCATCCGCTGTAGATTCACTCACCATGTATTGATCTGGAATACCATCGTTGCTCAATGAAAATTCTTCTGTTTCACTGCCACCTATGATGTCTGTATTAATGAAAGCTTCGTCTGCCTGTAGCGCCAACTGGTCTACTTCAGGGATGCTTAATTCATTAGCGCTTGCAGGGGTAGCGCTAACTGGTGTTTGTTCTTTTGAACAAGAGCTGGTAAAGATGATGGCTGCAAAAGCTACTGATGCTAACCATAAGTTCATTTTGTTTTTCATGACTTTGAATGTGTTTTTTTAAGTTTGTGTTGCAATCTTTGCTTTTCGAACGGGGCCCCTGATTCTAAAGCATCAATCATTTTGTGTTTCTTGTAAGTTGGACATCGACTTCTTGTTTAGGTTGCAGGTGGTATTTAAAAATAAATTAAATTTATGTTTTTGTGTATTGAAAATGAGGGTTTTAAATTTTTACAGGATGAGCATTATCAATAAATAGTCTCAAAAAAATACTTTAATATTGTCTTTTAACAAATCCATTATGTCAGATATAGCCATTGCCCAATCCGTTAAAATGTTGCCTATTCAACAGGTAGCCGAAAAGCTTAATATTCCAGAAACTGATCTCGAATATTATGGTCGCTATAAAGCTAAACTGCCGCTTACTTTAATTAATGCTGAAAAAGTACAGCAGTCGAAACTTATTCTGGTATCTGCTATCACGCCAACGCCGGCAGGAGAGGGCAAGACTACCGTATCTATTGGTTTGAATGAAGGCTTGAATAAAATAGGCAGGAAATCGATCGTGGTATTAAGAGAGCCTTCTCTTGGTCCGGTTTTCGGTATCAAAGGTGGCGCTGCTGGTGGGGGCTATTCTCAGGTTGTGCCTATGGAGGATATCAATCTGCATTTTACCGGCGATTTTAGCGCGGTTGAAAAGGCCAATAATTTCCTGGCAGCAATCATAGATAATGTAATCAGAAATCCCAAACACCCTGTTAAAATAGATCCTCGATCTGTGCTATGGAAAAGGGTTATTGATATGAACGACAGAAGTCTGCGTGATATTATCATCGGTATTGGCGGTAAAGCAAATGGGGTGATGCGCTCTGATGGTTTCAATATTACAGCAGCCTCTGAAATCATGGCAATTCTTTGTATGTCTCAGAGTTTGTCTGATCTTAAAGAAAAAATTGGCAATATCTTAGTCGGCTTTACCTATGATAACCAGCCAGTATATGCCCGCGAACTGAATGTGCAAGAAGCTATGGCGATTTTATTAAAGGATGCCGTTAAGCCAAATCTGGTGCAGACCCTTGAAGGGAATCCTGCCATTCTTCATGGCGGTCCGTTTGCCAATATCGCTCAAGGTACCAATACCATTCTCGCCACTAAAATGGGTTTGTCGCTCGGTGATTATGTGGTGACTGAAGCTGGCTTCGGTGCCGACCTGGGAGCAGAGAAATTTATGAATATTAAATGCGGGTATGCCGGATTGAAACCGCATGCTATGGTCTTGGTAGCAACAATCAGAGCCCTAAGGCACCACGGCGGAGCTCTGCCTGAAGAGCTAAATACCCCGGATATAAAGAAGGTGGAGAAGGGTTTTGAGAATTTACAGAAGCATATCGAGAATGCCCGTAGTTTCGGCATTAATCCTATAGTGGCGATAAACCATTTTGTGACAGATTCTGACGAGGAAATTCAGCTTTTACAAACCCTTTGTCAGGCAATGAATGTGCAAGCTATCTTAAGTCGCGGTTGGGCCGAAGGCGGAAATGGTACCAAAGATCTGGCTCAGGCAGTGGTAAATGAAATTGAAAAGGGCACCAATAATTTTAAACCTTTGTACGATTGGAACAGTCCGGTGAAAGATAAAATTAAAACCATCGCAACAACCATCTATGGCGCCGATGATGTTGAATACACCGCTACAGCGAATGCCGATTTAAGAAGGCTGGAGAAAATTGGTCTGGGACATTTGCCAATCTGTATGGCTAAAACCCAAAAGTCGTTTACCGATAACGAGAAGAAGATTGGCAGACCAAGAGGCTTTACCATTACGGTGCGCGAATTTGAAATTGCCTCTGGCGCTGGATTTATTATCCCTATCCTAGGAAGTATGATGCGTATGCCAGGCTTACCAGATGTGCCGGCCTCTGAAGGTATGCATATTGATGATAATGGGGTCATCAGCGGCCTTTCATGATAAGGAATATCATAATTTAATCTCAGGTTTTTCTTGTAATTTTGAAACATGTTTGGAAATATTTCTCAATTACTCGAAATGAAGAAGAAGGCCGAAGAACTAAAGGCCAAACTCGAATCTATTACTGTTACTGAGGTGACCAATGGTATCACCGTTGATTGTAACGCTAACCGCAAAATTCTGGCTGTTCATATCTCCGAAGAGATGATGGCTGACAAGTCGCGCCTCGAAGACAGCCTTACTCTGGCCATCAACAATGCTCTTTCTGCTGCCGAAAAAGCAGCAATGGGTGATGTCGCGGATATTGCGGGCTTGCCAGGACTGGGTAATTTATTCGGTAAATAGATATTAACTATATCTATATGAATCTAATTAATTTTATTTATAATGTTTAAGAAGCTAATTTTGCACCCAATGAACAGAGTAGTATTTGTTGCCGCACTTTTGTTTGTCTCTGCTTGTCAGAACAAAAACAATAACTCTGTGCTCGAATTGAATGATTTCAAAGCGAAGGTAAGCGAGCCCAATGCTCAGGTGCTGGACATTCGTTCTGAAGAGGAATTTAAAAAAGAACATATTGCCAAAGCTATTAATATCAGTACTAATGCTGATTTTAATGCGATGTCAAACTTGCTTTATTCAGATGTGCCGACCTATATCTACGGCAATACAGAGTCAGAGGCCATACTCGTTGCTCAAAAACTAAATGCCCTTGAATTCAAAGACCTCTTTGTTTTAAAAGGTGGATTTAGCGATTGGAAAGGTGCGGGCCTGCCTGTGGAAGCTCAGAAAGAAAAGACAATCTACGAGAGCGATACAATTCCGTTTGAGGTGGCGCGTAAAGGCAGTAAACTGGTAGTGGTAGATTTTAACGCCGTTTGGTGCAAGCCTTGCAAATTGATAGAGCCATATGTACACAGATTGCACGACAACAGAGCCTCAGAAGTGATAGTTTACAGCATCGATACCGATAAGCGCCCTGACCTGGCGGAAGAATATAAAGCGTTTCAGATTCCTTTACTGGTGTACATAAAAAACAATAAGGAGGTATACCGTTCAGTAGGTGCCGTCAGCGAAGAGGAAATCAATGCAATGGTCGATAAATACAAATAAGCTTCAAATAAAAATACTATGTCAGTTATAACATCCGAAGATGCAAAATTCGCCAGCGATATTCAGTCTGGTAAGGTAGTCGTTAAATATTACGCCGACTGGTGTGGCAGTTGCAAACTGTTCGCCCCAAAATTCAGAAGATTAAGCGACGATGAGCGCTTTAAGGATATTGTTTTCCTCGACGTCAATGCCGAGCATAACCCGACTGCCAGAAAAATGGCGAATGTCGATACCCTGCCATTCTTTGCTACATTTAAAGATGGTGTGCTTGTAGAAACCAAAAGCACCACCAAGGAAGATATGTTTGTTCAAATGCTGGAAACACTATGAATATCCAAATCATTAAACACATTGTAGAATCGTACACTGCCGAGCAACTGAAACAGGCAGAAGATGATTTGATGAATGAACGTCCGCTTCAGATAGACATCGAAGGCGTAGATGAGGGTGAACAACTAACACATACCCTTGCTGCTATTTTCTGTCAGGAAGTCATGGCCGCCGAGGGATTAAATATCAATCAGGCTGTCAGAGCCTACAGTCAGCGTGTTAGAGGATCGATCAATTAAAATTCTTATACCACAAAAAAGGGGTTAAATCAGATGATTTAACCCCTTTTTTTATGCTGAACGTCTTAGTTCGCCATATTGCTGATGAACTGCAAGCGCATCAGCTGTAATTCTTCGTAAGTGAAATCGTTGTCGAAATCGATGACAGCCTGGTTCAGATCGTCTTCCTCCTGATTTCTGAAATACTCAAAAATCTCTTCCTGATATTCTTCTTCGATAATCTCGTCAATGCAATAGTGCAGATCCAAACTAGTGCCCATGGTCACCATTTGTTCCAGCTCTTCCATCAACTCCTGATAGCTGACACCCTGTGAACGGGCAATATCCTCTAAAGCCATTTTCTTATCGATGTTAAGGATAATGGCAATTTTCTTCTTAGATTTTTCACCAGAGGTTTTTACCACCACATCCATTGGACGCTCGATATTATTAACTTTCACATACTGATCTATCAGGTCAATGAAAGGCTGTCCGTATTTTTGTGCTTTGTTTTTACCAACACCATGGATCTTTTCTAATTCATCCATGCTGATAGGGTAGCGGGTTGCCATATCATCCAAGGATGGATCCTGGAAGATAACATAAGGCGGTAAGCCAACCTGCTTGGAGACTTTCTTTCTTAAGTCTTTAAGTTCGCGCATCAGCACTTCGTCTGCAATACTTTCCAGTACGGCATTTTCAAAGTCTTCGTCGCTTACAAATTCAAATTCGGTATCCAGAGCCATCTCAAATTTCTTAGGATGTGCTATGGCCTGATGACCAGCTTCTGTAACACTTAACAAGCCATATTTTTCAATGTTCTTGTTGATATAAGTATTCAGAAGACAAATTCTGATAACGCCTTTCCAGTATACTTTGTCGTGGTCTTTGCCCACACCAAACATTGGTAGTTGATCGTGACCGTGGTCTTTGACTGAATCTGACTTTTTGCCGATGATGAAATTTACCAGGTGGTTGATTTCCATTTCAGCTTTTAGGGTATCCAAAGCTTTTAAAGCGGTAACGACTTCATTGCTAACATCTGTTTTAGGTTTAGGATGTCTGCAATTGTCGCACATCTGATTGCAATTCTCGTCATCAAAACTCTCGCCGAAATAGTTCAGTAAGGTTCTTCTGCGACATTGCGAACTCTCTGCAAAGGCAGAGGTCTCATCCAGTAAAAGAGTGCCTATTTCGCGCTCAGCTACCGGTTTATCTTTCATAAACTTCTCGAGCTTTTCAATATCGCTCGGGTTGTAGAATAAAATACAATCGCCTTCAAAGCCATCTCTGCCGCCTCTGCCTGTCTCCTGGTAGTATCCTTCAAGACTTTTTGGCACGTCAAAGTGAATGACAAAACGCACATCTGGTTTATCGATACCCATACCAAACGCAATAGTGGCGACAATGACGTGACACTCTTCCATCAGGAAGGCATCCTGGTTGTGAACTCTGGTTTTAGCATCCAGTCCGGCGTGGTATGGCAAAGCCTTAACGCCATTTAAGGTCAGCATCTCTGCTATCTCCTCAACGCGTTTGCGACTTAAGCAATAAATGATACCTGACTTTTCAGGACGGTTTTTAATAATAGAAATAATGTCTTTAAAAACCCTTTCCTTGCTGCCTTTTGGTCGCACCTCGTAATACAGATTAGTTCTGTTAAACGATGATTTGTAGACCTTAGCTTCGCTCATGCCAAGATTTTTCTGAATATCACTCTGAACCTTTGGGGTAGCAGTTGCCGTAAGGGCAATCATTGGCACATCGTTAATTTCTTTGATCATTTGTTTGATACGGCGGTACTCCGGACGGAAGTCGTGCCCCCACTCGCTAATACAATGCGCTTCATCAATTGCTACAAATGATATTTCTATACTTTTTAGAAACTCGATGGTTTCTTCTTTCTTTAAAGTTTCCGGTGCTACATACAACAATTTGGTATTGCCGGCACCCATATCATCCTTAACCTTGGTAATTTCACTTTTAGAAAGCGATGAATTTAAAAAGTGGGCGATATTGTCATTTTCTCCAAATCCTCTGATACTATCCACCTGATTTTTCATCAAGGCGATCAGCGGCGAGATAATGATGGCTGTTCCGGGTAACATCAAAGCAGGTAACTGATAGCAGAGCGATTTTCCGGCACCAGTAGGCATAATCACAAAACAATCCTCGCGATTTAATACACTTTCGATAATCACTTCCTGATTACCTTTAAATCCATCAAATCCGAAAAAGTCTTTTAATGCTTGTTTTGCGTCCAACGGTCTCTGCGCTATACTCATACCTCTTTTATTTACTTGTGTTTTAACTTAACCAATTAAGTACACTAAATTAATACTGTTGCGACCATATTACCAAATCAATTTAAAAAAATTTTTCTTATCAATTTTTGGCTTTAATTTGCAAAACTTTTTGGATACTTCTTCATGAGTCGCGAAAACACCACTGACATCATCCATTACGGAAAAGCCTGTATCACAGACGAGCTTGACAGCTTGTCGGTAATGACGTCTTATATCGACGAGGCCTTTGCTGGTGTGGTTCAGTTAATTCTCAACAGTAAGGGTAGGGTAGTCATTACCGGAATTGGTAAAAGTGCCATCATTGCTCAGAAAATTGTGGCAACCATGAATTCTACAGGGACTCCTTCTATTTTTATGCATGCGGCGGATGCTATTCACGGCGATCTTGGAATCATTCAAACCGATGATGTGGTAATTGCCATTTCTAAAAGTGGAAATACCCCTGAAATCAAAGCCCTGGCGCCTTTGCTGAAACAGTTCGGCAATCCTCTGGTGGCCATGGTAGGGAATATCGAATCGAGTTTGGCCAAAGCAGCTAATTTTGTGTTAAACACCACAGTTGAAAAAGAAGCCTGTCCGAATAACCTTGCACCTACTACCAGCACCACTGCTCAGTTAATCATGGGTGATGCTCTGGCTGTGGCTCTGCTTAAATGTAAAAATTTCAGTTCCGACGATTTCTCTAAATACCACCCAGGTGGCGCTTTGGGAAAACGTCTGTACATGACCTGTAAAGATATTGCGCTCAATAACATGAAGCCTTTGGTGCAGGAAAATGATAGCATCAAAACAGTCATCATAGAGATATCCAAAAATCGTTTGGGTGCAACCATGGTGGCAGGTCAGAACGGCATTGCCGGTATCATTACCGATGGTGATATCAGAAGAATGATAGAGAATAACAGCAATCTGGATGGTATTTGTGCTGCCAATATTATGAATGCTCATTTTAAATCTATCGAAGCCTCTGAACTGGCAGCTAATGCAGCTGTTATCATGAGAAATACAAAAATTAGTCAATTAGTGGTAATGGAGGCCGGTAACTACACGGGCATGATTCATATCCACGATTTAAATAAGGAAGGTTTGTTATAAACACAATGGAAAAAAACAAAAACAATTACGTCGTCATAATGGCAGGTGGTATCGGAAGTCGCTTCTGGCCCCTTAGCAAACGCAGTTACCCAAAACAGTTTCACGACATCTTAGGTGTTGGAAAATCGCTACTGCGTCTGACATTCGACCGTTTCGCTCAGTTCATAGAAACTGAGAATATCTACATCATCACGAATGCAAGTTACACGCTTCTGGTGCACGATCAGTTGCCTGAACTGCCTGAAGCTAATATCATTGACGAACCTGCGTCTATGAACACGGCGCCATGTGTCGCCTATGCGAGTTTTAAAATCTATGCTAAAAATCCAGATGCCAACATCATTTTCGCTCCAAGTGATCACCTGATCACCGACGAAAAGACCTTTGTTGACAGTCTGAACCGTGCACTGGATTTTACAGCTTCTAACAAAATGCTCCTTACCCTGGGTATTAAACCAAACCGCCCGGATACTGGATATGGTTATATTCAACACCACGAAAAAGAAATTGAATCTGGTGTTTACAGAGTAAAGACTTTTACCGAAAAACCAACCTTAGAGATTGCACAGACCTTCCTGGATAGCGGCGATTTTTCATGGAATAGCGGTATTTTTGTCTGGAAAGCCGAGGATATTCTGGCAGAGTTTGAACAACATCAGTCAGATATGTACGAGCTGTTCAAAAAAGGCCTCAAAAAATATAATACCAACGAGGAACAGGCCTTCATCAATAAACAATACCCGCTTTGCAAAAGTATCTCTATCGATTATGCTATCATGGAGAAAACTAAGATCGCTGGTATCGTGCCGGTCGATTTTGGTTGGAGTGATCTGGGTACCTGGAAGTCATTATTCGTGCTGAGAGATAAAGACGAAAACAATAACCTGTTACACGGTAATAATATCGAAGTTTACGGTGTTAAAAACAGTCTGATTGTCGAAGAAGCTGATCCCGGCAAGTTGGTGGTTGTTGAAGGATTCGAAGATGCCATCATCGTGGATACCCCTGAAATTCTCTTCATTTCTCACCTGTCTAAAGAACAGGAAGTGAAAGACATTACGTCGGATATTAAAGAGAAATACAAAGGCCGTTTTTCTTAATCTCTGTTGCCCCTGAGTTCAGAGGGACAGACACATGTGAATACTTTTTTTCAAATTAAAAGGTTCTTAATTATAACTTTGCCTCATCGAGACGGACAAACTAAAAATTATTGAAACCCTTTTTAAACAACATCATGCTGCTTTGCACTGGTTCTGTATGCAGTATGTCCGTTCGCGTGAGGACGCTCACGAAATCGTCAACGATACGTTTATGGCAATCTGGGATAAGCGAGATGAACTGATTGAAGGGCAGTCGCTGAAACCCCTGTTATACACGATTGTCAGAAACAAAAGTCTAAATTGGCTTAAGAAAAAGAAAATCGAAATCACCGATATGGAAATGGGTTTTGAAGTGGCTTCCGATCAGGTGTCGGCTGTCGATCTGCTTCAGGCAAAGGAAACAGAAGTTCAGATTCAGTTGCTGATTAGTAAACTACCTCCGAAATGCCAGCAAATCTTTGTGCTAAGCAGACGCGAGTACCTAAGCAATAAAGAAATTGCCGCAGTGCTTGATATCTCTGAAAAGACCGTAGAAAATCAAATTACAATAGCCATCCGATTTATTCGAAATAATCTTCAATCGCCTCCTAAAGGACAAACAGTAAAAATGATATTCCCTTGGGCACTGGCCATGTTATTAAACTAAAAAAGGGGCTTTTAAGCCCCTTTTTTATGATCTTTAATGGTAAGACTATCGGACACCACCCATCATGCTCAATAGCTTCTTAGATAAGAAGAATAAGATGATAGATGCTATACCAGCCATATACACGAACAACATAAAGAAGTCGTATAAAGTGTTAATCTGCATGCCCAGGAAGCTTGGTTTTTTAGGTTTTAAATTCCAAACCTGAACCACTTCTTTCTTGGTAGATACTCTGTTTACAACAACTTCCACTGAATCGTGCGTAATGATAGCCGGATAGCTGTTGTCGCCATCTTTAACATCTGTCATAATCACTCGGTTGAAGTTTCTGTTATTGCTCTTAATCACTTTTAAAGCATACACTGAAATGTCTTTCTTTACAGAATCAATGCTAACATTGGTGATGCTGTCTGCTGACTTACTGTCTTTGTTCGTTTTGCTCAATGAAATGCTGGCATAAGCGATTTGAGTATTGCCAGTTGGGTCTAACTTCCAGGTATTGGTATCGATGACCTGAGCGTTAAGCATGGCCATGATTTCTGGTGTTGTATTTTTGTTAAATGATTTCTCTAATTTAACTTCTTCAGGATATAGTTCACTCAATGTACCTGCAAATTTGTTGGCAGCAGCAGTAGAAAGGAACCATACACCCATTAATAATGAGGCTAATTTAACCGGAGCAAGTTTGTTAACCATTGACAAGCCGATTGGCGATAAACACAATTCACCAAAAGTGTGAATAGTATACAAGCTCACCAGCCAGATCATAGATAGTTTAGTGCTTGGATTGATGCCCTGAACACCCATGGCGATTACTAAGTAACCTAAAGCTAACAAGAATAAACCAATTGATTGTTTAAAAGGAGAAGCTGGCTCCATATTGCGTTTACCTAAGCCACCCCATAGCCATACAAACAATGGTGCGAAAATTACAATCGCAACCGCATTGATACTTTGGAAATAAGAAGTTGGAATGGTTTTGCCAAACAAGGTTCTGTTGGTTTGCTCTTCAGCAAAGTAAGTTAAAGAGGCACCTGCCTGTTCGAAAGCCGACCAGAAGAAGATAACAAAGAAGGCAACGATATAAATTACCCAGATTCTTTGTTTCTCTACTTTTGTTAAACTTGGGTCAGAGATAATTAAACCAGGTGCTGATATCGTTAAAGAGAAAATGAAACATCCGATGATGTCCATTTCCATATAGAGTTTAAAGAAGGCAAATAAAGCCACACAGATACCACCCCAGATGATGATGGTAGAGAGCGGGAAGGTCTTTTTAACTTCACCAGCTGTATCTACTTCTACAGTTTCCATACGGGCCTTGTTAGGCGCCATACCGATTTGCTCACCTTCTGGTGTAACAATGTATTTATTTTTAAGGAAGATGAATAATACTAAACTTAAGATCATCCCTACACAAGCAGCCAGGAAACCCCATCTGAAATCAGCAGGATTGCCAGTGTCGCCTAAATAACCGCACAATAATGGCGCGATAAAGGCTCCAAGGTTAATACCCATATAGAAGATAGTGAAAGCTGAGTCGACGCGTTTATCACCCTGAGGGTAAAGCTGACCCACCATGGTACTGATGTTTGGTTTGAAAAAACCATTACCTAAGATAAGGAAGGTTAATCCGATGTACATCATCATGCTGGCGAAATCTATCTGCTGGAAGAAGGTACCTGCCAGGAACATAAAGAACTGTCCAGCGGCCATTAAAACACCCCCTACGATGATAGACTTGCGGTTACCCCAGTATCTGTCAGCCATGTAACCACCAATCAATGGGGTTAAGTATACCAATCCGGTATAACTGCCATACACCTGAGAACCGAAGGCTTTGTCAAATAACAAGGCTTTGGTCATAAACAGCACAAACAGTGCTCTCATGCCGTAGTAACTGAAACGTTCCCACATCTCAGTGACAAATAAAACATACAACCCTTTAGGATGTCCTTTAGTAGCTTGATCACTCATAATTATTATTTATTGATTGGCAATAATATTGATTTATTCCCAATAAATGACATAAGTCAGCCATTTTTTTTGAACCTCTTCTGCATCAGAAAAGGCTCATGACACAATGCTCCATGTCAATTCTAACAAGAGATTGAAAGCTATTTGCTTAAAAATAAAAAAGGAAATGAAATTTATCCGATCAATTAGATTGGATCGGCAATGATTTTAAATTTAAGTGTAATCACATAAGGCATGTCGTTAGGCATGGCTTTGCGCTTCTTGTATTTAAATACCATTTTGAAGGTCTCTTGCTGCAGGTAGTCTTTTAACTCTACGTTCTCCAGATCCAGGTTCACGGCTTTGGTGCGCATATTCGGAATGCTCTTTTTGGCAATGAGCGCCTGACCTAAACCGTCTTTCTTTATATCCATCATCAATTCAGAGATGTAACCGAAGTCAGAATATTTAGTAGAATCTGCAAAGGCATAATCCATCACCTGTAAACGCATAAAAGTTAGTTTAGCAGATTTGATTTTAGATTTATTGGTATTGTGTTTGGCTAATTCTCCATCCAATGCGGTCGGAAAATCATTTGACTCTCTGATGACAAATGAATCGACACTTTTTACATCAATCTCCATTAAATCAGGAAAAATGATAGGGTACTCGAGTTCAATCTCAGTCGGACTTTCTTTTTTGCAAGAAGTTGACATTAAGCTAAATGCACAAAATACAAAGAGGAATAAACGGTTAAATTTCATGATAAATACAAATTAGGTTTTAAGTCAATAGACGAATATAACCTAAAAGTGTGACATAAACAAATTATAACAGTTTGCTGAAGTCGCCGTTTAAAGCGCCACTGATACTATTAGATTTCGCTCCGGTAAAGGTTTTTATAATGTTAACCTGGTTCTCAACGCGCATAACACCCATCAAAGCAAAGACTAAAGCTTCTTTGTATTTTACCAGTTTAGCATCTGGTACTATAAATTCAGCTTCACTGTGTGTTCTGATATGGTCCATTAACACGGTATTGAAAGCGCCACCACCAGTTACCAGTACTTTTTTACCAGCTGATTTTTTAGCACTCAGGTAATCCAGACTCTTAGAAATCTGAATGCCTATGTGGTCGACAAAGGTTTTCATTTTGTCCTGAGGCGTTAATTTATCACCTTCTTTAACAATCTGCCACAATTCGTTGTTGATCCAGTCTCTGTTCAGTGACTTCGGAAATGGCATGCCATAATAGTCGATGTTATTCAGGTTTTCAAGCAGTTTGTAGTTGATGGTTCCCTGAGAAGCAATTTCGCCATCGTGATCGTATTCCTGATTTAAATCGCGGGCAACTCTGTTTAATAAAATATTAGCTGGACAGATATCGAAAGATACTCTGAACTCGCCAATCTTTCCAGAAATATTAGCAAATCCGCCCAGATTCAAACAAAAATCATATTCGTCAAAAAACATCTGGTCGCCAATCGCTACCAATGGGGCGCCCTGACCTTTTTTGGCCACGTCCATACTTCTGAAATCAGTGACAACTGGCAAATGACAAATGGCCGACATAGAAGCACCATCTCCAACCTGACGGGTGATTAACTCTTCAGGATAATGGAAGACAGTATGACCATGAGAGGCTACCAGATCTGCTTTGATATTGTATTTAGCGACAAACTTATTGATAAGGTGACCGATATAGTGACCGTAAAAGACATCCGTTTTAGAATAGCCAAGTGCGTCAGCTTTTCTTATTTGTGATAGTCTGAGTCTCCATATTTCGTCGTATTCAAAAGTTTCGCACTCTTCTATAGTATAGGAATATTGTCCATTATCTGAAGTGATCCTGCAATGTGCCAGATCTATCCCATCCATTGATGAGCCTGACATGATTCCAATTACGCTGTATGTTTTCATTTCGTCTGTGATTTTAAGCTTGGTGATGGCAAAAATAGTTTTTTTTATAAATAACTAAAATTTTCATTGTATTTTTATCGTTATCTGTTAAATTTGTCTGCATGCGGCTCGCCTTAGTCATCTTATTTTTCAGTGCTTTCAGCACATTTGCACAATCTACTGACGAAAAGCTCGCAGCACAGTATTTCTCCGATAAAGACTACGCAAAAGCAGCCGATCTATACGAGGACCTGGCGCGGAAACAGCCTGAATCGGTCTATTTCTACGAAAATCTTCTACAATGTTATGTGCTAATCAAGGATTTTAAGTCGGCCGAAAAGCTGCTGGATAAACGTATAAAAAAGTACCCTTCTCAATACAGTTACCAGGTTGATAAAGCGTATCTGTTTCACTTGCAAGGCTTAACTCAGAAGCGTGATGAGCTATTTAAGGACCTAACAGAATTAAAATTATACAATTCTGATGAAATCGATATTCTCGCTAATGGCTTTCTAAAAAGACGTTTCTTCGAACAGGCGATTCAATCCTATGTAAATGCCCGTAACCGTCTTAACGATAAATCGCTCTTTGCCTACAACCTCTCCGAACTCTATTTTCAGTCAGGTAAAATTAATGAAGCGACTGAAGAACTGGTTAGCATGGCCGGCATATACGAGTACATGCTGGATGAAATCAAAAACAGACTGATCATGGCCTACAAGAACAACGAGAACTACAAGATGCTAAGTTCTGTTCTTCTTTTAAAACTTCAAAAAGAACCAGATAATCTGTCTTATAATGATATGCTGGTTTGGTCGTTTACCCAGCAGCGCGACTGGAATGGGGCTTTCATTCAGACAAAAGCGATTGATAAACGCTTGAAAGAAGAAGGTAAGAGGGTGATGGAACTCAGTAGCATTCTGATTACTAACGAGGTCTACGATATGGCCGTTAAATGTTTTGAGTATGTTAAGTTGCTTGGTCAGGATAAACGCTATTATTTTCAAGCTCAGCAAGGGATTCTTACCTGCGGTATGCTGCGTGTCAGAACAGAAAATGGTGGTTCGCCGGAACAACTGAAGAGTCTGGAATTCGAATTTCTAAACTATTTAAATGTCAATGGCTACAACTGGCAGACTGCAGAGCAAATGAAGGATCTGGCCGAATTGTATATTTACTACATTCATTTACCTCAGAAAGGTATTGAGCAACTGAATAAAGCCATTTCGATGCCAGGCATTAACTCGAAACTAATGGCTCAGTGCAAACTGAATCTTGGTGATGCTATGCTGATAACTGGCGATCCATGGGAAGCGGATTTGCTCTATAAACAAGTGGAGAAGCTCTTCACCAACGACGCTATCGGTCAGGAAGCCCGCTACAGATATGCCCGCCTGTGTTATTTCAGAGGCGATTTCGAATGGGCGCAAACTCAGCTCGATGTACTAAAAGGAGCCACCACACAACTCATCAGTAATAACGCTATGAGATTGTGGCTGATCATTCAGGATAACCTGGGTTTGGATAGTACAGACGAGGCCCTGAAGCTTTACGCCAATGCCGAACTCCTGATCTTTCAGAATAAGCCGGATGATGCACTTAAAATTCTGGAGTCTATTCCAGAGCTATTCCCTGGGCATACCCTTACAGATGAAATATATTTTGCCAAGGCATTGATTTATGAGCAAAAATCAGACTACCTGATGGCTGAACAATTGTATCTGCGCATTTCAAAAGATTTTAGTTTTGACATCCTGTCAGATAATGCCCTGATTAATCTGGCACACTTATACGAATTCAAGCTCAATGATACGGCTAAAGCCAAAAAGATTTACGAAATGATTGTGTTGAACTACACCGGAAGCTTGTTTATTGCCGAAGCCCGTAAGCGTTTCCGTATTTTGCGTGGAGATGGATTGAAGGAGCAGGAAGTCAATTACTGATACTTAACAGTTTGGTAATTTCTTTTTTTCAAATCGAATAGAGTAAATTTGTGGAATGTTTAATAAAAAATTCTTTAAAACTATTGGAATCATTCTTGGCTTAATGCTGATTGCTATTCAGTTTTTTAAACCTGAGCAGAATGTGAGTGGCAATGCCACACAGTCAATTGCAACGGCTTATCCTGTGCCTGAGCGAGTAAAAGTGATTTTGGACAATGCCTGTATGGATTGTCATAGCAATACCACCAAGTACCCTTGGTATTCTAATGTTCAGCCTGTGGCCTGGTGGTTAGCTGATCATGTGAAAGATGGGAAGAAGCATTTAAACTTTGATGAGTTCATGTCTTACCGTCCATACCGTCAGTATCACAAGCTGGAGGAAATTGATGAGGTAATTCAGGAAGGGGAGATGCCAATGACCTCCTACACACTGGCACATAGTGAAGCTAAATTAGATGCCAATCAGAAAGAGATACTGATTAACTGGAGCAAAGCGCTGCGCGATTCTATGTCGCTGCACTATCCGAAAGACAGTCTCGAAAAACCTAAGAAATAAAAAAAACCCGGCTTTCACCGGGTTTTTTGTTACTGTAATAATTTACTTAATAACGCCTAGTTCTTTGCCCACTTTCGTGAAGGCAGCAATGGCTTTATCAAGGTGATGTTTTTCGTGAGCGGCAGATAACTGTACTCTGATTCTTGCCTGGTCTTTAGGAACAACAGGGTAGAAGAAGCCAATCACATAAATGCCTTCATCCAGAAGTTTGTCGGCCATTACCTGACTGAGTTTCGCGTCGTATAACATGATAGGAACGATGGCACTGTTGCCGTCTTTGAAATCAAATCCAGCTGCTTTAACACCAGCTTTAAAGTATTTAACATTCTCTTCCAGTTTGTCTCTTAGTTCAGTTGATTCGCTCAGGATGTCGAATACTTCAATACTTGCAGCAACAATAGCCGGCGCTAATGAATTAGAGAACAAATAGGGTCTGGAGCGCTGACGAAGCATTTCGATAACTTCTTTTCTGCCTGTGGTATAACCACCCATCGCACCACCTAATGCTTTGCCAAGTGTGCCGGTAATGATGTCTATTTTGCCATGTACACCACAATATTCTGGTGTGCCTTTGCCAGTTTTTCCGATAAATCCGGCAGCATGACATTCGTCTACCATGGTTAGGGTATTGTATTTGTCGGCTAAAGCAACGATTTTGTCTAATTGTGCCACGTAACCATCCATGCTAAAAACACCATCTGTAACGATGATTTTATTTCTGTGACCTGCAGCATTGGCCGCTATTAGCTGCTTTTCCAGATCTTCCATATCGTTGTTGTTATAACGGTATCTGGCAGCTTTACACAACCTCACCCCATCGATGATAGAAGCGTGGTTTAATGAATCTGAAATAATGGCATCCTGCTCATCAAACAATGGCTCGAACACACCGCCGTTTGCATCAAATGCAGCAGCGTATAAAATGGTGTCCTCGGTATCGTAGAAGCTTGCTATACGGGCCTCAAGCGTTTTGTGAATGTCTTGTGTGCCACAGATAAAACGAACACTGCTCATGCCGAAGCCATGGGTGTCCAATGACTTTTTGGCAGACTCGATAACACGTGGATGGCTGCTTAAACCAAGGTAGTTATTGGCGCAGAAATTTATTACCTCTTTGCCATCGTTAAGTCTAATGTCTGCGCCCTGTGGCGATACAATGATTCTTTCCTTTTTGTACAATCCTGCTTCCTTAATGCGGGATATTTCGTCTTGAAGTTGTTGTTGCAAATTGCCGTACATATTTTATGGAATATTTTTTGCAAAAATAAGAGAGTTGACGGTAAAATTTCATTTAAATAAAATTGAACATTTGATTAGATTTGCACTTTACTAAAACGACACACTTTTTATAAGACTTTAATGGACAATCAGCAAAACAACAAAAAGAACGACAATCCTTTCGGAGAGAGAAAGCCTAATGCGCCTAAATTCAACATGTACTGGATTTGGGGTATACTGCTCCTGGGATTTATCATCATAAGCCTAATGCCAGGCAACTCCGGCAAAAAATCTAACTGGAATGCCGTTCGTGAAATGATCATCAGCAATGATGTCGATCACCTCGAAATTCTCAACGACCGTATGGTGAAGGTGTATCTGAAAAAAGAAGCACTTGACAACGAGAAATACAGTGCCGTTAAAAAACAAAGTCAGTCGCTTATCGGTCAGAAGCCGCCTCAATACTTTTTCGAGGTGAACAAAGAAGCTTTCAATAAGAACTACGATGCCCTGTTATTAGAACACCCTGAAGCTAAAGCAGTGGTTATCGACTGGCAGTACGAAAACGATACAACCGGTTCAATCCTTTATTGGATTGTCATGATAGGTATATTTGTTCTGATATGGAGCTTCATGATGCGCAGAATGGGTGGCGGCGGAAGCGCTGGCGGCGGTCCTGGTCAGATTTTTAACATCGGAAGAAGCAAAGCAACCTTATTTGATAAAAATACGAAAGTCAATATCACCTTCAAAGACGTGGCAGGTTTAGATGAAGCCAAAGTAGAAGTGATGGAGATTGTGGATTTCCTTAAAAATCCTAAAAAATACACCAAGCTTGGTGGTAAAATCCCTAAAGGTGCTTTACTAATTGGTTCTCCAGGTACTGGTAAAACTTTGTTGGCTAAAGCAGTGGCAGGTGAAGCTAATGTGCCTTTCTTCTCTTTATCGGGTTCAGACTTCGTAGAGATGTTTGTGGGTGTCGGTGCTTCACGTGTAAGAGATTTATTCCGTCAGGCAAAAGAAAAAGCACCTTGTATTATTTTCATCGACGAGATTGATGCTATCGGTAGAGCCAGAGGTAAAAACCTAGTGAGTGGTTCTAACGATGAACGCGAAAATACCCTTAACCAGCTCTTAACAGAAATGGATGGTTTCGGAACCGATAGTGGTGTCATTATTCTGGCAGCGACTAACCGTCCGGATATTTTAGATTCAGCTTTACTTAGACCAGGTCGTTTCGATCGTCAGATTTCTATCGACAAACCAGATTTAGTTGGTCGCGAACAGATATTTAAAGTGCACCTTCAAGGCAAAGAACTTGCTCCAGGTGTAGATCCTAAAAAATTGTCTGCTCAGACTCCGGGTTTTGCTGGTGCTGAAATCGCCAATGTATGTAACGAAGCGGCTCTGATTGCTGCCCGTAATAACAAGGATAAAATTGATATGCAAGATTTTCAGGATGCCATCGATCGCGTAATCGGCGGTCTTGAAAAGAAAAATAAACTGATTTCTCCGGAAGAAAAGAAAATTGTTGCCTACCACGAAGCGGGTCACGCCGTTGCTGGTTGGTTCCTCGAGTTTGCAGATCCTCTGGTGAAAGTGTCTATTGTTCCCAGAGGTGTTGCTGCCTTAGGGTATGCTCAGTACCTTCCAAAAGAACAGTACATTTACAGAACAGAGCAGCTGACCGACGAAATGTGTATGACACTTGGCGGTCGCGCAGCTGAGGATATCATCTTCGGTAAAATTAGTACTGGTGCTCAGAACGACCTTGAAAGAGTTACCCGAATGGCTTACGCCATGGTAACGATTTACGGTATGAACGATAAGGTAGGACATGTTAGCTTTAACGATCCTAACGGCGAATTTGCATACAGCAAACCATACAGTGAAAAGACTTCTGAGATGATTGATCAAGAGGTGAGAGGTATTATCCAGAATGCTTACGACAGAACCAAGCAATTACTGACAGAGAAAAAAGAGGAACTTGAAAAACTGGCTCAGGAATTACTGAGAAAAGAAATTCTGTTCCAGTATGATCTTGAAAGTATCGTTGGTAAACGTCCGTTTGATCATAAAACGAATTACGAGAATTACATGGACAGCGACAATAAAGCCGATGCACCAGAAACGGTAGTAACTACTGTAGATGCGCCTGCTGCCGATGTTGTAATTCCGGATACTGCTGAACCAGGTACTGAAGACAATACGCCAGTTCAATAATGAAATCACTTTTAATCGGTCTGCTTTTTTTAAGTGCAGCTGAATTAAAAGGCTTGGATTCATTGTCGTGTACCGGCAAGTACAATAAAGCGCAGCAGAAGCATGGCACCTGGGTATGCAGAGACACTTCTGGTAAGATAGTTAGAAGTGAAAGGTATAAGCACGGTAAGATGATGAATTATATTTTATTCAACGATAAGGGCCGCATCATAGAAACCCGCGACAAGAAGGGTAAAGTGAGAAAGTACAATCCTTGCGGATGTTAAAATACATCCAGCGTCTGTTTTACTACAACGAATAACGAATAACGAATTACCGGCACCGCTGGTATCTTAAGCACAGTTATCAGTTAATAGTTATCAGTTAATAGTTAATAGTTAATAGTTAATAGTTATTAGGGAATCGAATTAGCCAGGAATAATCGGCAATAACCAATAACCAATAACCAATAACCAATAACCAATAACCAATAACCAATAACCAATAACAAGATTCCCCTTGTAACTTTGGCATAATGATTGTTTATTTGTAGACATGCGTTCAATACTACTTGCAGCTTTCTTAACTCTTGGCTTTATCTCTGCTAAAGCCGATGATACCACCAAGCAAAAAACAACCACTTTGCCTTCAGTTACAGTAAAAAAACTGGATGGTACCAGTGTTAATATTCAGGATTTTGGTAAGACAGGTAAGATTACCGTGATCTCTTTCTGGGCTACCTGGTGCGGTCCGTGTATTAAAGAACTCGACAACATCATGGATGTTTACGCCGACTGGCAAACTAAATATGGTATGCAAATGGTGGCAGTTACTATTGACGATTCAAGAAACCTTCCTAAAGTACAGCCTTTTGTAAATGCGAAAGGATGGCCTTATACCATTCTGACCGACGAGAACAAAGATTTGGCCAGAGCGCTTAATGTGAACAATCCTCCACAAACAGTTCTGTTAGATCAGAATGGCAATATTGTTTATGTACACAATGGCTACGTGGAAGGCAACGAATTTGAGCTTGAAGAGGAAATCAAGAAGCTCGTTAAGCCTTAATTTCTCGGGCTCTTGAGAGCTTGTGCACAATTTTTAGGACCGCCTGCCGTTTCTCTGAATACTTTTACATTTCTATTAGGTAATTTTGTGACATGCGTTCCGTACTACTGATATCTGCTATCGTACTTTTTTCTGCTGACAGCTTACAGGCTCAGACAGTTAAAACAACTCCCACTGGCAAACAGGTTTACCGTAAAGTTAAAACCGATGATCTTCAAAATATCAATGAAGTGTATCATCTGAATGGTACGCCGTTTACTGGAACGAGTATCGATCTGTTTCCAAACAATACCAAAATGCAGGAAATTCAATGGGTGAACGGTTTGCTGGAAGGTACTAAAACAGAATACTTCCTGGGCGGTACCCAAATCAGAACTACCATGCTGTTCAAGGCTGGTAAACGCAATGGTCCTTTTATTTACTACCACGAGAATGGCAAATTGAAATTAACAGGAAAATACATTAACGATTTACTGGACAGCACTGTTAATGCCTATTACGAAAATGGCAATCCTAAATACATTCACGAATACGCTCAGGGTGTTAGAGTGGGTAAAACCATCACATATTACAAAAACGGTAACCTCGAACAAGAAGTAGCCCTGAAAAATGAGAAACCTCACGGATTAATGCTGACGTATTATGAAGCTGGTAATATTCGCCTTCAATCTACGTACAATGAAGGTGTTAGAGATGGTCAGTATCTTCGTTATCATTTAACCGGTCTGGTAGCTGAGGAAAGCTATTATAAAAATGGTTTTCAGGATAGTGTCTCAAGGTACTGGGACAATGTTTTCGGTTCTATCATGAAAGAAGAGTATTTCAAAATGGGTAAAAAAGATGGTGTATGGCTTACCTTCAATGAAGTTGGTGATACCTTAACCCAGTATACCTATCAAAATGATGTGCTTAACGGTCCGTATAAAAAATATTATTCTGGTATCATAGATGAAGGCGATGCCAATAATGGTAAAGATGAAGTCTACGATCCTTCAAAATCTAAAAAACGTTATGTCCGTGCCCTTGACGAAACCGGTAATTACAAAGATGGTAAACTGGATGGCGAATTTAAAACTGGTCTGTACAATAAAGGCAGTCGCGCCGAAGGCACTTATTCCATGGGCTCTATGGTAGGAGAGTGGAAATACTACAATGAAAAAGGCAAAGTAGTACTACACGAGAAATACGATGACAACGGCGAACTCATCTATCAAAAACCTAAACTTCAACAATTGAAGTCAGACGACTAATTACTTCATTCTGGCTTTGAACAAAGCTTCAAATTCTTCCATTTTAGGTTGTATGACCAATCTGCAATAAGGCTGATTCTTGTTGTTTTCATAATAGTCCTGGTGACTGATTTCTGCCTTATAAAATACTTTAAAGGCCTCTACACTGGTAACAATAGGATCTGAATATACCCTTGAATTGCTGAGATCTTTAATCAATGACAAAGCCTCAGTTCTTTGTTTATCATTGTGGTATAAGATGATAGAGCGGTATTGTGTTCCAACATCTGCGCCTTGCTGGTTCAGAGTAGTTGGATCGTGCATGGTAAAGTATATTTTGAAGATTTCATCTAAACTTGTTTGATGAACATCATAGACAATTTGAATAACTTCAGCGTGGTTAGTACTGCCAGTGCAGACTTCTTTATAAGTCGGATTAGCCACCAATCCGCCTGAATAACCAGACTCTACAGAAACAACACCTTTTAATTTTTCGAACACCGCTTCTAAGCACCAGAAACAGCCTCCGCCTAAAGTGATGGTATCGGTTTCGGCGACTTTAAAGGCATTGGATTTAACGAAGTTTAAAGAGACAGAGTTAACGCAGTAGCGTTTGCCGGTGCTGGTGGGACCGTCATCAAAAAGATGTCCGAGGTGACCGCCGCAATTGCCGCATAGAATTTCGAGGCGACTCATGCCATGCGAATAATCCATTTGGGTTTTTACTTTACCACCTGCTACTTCTTCATCAAAGCTAGGCCATCCACAATCTGAATCAAACTTGCGATCAGAGCGGAACAAAGGGTTATTGCAGGCGACACAGGTATAGTAGCCAGTATCTTTATGCATTAGCCATTCGCCAGTAAAAGGCGATTCAGTTCCTTTTTCCCGCAGTATGCGATATTGTTCTTCTGTCAGACGCTCTCTCCAGAAATTACTGGATTTGGCAGCAAGAGAAGTATCTGCCTTTGGCATAGAGTCAGAAAATGCAGTAGGGGTAGAGGTGTTGCTATTGGTTTTCTGTGCACAGGCACTTAAACCGACAGTGATAAGAATGATTAAGCTGAATAAAAATTTAATGGTACGCATAACAGTGATTTAGATAGATAACAAGATTAACACTGGAATCGTATATCTGTTTGACCAAGATAGATAAAACAGATAAAATAAACGACGATGACGATTAGTTCAGGATATCACCTGAATCGTTAAAGATGCTGAAGTTGGTGAGGTGGAAGTTGCTATCTTCAACAATCTTAACCCATTTCTTATGCTTCCATAACCATTGAAAACGCACACTTTTGATACCACCTTTAGTTAGATACGCTTTGATGATAGGATTCACCTTAAGCGTAAGTTTGGTGATGTTCTGAGTATCCCAGATATAGCTCAGTTTTTCTTCGATATTATCGCTAAGCAACATACTGGAGACAACATTGCCGGTACCGTTACAGCTCGGACAAAGTTCGCTGGTATTGATATTGATTTCCGGACGAACACGCTCGCGGGTAATTTGCACCAGACCGAATTTACTCATAGGCAAAATATTGTGCTTAGAGCGGTCTGGTTTCATTGCCAGAGTAAGAGCATCCAGAAGTTCTTTTCTGTGATTTGGGTTTTTAAGGTCGATGAAATCAATAACGATAATACCACCAAGATCTCGCAGACGCAATTGTCTGGCGATTTCTTTGGTCGCTTCGATATTAATTTTAAGGGCATTTTCCTGCTGACTTTCGGCATCGGTAGTTTTGCGACCCGAGTTAACATCGATCACGTGCATGGCTTCGGTATGTTCGATAATGAGGTAAGCCCCATTGCTGAACATCACATTTTTACCGAAAGAAGCTTTGATCTGTTTATCGATTCCAAAGTGCTGGAAAATTGGCACTTTACTATTGTAGAGACGGATGAGACTTTCTCTGCCTGGAGCGATATTGGTAATATACTCTTTTAATTTGGCAGCGTATTCAGCGTCATTAACGTGAATATTGATAAAGTCGTCGTTCAGGAGGTCTCTTAACAGGGTTTCCGTTCTCGAAATTTCACCCAGAACTTTAAAAGGAGGGTTTGCATTTCTGGAAGCCTGAATAAGATGTTCCCATTGTTTGATCAGATTGTTCAGGTCGATTTCGATTTCTTCGATACCTGCTTCTTCTGCAATGGTTCTAATGATAATGCCGAAATTTTTAGGTTTCAGCTTATCTATCATTTGTTTCAGACGCTTCTTGTGGTTAACGTCTGAGATTTTTTTAGAAATAGAAGTGGATTTTCCAAACGGCACTAAAACGCAGAAACGGCCCGCAAAGGACAGGTCGCACGTAATCCGTGGACCTTTATTGCCGATTGGCTCTTTAAAGATCTGCACCAGTAACTGGTCACCTTTCTTAAGTACTTCAGAGATTTTTCCTGTTTTAACGATTTCTTCTTCGATTGAGAACTCATCGAGGTTTGGATTTTTCAATCCGCCCTGAGTTACAATCGTCGTCAGTTTCTTAACAGAACGAAAATTGATACCTAAATCGGTGTAGTGGAGGAACGCATCTTTCTCATGACCGACATCCAAAAATGCGGCATTGAGGTTAGGCATGATTTTTTTGACCTTAGCAAGATAAACATCACCGATCTGAAATGACGAGACAGACTCCTCCTTGTGGAGTTCAGTCAGTTGTTTGTTGTAAATTAGGGCTAAGTCTATGCCATTAGAGTTGCGATCAATGACAAGCTCATTCACAATCCTGAGAAAATAAAGTCAAACTATTTCTTCTTATGACGATTTTTTCTAAGTCTTTTTTTGCGTTTGTGAGTAGCAATTTTGTGTCTTTTTCTTTTTTTTCCGCTTGGCATAATAAATATCTTTTTTTTGGGTCTATTTAATCGCACTGGCCTTGTCAGCCCATGCTTTTGATTCTGTTTTGTTTCCCATCAACTCGTAAATTCCACTTAATTCCATGTAATATTCGCGATTTTGGGGTTGCAAAGATACTAATTTTTTGAATCTTTCAATAGCTTTTTCTAATTGATTTGATTCAATGGCTAATTTTCCTAAATAATACAAGCCGTCGATGTGGTTGGGATTAGATTTTACGACCTCTCTCAGCAACAAAGCCGGTCGCATAAGGTCCATATTATTTTCAGGTTTCTGAAAATGGTTGATGTTATAGACGCTCACTGCCAGGTCGACTTTAGCATCGAGGTTACTGGTATCCTTGTCCAGGCAAGTTTCAAGATTGGCTTTAGCTTTCTTGAAGAGCATCAGTTCGTTTTTGTGATCCTCTGTCGCCAGTAAAAAATAACGGGCAGCCATGTGGTATCTGTAAGAAGAGTTTTGTATACCCGCCAGTCGCTCTGACAATACCCCAGCATAAATATACTGCTTCATGGTATCAAGTAACTGAATAGACAGGGATAGTTTGGTGGTGTCGTTAGACTGAAGAACCTCTGGCTTAACAACTGTTGTGCTGTTGCCAATGTTCTTTAAGACATTCTCAAACTCATTTTCGGTTTGAGTCCGCATCTCTGCAGCGTTCTTTGCCTCTATAGCCTTAAAGTCGATGTTCGCTTTATTGCTGTTTAATCCTAAGTATGTTAGGCTACCGGTTAAAATGATAAAAGCAACCATCAAGGTTGCTTTTACTGATTTCAATTTCATTTTGCAAAATTAGTAATCTTTTACTTCTTTTTTAGGTACAAAATCTGAAGGAATGCTGGTTTTGATTTTTTCTAGGAAAACTTTTGCCGGTTTGAACTTCGGAATGAAGTGCTCGTCGATAACAAGCGCTGTGTTCTTAGAGATGTTTCTGGCAATCTTCTTAGCTCTTTTCTTTAAAATGAAACTGCCAAAGCCACGAAAATAAATATTTTCGCCCTGTGCCATGTTGTTTTTCATCACTTTAAAGAATGATTCCAAAGATTCTGTAACAATAACTTTGTCAATTCCCGTTTTTTCTGAAATTTCGCTGATAATTTCTGCCTTAGTCATAATTAGTATGTATTTTTATTTTCAAATGTCAAGGTTTAGTTGATATATTTAAACACAAAACTATGGAAAATGTTTTAGATTTAACCAAATGGTATAAAAAAAATTTTAGAGATCTCCCGTGGAGAACTACGAATGACCCATATAAAATATGGTTGTCTGAAATTATTTTGCAACAAACTCAGGTCGTACAAGGACTCGCTTATTACCATCGTTTTATTACGGAGTATCCAACAGTAGCAAAGCTCGCAGAGGCCAGCGAAGAGCAGGTGCTTCGTCTTTGGCAAGGACTGGGCTATTACTCCAGAGCAAGAAATTTACACAAAACTGCAAAGTTGATAACTAATGAGTATCAGGGTGTTTTCCCTAATGAAAAGTGCGAATTGTTAAAATTACCTGGTGTGGGTGATTATACCGCTTCAGCTATCGTTTCTTTTGCCTTTAACAAGCCCCATCCAGCTATTGATGGCAACGTATTTCGCGTAATTTCAAGATATTACGATATCAATCTGCCCATCGACGAACCAGCAACCAGAAAGGTGTTTCTGGAGATTTTACAACCCATGATCGAGCAAACCTCGCCCGCACTTTTCAATAATGCCATTATGGAACTGGGCGCTACGCTTTGCAAAAATGATCATCCAAACTGCTCCGTTTGTCCTTTGTACATTGATTGTCAGGCCCGAATAAATGAAACAATCGCTTTAAGACCTGTAAAAAATAAAAAAGTTAAAAAACGGAACAGATACTTTAATTATTTGTTAATCAGGTATAAAGACAATATTTACATCCAAAAACGATTCGGTAAAGGTATTTGGGAAAACTTATTCGAACTGCCACTCATAGAAACTGAAGCGCCAGCAGATTGGAAGAATCTCTCTAACTCAATAGCATCAACAGTAAGCAATACCAAGGGTTTTAACTTAGTGAAACAAACTTCGTTGAAACATGTTTTAACCCACCAAACGCTGTTTTGTCAGTTTTTTGAAATTTATACTACCGAAAAACCCGTTTTTGTTTCTGAGAATTGTTTAGAGATTGAATTAAAAGATTCTACAAAATATCCCTTTCCAATTTTGATCAGTAATTTTTTATTATCTTTGTAACTTGATTTTTCTATATTTGTAAGTGAATGGTTAACAAAGTTTTTTTATTAGGCAGGCTTGGTAAAGACCCTGAAGTGAGGTACCTCGAAAACAACAGGGCAGTTGCTAATTTTACTATGGCCACAAACGAAGTGTTTATTGACAAGGCAGGTAATAAAGTCGAGCAAACCGACTGGCACAACATTGAGATGTGGGATGCACTTGCAAGAAACGCCGAAAAAGTGCTTAAAAAAGGAAGAACCGTTTTCATAGAAGGAAAAATCAAAAATGAAACCTGGACAGATAAGGAAGGTCACAAACGCAGTGCCGTTCGCATCCGTGCCCTACAGTTTCAAGTAGTTTCTGCTCCCGTTCCAGGCGAACAGAACCACCATAGCAATGAAAGGAATAATCATCCGGTAGACGATCATAACGATTCGGGAGACATATTGCCATTCTAATTATTATACAATGACATCAGACGACCCTTACCCTTTACAAACAATCTTACAGGCCACAAGCATTTTTAACCCTAACCTGGCCAACGAAAGCTACACTTACCTTATCGGAACTTTTCTGTTCCTGGTTTTAATGATTGCCTTATCAGGTTTATTCTCGGCTTCTGAGAATGCTCTTTTCTCTCTAAATTCAAAAGATAAAGAAGACCTGAAAGAACATGATACTTCTGCCAATCGCGCAATTCTTACTTTACTCAGTCAGCCCAAGAAACTATTAGCAACCATTCTTGTTGGTAATAACTTTGTCAACGTTAGTTTTGTTATCGTTTCCTCTGTCTGGCTCGAATCTATCTTCAATCCGGATATGAACGACTACCTCGATTTTGCTATCAAAGTTGTCGTAGTTACATTAATATTATTACTCTTTGGCGAGGTTGTACCGAAAGTATACGCCACTAAAAAGAATGTCTCTATCTCTAAGTTCATGGCAATACCGCTGCTGGTTTGTCAGAAATTATTTGCCTTCCTCGTAGTGCCAATGGTAAAATTCACTTCAATTATCGATAGAAGAGTTAAGATTCATGAACACACTGTGTCCGCAGACGAACTTACTCACGCTATTGATATAACTTCCAATAGTGACACGGGTCTTCAGGAAAAGGAAATCTTAAAAGGTATAGTAAACTTCGGTAACAAAACTGTGCGACAGATTATGAAGGGCAGAGTAGATGTGGCGGCACTGGATAGCTCTATGGCCTTCGATGAGATGCTTCGCCGTGTTAATGAACTTGGCTATAGTCGTCTGCCAGTTTACAACGAAACCTTTGATAATATTGAGGGTGTCTTGTACATCAAAGAAATTCTGCCTCACCTTTACGAAAAAAACACTTTTAACTGGCTGAGCCTTTTGAAACCTGCTTTCTTTGTGCCTGATAATAAGCGCATCGACTTACTGCTTTCCGAATTTCAGGAAGAGCGGATGCACATGGCCATCGTGGTAGATGAATACGGAGGAAAGCTGGGGATAGTTACGATGGAAGATATTCTGGAGGAAATCTTTGGCGAGATAAACGACGAGTTCGACGAGGAATTGCTGACCTACAGCAAGCTAGACGATAACAAATACATTGTTGAAGGCAAACTATTAATCAACGATTTTTGTAAGATCACTCAAACCGAAGACGATTTCTTTGATCAGGTAAAAGGCGATTCAGAGACCGTTGCCGGGATGCTGCTCGAATTGAATGGCCGTATTCCTGCCCGCAACGAAACAATAAAATACAAACATTTTAGTTTTACTATCGAGTCGGTTGACAACCGCCGTATTAAACGTATCAAAGTAGACATACAACATGCATAAACTTCTGCTGATTTTATTTATAGTATTGCTCTCTGCCTGTAAAGACAATGCCTTCCAACCAAAGCCTCACGCATACCCGAGAGAATACTATCCTGAAAAATCGTATCAGATGTTTGACTCTGTTGCCCCTTTCAGTTTTCAGTATCCTAAATATGCTGTAATAAGAAACTATGATGAAGGTGATAAAAATCCGTATTGGTACAATATCCACTACCTGCCTTTTAACGCCACACTTCACCTGTCCTACAAAGAATTTGCAACCCGCGAGGAATTTGACAACCTGTTCGAAGATACCCGTAAGCTGGCCTTTAAACACGATATAAAAGCCGAAGAAATTGATCAAATAGAAGTTCAGAGTCCGGCTACCAACACAACAGGTATCATATACGAATTAAAGGGCAATACCGCCACTAACCTCAATTTTTATATCAGTGACAGTAAGAAGCACTTCCTTAGAGGGGCTTTATATTTCAATTCTAAAACTCAGATTGATAGCATTCAGCCGATGTTCGACTTTATAAAAGCGGATGTTATAAGAATGATTGAAACTACCAAGTGGAAACAGTAATCTAATCGATACTGATTTTATCCAGCACCACTCGCTCGCACTTTACAATATAGATGCCTTTTGGCAGAGCCGATAAATCAAAGCGCTCTGTTTGTTCGGTTTCTATGGTGTTGAATTCGGCATTGAATACTTTCTTGCCATTCAAATCATAGATCAATAATATCATACCTTTGCTAATGTCAATGGAGTTGACGGTAAGGAAACCCGACTTAAAACTAATGCTGGTTCTGTTGATGAATGTGTCTTCCACTGAATTATTAGGATTTAAATCCATCCACTTAGCAGTTTGTAATTTTAACAGCGATTGTGTGGCAACCTTGTTTTCATTGCTAATGTACAAAGTAGTATTTCTATAGCATACACCTTCAATCTGACCAGGGAACAAGGTATTCCCAAGATCAATTTTCCTTCTGTTGCCTGTGTTAAAGCGCAGGTTTTTATGATCCCACATCACCCAAGTGAAGCAAGGGTAGTAGGGCTTGGTATAACCAATCAGCGCCAGCACGCCATTGCTATTGATTGTAGCCCCGCTTATCTGACCGCCAACATTAAGTGTTTCTACCGGATACAAAACAAATCTTCCTGTATCTGTCGGACAGACATAATGCCGACTCATTTTATCGTTCCAGTTTTTGCTGAATAAATGTAAACTATCTCCTGCAAATACCATGGCTTCCATATCGTAATCCGTTGTAATAAAATTATCGGTAAAATCTTTCTGGTCGCCCATACTGAAGCGAATAAAACTGCATACAACAGTGTCTCTTTTAACACTAAAGTTTAAATCAGACTTCTTGATTTTAAGAATGCTTAGGTCGGTGCGACTACCGCCATTATTACCAAAATCACCTATATAGATGTGCTGATCATCCTGGGTCATATCTTCCCAGTCGTTATTTGGGGCATTGGCAATATAGATGGTATGCAGAACCTGACCACCAATACTATCGAAAGCCATGATCTCTGGTGGATTTCCACTGTCGTTGTGCGACCAGAACCAGTTGTTGTATAGCATAAGACCGCTGCTTTCTGTAAGGCTATCACTAATGCGTTTGCAGAGTTTTTCTGGAGCTGCAGAAGTGGATTTGTAAAAACAAGAACCATCGTTCTCTTTTGCCATGGCATTGTAGTTGCTGGCCTGC
Source organism: Bacteroidota bacterium (assembly GCA_027490055.1). GTDB lineage: Bacteria > Bacteroidota > Bacteroidia > NS11-12g > UBA955 > JABMMZ01. The sequence continues at coordinate 16,305 of JAIXYV010000040.1, read as the reverse complement.
GGATCAGTGCAACCTTTTTGCGCTTGCAAAGAGCAACTTACTCCAATAGCGGCGACTAAAATCAGCTTCTTCATAATTGAAAAATTATATGTTCAAATATATTATAAAACGGTCATGTTTCGATTTAGATTTTACGGAATCATATATTATGAGTAATTTGCATCTTCTATGAAAAAGTACTTTACGCTTTTGGCCTTTATTTTAATGGCAGCTTCGGCATCCGCTTCTCACATCATGGGTGCCGATATCACTTACGAATATCTGTCGCCGTTTAAATATAAAATTACCGTAAAGATGTATCGCGATTGCAAAGGTGTGCCACTTAATGCTCCAGTCATTAAGATAGTTTGTCCAGATGGTAATAATAGCCAGTCGCTTAACTACACCCGTGTTTCTATCAATGATATTTCCAATTTTTGCAAAGGCGATACCTCTCCGTGTACGCCAGCTAATATTCCGAGCAATTCTGGGATAGAAGAACATATCTTTGAGTCGACGGTCGATTTTAGCCAGTCGCCATTTGATATCTACAAAAGGGCAGGGTGTTGTGAGGTGAGAATTGCAGTTGAACAATGCTGCCGCAATGGCGCTATTACCACCATGTCGCCAGGTAATTTTTATACGGATGCTATGTTGAATGTTTGTGAATCTGGTAAATTGAAAAACAGTTCTCCTGTTTTTGGAACTTATCCTGTACAATATATATGCTGTAATAATCTACTTACCTATTCTCAGGGTATTAGTAACGATGGTAATTCAGATAGTGTTTCTTTTGAATTAGTGGCGCCTCTTAATGCCAATAACTCTAATGAGCCATATAACAGTGGTTTCAGTACACAAAAACCTATGACGGTGCCCAATAATTCTCTTGGATTTAAATTTGATCCCGAGACTGGTGGTTTTATTATGACACCAATAAATTGCTCTGAAGTAGGTGTCATAGTGGTGCAGGTATCAGAATGGAAAAGAGATAGCGCCAGAGTAATGAAGAAAATTGGCTATACCCGCCGTGAAATGGAGTTGATTGTAAAGACCTGTGGTTATAACAATGATCCATATTTTACGGGCAATGGTAAACAATCTGTTTGCGCAGGTAATAAAATCTGTTTTACTATTGGGGCGAATGACGATCCATTTTTGCCGAAACAAACCAATTTAGATACGGTTAGTCTTAGATTGATTAATCAATTACCCGGCGTCACTTTTACGATTCAGGATCCTACTGCCAGAGAAAAATCAGCACAGATATGCTGGCAAACAAAAGAAGGAGACGGCAAAGAAACGCCATATTTAATGACAATCGAGGCGCGAGACAATTATTGCCCTGATCCCCGCATCGCATACAAAGACATTAGTATTTTTGTGAAACCGCTGCCTGTTGCAAAACGGGTATACAGACGTTTGCTTAAAGGTAATCTGGAGATGAGTTCTGTACCTTCAGACTCTCTGTTTGGCAATTACCGCTATCAGTTTCTGGTGATGGATAGTTTAGGTGGTTCTAATTCTACGGGACTGTTTTTTAAGCGTGTCGATACCTTTCAGTTTACTTTACCTGGTAAATACTATATCGAACATACCATAATCAATAATAAATATAATTGTCCGCGCACCTATATCGATACCATAATTATTACGCCGGAACATATCACCAGCATCGCTGAATCAAACGTCATTTCAATCCGTGTTTCACCAAATCCTGGTGCAGGTATTTTTACTATTCAATCTGAACTTCTTAAAGAACAAAACTTAATGGCGCAGGTATATGCAATGGATGGTAAATGTGTTGCTACTGTGCCTGTCAGACAGCAACAAATTGATTTAAGTACATTAAGTGATGGGATCTACACCATCGATATACAAACTTTAAAAGGGGTGTTGAGGACTCAAGTCGTGTTAAGGCATTAACGCATCTGTGGCGAGCTAACGTTATCGCTAACTTCGTTGCCCATATCGCGCCATAAGAAGCCATTTCTGATATGGGTGTATGGTGTAAAATTGCTGGCGTATAACTGACCAGTGCCTAATCCAGAATGGATCTTAGAATTAAATCCGGCAGCATACTGAGCAATGGCATTTAAGCCAATATTGCTTTCTAAAGCGGAGGTTAGCCACCAGGCTATTTTTAATTTTTCTGCCTGTTTGATCCAGAAATCAGATTGGACAAATCCACCAACCAGATTAGGTTTTATAACAATGTATTGCGGTTGAATGTATTCGAGCATCCGCTGCATGTCCAGTTCGTGATGAATGCCAATTAGTTCTTCGTCGAGCGCCACTGGAACCGGACTTAATCTGCAGATTTCTTTCATTAAGTCGCGCTGCCCCTGCTTAACCGGTTGTTCAATACTATGAAGATTAAAGCGTTTCAGTTCATTTAGTTTATCCAGGGCGTCGCCAGCCTTGAAAGCGCCATTGGCATCTACTCTGATAATGAGTTTATCGCCACCGGGTTGTTCTCTTATAAAGGCCAGCAACTGACATTCTTTCTCAAAGTCGAGCGCACCAATTTTCAATTTAATACAATCAAAACCTTTAGCAATTTTTTCAATAGCTTCTTCTTTCATGGCCTCTATATTATCCATCCATATTAGTCCGTTAATGGGAATACCCATGCGACCGATGGAGTAGAGGTTTTGAAAGATGATTTTATGGCCATTGTTTTTCAAATCCAGCAAGGCGGTTTCCAATCCGAATTTTATCGATGGGAAGGCATTGAAATTGAAATCATCGGCTTTGCCGTTATTGATTTGCATGACCAGTTTGCGGAGCTCTGCTTCGTAGTCAGGACGGTCGTCGATACTCAAACCTTTTAATGGGGCGCATTCGCCAACACCTACCACATTGGGATTAACAGCATTGTGTATGCTCAACAAATATATTTGTCTGTCGGTATAGAAACCACGACTGGTAGTAGCGGGTTTTTTAAACTCCAGGGTATGTTTAGATATGGCTGCTACTAATCCCAAATCGGTGTAAATAATATTTCAGATAAACAAAAGTAAAGCATCATGCCTAATATAAGCAAGCTAAGAAACTTGAGTTGCTTGTTGTAATCACTTCTTATCTCACATCGTTTTAGTCCCTCGTAATGCAGATAAATCAATATAGAAAAAATCAGATAATTAGATATCAGAATTATGCCTGGTTTGATGTTGTAAATGCTGTAAACAGTTAGGAACAATACTGCAGAGTATAACAATACCAGCTGATAGCGAAGCGCTTTTTTATAACCAATGATAACAGGGATTGTAATTTTATTTTTTGAGCGATCGCTTTCGATGTCTCTGATATTATTGACGTTTAAGACACCAACACTCAGCAGGCCTATAGCAGCGCCTACCCACCAGATATTAGAGTTGATGGTTTGGGTCTGTAAAAAATAGGTGCCCACAACTGCCATAAATCCAAAGAAGATAAAGACCGATAAATCACCTAAACCACTATAGCCGTATGGTCGTTTGCCTGCCGTATAAAAATAGGCTGCCATAATGCCCAAGATACCCATGCCTAATAGAATGAAAAAGGAAGCATTAATAGTAGAGATACCGATTAATAGCAGGCTGATACCTGATACTAACGAGATGCCGATTAAAATGGCAATAGCACGGCGCATTTTGGTTTCGCTAAGCTGCCCAGAGGCCATCACCCTGTCGGTGCGCTCTGCCGTATCAGCCCCGTTTTTAAAGTCGCCGTAATCATTGGCGTAATTGCTAAGAACTTGTAAAGCGATAGCGGTTAACAAGGTTAAAGTAAATACAGAAGCATTGAAACTGCCGGTTTCTGCGTAAGCCAACAAGTTGCCTGTAACAGTGCCAGCGATAGCCAGTGGCAATGTTCTTAAGCGAGCCGCCTGTATATATACTTTTAAAGACAAGGCGTGCGCCCCCCATCAACAACGATATTGGTGCCAGTGATGTAAGCAGCAAATTCGGAGGCCAGGAAGGCAGCAGCATAAGCAGGTTCTTCGGGTTTGCCAAAACGGTTCATCGGAATCTCTTCTAACATCTCCAAGGTGACATCCGATTTGTTGACACCCTGATTTTTGGATTTATTGTCTATTATAGCGCCCAATCTTTCGGTCTCTGTAGCGCCTGGTAGAATATTGTTTACTGTAATATTATATGGCGCCAGTTCGTTAGCCAGCGTCTTCGACCAGTTGCCAACGGCCCCTCTGATAGTATTGCTAACCCCTAAATTTTTCAAAGGCACTTTCACAGAGGTAGAAATGATATTGATGATACGACCAAACAGCATGCTTTTCATTCCTTCAACTACCGCCTGAGCCAGAATCTGATTGTTGATCAGATGGGTGCTGAAAGCGCTAAAGTAGGCTTCGGTATTGGCGTCTATGGCCTGACCAGCTGGCGGTCCGCCCGTGTTGTTGACAAGAATATTGACTTGATTATTTAATTGTTTAACCGCGGCTTTCACTGAATTATTATCAGAAAAATCTGCTACTAAATATGAGTGATTTTGTTGACCATTATTCGGTAATTCGAGCAAACAGGCTTTTAGTTTTTCTTCGTTTCTGGCCATTAAAATGATATTGGCACCACAGGCAGCAAACTGCATGGCGATGGCTTTCCCTATGCCCTGTGTACTTCCGCAGACTAATGCGGTTTTTGAGTCTAATTGAATCTTCACATTACAAAGGTAGTAACTTTTCTATGGGTTTTACAAGGCAATTTAATGGGCCAATTTTTGTATTATTGCCTTGCATGTCCCGTATACTTTTAAGCTACTTTCTAATTATTTCTTTTTCAGCACTGAGTCTTGGTACCCCAAGATTGTTAAAAGATATTCAAACCGGTAATAAAGGCAGTCAGATTAAAGAACTCTGTGCAGTTGGTGCAACTGGTTTTTTTGTTGCTGACGACGAGGTACATGGAAAGGAATTGTGGAAGACCGATGGCACGCATGCCGGTACTGTTTTAGTGAAAGATTTGTGTGAAGGCAATTGTGGCTCTTCGCCTAAAAATCTCACCGCCGTTGGCAATGTTTTATATTTTACCGCCTACGAGAGCAATAAAGGAACAGAGTTATGGCGCAGTGATGGCACTGCAGAAGGCACTTACCGTGTAAAAGATATCAATAACGGCGCCAGTAATTACAGTCCGCGTTCTCTTACTGCCTTTAATGGCAACTTGTATTTTTCTGCCAATGATGGTAAAAACGGCGTTGAGTTATGGCGCAGCGATGGCACAGAAAAAGGGACTATGATGGTAGCCGATATAGCGCCTGGTAGTTTAAGCAGTTTTCCTTGCGAATTAAAAGTATTCCAAAGCACATTGTATTACGTTTCAGGTGAAGCCAGAAAGGGCTTTCAGTTAATGCGATTAAACAAAACCGGTGTCCCTGAATTAGTCCAGAATTTCGGTCCCTCCAGCGATGGCAGTGCGCCCTTTGATGCTTGCATCACCGATAAGTTTTTATTCTTTCAATATGCCAGTCCCGAATCTGGAAACGAACTCTGGAAAACAGACGGACAAAGTCTCGGTATGGTTAAGGATTTAAATCCGGGTAAAAAAAACGGTATAAGTGGCAACCTGAAAGTGTTTAAAAGTACAGTGGTATTTATTGGCGATAATGGTAGTTCAGGTAAAGAAGTTTTTGTCAGTAATGGCACTGCGACCGGAACCATCTTGTTAAAAGATGTTTCTTCTGATCAGGCAGCAATTGCGCCTTACGGACTCATTACTGCGAATTCATTTATCCTCTTTTCAAGCTTTGATAAAAAGACCATGAAAGAGAAGTTATGGAAGTCGGATGGTACCGATAAAGGCACGGTAGTTTTGAAAACAGCAGATGCCAAACAAGCGGGTAATATTGTAAGTTATTCAGCACAGCTCAGCACCAAAGTGTATTTTAGTTTAAGTGACATTAGCAGTGGTAATGAGTTATGGGTAAGTGATGGGACAGAAGCAGGCACCAAAATTTTAAAAGATATTTTTCAGGGACAAGCATCTTCAGATCCTGCAAGTCTGACCCTTTTAGGGAGTTCTATAGTATTACAGGCAGACAACGGCAATGACGGTTCTGAACTTTGGAAGCTGAAAGATGGCAATGTGCCTGAGATGGTGCGCAATATCAATACTAAGGGTTTGTCTTCGACACCCTCTCATTTGTGTGGCGGACAGAACTATTTGTATTTTGTCATTGAGTCGGATGAAGATGGATTTAATTTATGGCAGAGTAATGGGAGTGATGGGGGCACTAAAAAAATAAAGCATTTGTATGCCGGAGCAGAGAATACGAAAGTAGAGCATCTATGCACCAAGGGCGATGTGCTTTATTTTATGGCCAATGATGGAGCAGGAGGAGTAGATCTTTGGGTCAGTGATGGAACAGATAAAGGGACTTTAAAAATCAAGCATTTTACGGAGGATAATAATCACAGTATCTCTCAGCAGATGATGGTGGTGAACTCGGTTTTGATTTTCAATGCTACTGGTGAAAAAGGCGGCAACGAACTCTGGTGCAGTGATGGTACTGAAAAGGGTACCCGATTATTAAAGGATATCAATGTTACCGGAGCCTCTTATCCGCAATCTTTTACGATGGCTGGCAATAAAGTATTTTTTACAGCAGATAATTATAATGAGGGTCAGGAGTTATGGAAGACAGACGGCACGGCAACTGGCACAGTGATGGTGAAAGATATTTTTGATGGAGGTAATAGTTCAGAGCCAGGCTCATTAATCTGGCATAATAACAAATTGTATTTTACAGCCAGCGATGGTGTACATGGCGATGAAATATGGCAAAGTGACGGCAGCGAAGCAGGCACTGTGATGATGGCAGATGTAAGAAAAGGAGAAGAGGGTAGCAGTGCCGAGGAGCTAGCTTTTATAGGCAATACATTAGTGTTTGCCGCCACCAATGGCAAGCAGGGAATGGAGCTTTGGAAATGTGACGGAACAGAGAAAGGAACTGTAATGCTGGCCGATATATACTCGGGTGGAGAAGACGGATCGCCAACAGGATTTTCGATGGCAGATAATTGCCTGGTGTTTGCCGCCACTAATCTGAAAAGCGGCTTAGAGTTGTGGAAGACTGATGGCACAGAGAAAGGCACTGAACTGATAAAAGACATTAAAAAAGGTCCGGTAGGCAGCAATATACGCGAGTTGAAATCAGTCAACAATATTGTCTATTTTGTGGCTATCGATGGCGAGAATAATCCAGAGATCTGGCGAACAACCGGCAAGACTAGCTCAACAGAATGGGTATCTGCACCCTATTCAGAAAGCAATGCTCTTCCTCCGATGTCATTATTTCAGTGGAAGAGTGCTTTGTATTACGTAGTCGACGATGCCAGGCATGGCGCCGAGCTATGGGTAATTGATTAAACTTTACTAAGGGCGTAGGATCTTGAATCGCCTTGCTGAGTAATTTCCAGCAGGAGGTGTGGATCTGTAAACTGGTCCTGTATAATTTCAGGCCATTCTATGAGACAGGGGCGACCGCTGTCAATGTATTCGTAGAAGCCAATATCTTCAAGTTCAGCGATGTGTTTGATGCGGTACAAATCGAAGTGATAGTACTCTTTGTTGTCGGCATCAGAATAGGTGTTAACGATATTGAAAGTCGGACTCGTTACCTGCTGCAGCACACCAAACGAATTGAGGATAGCTTGAGAGATGGTTGTTTTGCCTGCACCCAGATTGCCTTTAAGAAAAATAACAGGCGTGGATATCAGGTGCTGCCTGATACTTGATACCAGATCGGGTAACAGATCAACACCACCAGAGCAAGACAATATCTCGTTAGTCATTAAGGTTTTTTGTAGTATTTCATTGCCTCAGGCAGCCACTCTTTGATGTCGTTGATACGCTGAGCATCGTTAGGGTGAGAGCTAAGGAAAACAGGCACACTGGCAGTGCCAGAGTATTTGCTCATTCTTTCCCAGAAAGCAATAGCTTCGTTAGGGTCGTAACCAGCGAGCGCCATAAACACTAAGCCAATTTTATCAGCTTCAGTTTCGTGTTTTCTGGAATAGCTTAATAAAGTTAGATTTCCGGCTACGCCATAAACAGAAGAGAAGATATTCTGAGTGCTGGAAGGACTGCCAGAAACGGCTACAGAGAGCACATTGCCGAGACCCTGAGCTTTCATTTGCTGAGTCATGCGCTCGTTACCGTGTTTAGCGACAGCGTGAGCAATTTCGTGCCCCATTACTACGGCTAGTCCCGTTTCGTTGAGGGTAATTGGCAGCAGACCGGTATAGACCACCACTTTTCCTCCCGGCATACACCAGGCGTTGGCAGTAGGATCTTCGACGGTGTTAAAGGCCCATTGGTATTTAGCAATCGCCGAAGCGTATTTGCCATTTTCGTAGGTTTTAAAGAATGTAGTGATGGCAGTTGAGATATTATTGCCAACTTTTTTCACCAGTTCGCTTTGTGCTTTGTTGGTGGTGAGTTTATGTTTAGAGAGAAAATCTGCGTAGGCAGTATCACTCATTTTCTGAAGCGCATCTTCGCTGCCCCAGGCGCTTTGTTTTCTGTGTGTAATCGGAACTTTGGTACAGGCAGTAATAAGAAGGGTAGCCAGACCAATCATCAGGAAGTGCTTTTTCATATAGTTGATTTTAAAAAAATAGTGTACAAATTCGGTGCCTAAATCAGTTCGATTTGAGCACTGAGGCCCTGCTCACTTAAGGCAGTGCATAGAGGTTCAAGATAGCTGTATTCGCCAGATTTAATGGTGCATTTGCCCTTTGTATGGACAATCCAGGCGCATTGTTCTGCTTGATAAATATCGTGTCCACAATATTTTACCAGACAATTGATAACATGTTCGAAGGTATTGTGATCGTCGTTGTATAAGACTAATTCGTAATCGGCTAATCCGGTAATGGCCGATAACACATCACTTTCTTCTTCTTCTCTGTTCTTAGTCTTTGAATTATACATAAACTTAACGGCGGTGTCTTTTTAAAAGTTTCGCTTTGTTTTCGTTACCTGCAACTAATCTGACAATATTTTTCTGGTGCGTTAATACCACCATAATTGCCGCAGCAATACCAAATGCAATGAAGAAAGGCTCTTCGTTTTTGTATATTAAAATAGCAATTAATGGAAAAGCAACTGCTGCCAGAATACTGCTTAAAGAGACATATCTTGTAGAGAAAAGAATGGCGATGAACAAAGACATACACACTAAAGCTGATAAGTAGTGAATGCCAATTACCATACCCAGCAATGTAGCAATACCTTTACCACCTTTGAAGTTAGCGTAGATAGGGAAGATGTGCCCAAGAACTGAAGACAGACCGAATAATAATTGAAGATTCACAAATCTGACAGTACCTATTTCAACAAAATCGAGATATCTAACTAAGCTGGCTGCTGTTAAACCCTTGATAACATCAATTAATAACACAGCTGTTCCTGCTTTTTTGCCCAATACTCTGAAGGTATTAGTAGCGCCAGAGTTACCACTTCCGTGCTCTCTGATGTCAACGCCGAAAAAGGCTTTACCTACCCAAAGGGCAGTTGGCATTGATCCAATCAAATAAGAGATGACAACGCCAGAAAAAATCCAAATTAACTCCATTAATATCAGTAAGTGAATATTTTAATTAATACAAAGATAAACCTAATTTTTGCTTTTTCCAATTGAATTTTTGTAAATATCAGTTATTCAGTCTCTTGTCTGCCTATTCGTCGACATCTACATCGTTTCTTTTTAGGAAATTGTCTTTCGTTTTCTCGTTGCCAATACGAATGATAAACTGGTCGTCAGCCGCTTTATTAGATTCTGTACTAACAGCTGTGGCTAGTTCTGCATTGTTAGTGGCAATGATGATACTTCCGCGCATGTATTCCATGTACACCCAGTCGCCCTGATCGGTTACAATATACAGGTACACTTTATCGCCACTTCTTTTCTTTTCAATGGCAATAGAGGTTGTAAATTTCTTATTGATGACAGTACCGTTGTACAATGGCATTCCGATACTTCCGGCAGCGATAAATTTGCGTTTCACACGGTTGAAGGCCAGGTCGACATCCGTAAAGATGAATCCAGATTTGAATTCGCCCTCACTGGCGATAGCGCCAGAGGTCTCGAGTGTTTTAACCATTTTGCCTGCCAGTTTAGGATCTGAAATCATCTCATAAATACCCATTTTATTTTCACCTGTTTTCAGACTGCCAATAGAGGAGCCTGCTCCTTCGGTGCTTAGCATTTTTGTGAGCTTGGTTTTGATTTCTGCCGGTAACTGAATATCGAGCTGCATCATCAGGTTAAATCTGAAGGTCGAGTCACTTGCCGAATGTACAGCCGTACCTGCGGTTTGCAGGTTAACTTTCGGACTGGCGACATTGAAATCGAATTTGCCCTCAGCATACACGCTGTGGTCGGCATCGTTAAACTGAATGAAATTACCTTTAAGAGCATTGTTCTTCAACTTGTCTTCATCTCCGACAAAGAATGAGGATTTAGCTGCATCGTAGAATAAGATACCAGTATCTGATTGCAATTCAGGGTCGCTGTAACGGCGTTTCAAATCGAACATGATAGGATACACGTGGTTACTGTCGTTAGCGAAGTATAAGCCGACGCTGAGTTTCTTGTTGTCCTTGTCGCGTGGGTCTTTTACATCAATGATCACGTTTTGCGGATCTACGATGTTTTTATATCTCAACCACAGAGTTTCCATTTTTACAAAAGAATGCAGTGGTTTAACATAGCCCATAAACTCAATCGGTCTTCTGGTACTGATGATTTCATAGATACCTTTAAAACCAATTTTCTTATCCAGGTATAGAATATTGTCTTCAGCAATTTTACCATAACCAACTAAGTGATTCTCGCGATTGATTCTGATACTGTCAACAAACAAAGGTTGTTCTGTTTTATATTTATCAATGTATCGGTAATACCCTGTTGCTGCCAGACTGTTACCTCCGAGAATTTTAGTTCTACAGTTTTTGATTTCGTGGAATTTGTCAATTTTATTAGCTTCGATACGCGAGCTGTCTAATTGATCCATGACCGCATTTTCTCTCACGATAGCTTTGCCTGCGAAAGGATAGACTCTGCTATCGGCTACATCGATATATGGAATTTTATCCATAAACAGGATGTTTTTCACCAGATCAAATTTAGCATAGTGACATTCGAATTTCACGCTGTCGGTCACATTTGGAGGCAGACCGACGAACATTGGTTTAAGTGTCCCCATCGCCAGGCCGGGTTGTATATCCATCGTTTTCTTGGTCATGTCCCAGCGGTAGTCGTTCATGTTAGACGAGTACCTGTTGTAAGGGAAGTGTGTATACGAGCCAACGACATTGGTGAGGAATTTTCCTTCGCGTTTATCGAAATCGACAACTCCGTTGACGTTATTACATTCGAAAGCGAACTTAGTTGGATCAACAGCGTAGATTTTGATGCTGGATTCTCTGGCTGTCGCTTTGTTGCGGTGCAGCACCATATCATTGCTGGCAAAGGTAGCTTCAGGCCATAGGAGTTTACCATCGCCTCTAAGGTCTTCAGGAGACAGAGTAAGTTTACCTTCAAAATCATAATTCATTTTAAAGATTTTAAAGTTGCTATCCAGTTTGGTCTGGAACATTTTATCTTGTTTAGGATACCATTCGGTTCTTACATTATAACCATCTACCACAGGGTATTTGGCACTCTCTGGCAGTTTAAAGCTAAAGCTGTTACCGACAGTAGCATCCGGGAGTAAGAGGTATTCGGTCGACTTGCTCACAGAGGTCTGATAGAGTAAATCGCCAGTGCCATAAAATCCGCGGTTACTAAGGTTAATCGTTAGGTCGCCGGTACCTTTTCCGCCATACATTGGCAGGTTAACGTGGTCGACAAAGCCCAGAGAGTAATCGGGCTGAATACGCGCGACATTCGGGATGTCCGGGAAGATGCCATCTGATACTAAGGTTCCACCAAAACCAAAACCAGCGATGGTAAAATTGTCCAAACTATCGATGGTAAAAGGATCAATCTGGAATTTAAATTTATCTGCTTTGTAGGCATGGTTATGTGTGGCAGTTCTGTCGTAGTTGATCTCAGAACCCCGTTCGGCAATAAAGATGGGGTATTCTGGATGGTCTTTCAATCCCGATTTATTATTGGGTTTGTCAATTAGAATTCTTCCGAAGGTATTTGAAAGTACACTCTCTACTTTTCTAAGCGAGTTAGTATTCTCATCCGGATAGTAGATTACCATACTATCGATGGTGGTATTGTTAATCTGGAAATTGGTATAATTGAAATTAAAATCTTTGGAGTAGAAGTCGATACGACCGGCTCTGATTAAGCCAGAGAACTGCAGATTTTTATCTTTCTTGATGGTTAGAACCTGGTCTTTAGGGATGGTTACAACATTCTGAGAGTCAGAGAACGTAAACTTTCTAACACCTTGCATGACCAGATCATGCCCATTAAAATTATAGGTGATATTTGGCATTGCGCCGATGATACTTCCGAAACGCAGAACATCATAATCGCGACCTCCTAAACTGTTAGAGTTCCAGCTGTATAGTTTGTCTCTGACATAGATAGAGTCGTTTTCAGGGAAGTAGTATAAGAAGCCATCATCCGCCAGGTCCATCATTTGCTGGGTTAAGAATTTCTTCTCGGTATTGTTGGCTTGTGCGTAGGCATTGAGGTTAAAAGAGCGACCATTATTTTTAACATAGTAGAACATTTTCTCAAGAGGATTATGGTTCAGCGCTCCCTGTTGTTTTTCGAACAGGAACTTTTTAAAGAAGGTATTTGTTTCTACATAAGCTGCTTTATCGTTCGATATCATATCGAAATGGATATAGGGCTTACTTTGGTCCCATACCACTTGCTCTACATCGATTTCGACGCCGTGGTAATTGTCAGAAAATGGCATACGCATCAATCCTTCAGTACCCTTAGTCAGCAACATTTTTTTGTTAGTGATATTGTAATTGAAAATAACACTTGGGTGTGAAATATAGCCGGTATCTACTTTGATTTTAACAGAGGCGTGCTGACTCATCACTTTGCCTGAGTCGAGACGGAAAGCAGAAGACCGCACTTCTGCGAAAGGTTTACCCTGGTAGAGCAAGGTAATAGACGCTTCGCCTTCGCCGAAGTTCTGTGAATTGGTTTTATTACCTTTAATAGAGAAACCACCTTTGTAGATGGCCTGATTGCCAACGATACCTTTAATTTCAATGGTAGGTTCGTAGCTGATAAACTGAGGGAATCCAGAGTTTTTAACTTGTTCTATAGAGCCAGATTGCGAGATACGTTCGCTAAGGCGACCGAGGATTTTCTGGTTAGAGATTTTTGGATAAGAGAGCAGGGCAGAGTCTATGACAAAGGCACCTGAGTTCATATCAATTTTATGTTTGCCGAAGCTGCAGCTGATTTCTGTTTCAGGTTTATCGACACGCATCCAGTTAACGCGACCTTTGGTGCCCACCCACATTTTTTTATCCGGGTAGTATTCGCCAGAGCAGTTGATGACTCTGATTTTATCAAGCTCAGCATCGCAATTGAGGTCGAGTTGATTAAATTTAATCACCACACGATTTTTGATGTAAGCAAATTCGAAATTAGAGTTTGAGGCATACCAGCGTCTGGCATCCGATTTATAGAAAGTATTGTCTTTGAAGAGTGAGTTGGCGGTTTCGAGAAAGAACAGGTAGTCTTTGGTACTGCGCTCGAGTAAGGAAGCCGATATTTCCTGCCATTGTTTGAGCAGGGCAGGGTTAAGTTTTTTCTGATAATACAGATCAAGGTTCGTTAACAGAAGGTCGAAGTAAGGCTCTCTTTGCAGCTGTTTGTAGATCATGCTGTTCGAGATTTTAATGATGAACTTCTGTTGTTCAGGAAGTATTTTACCGCTTTTCCAGTTTTTTGAGAAAGTTTCTGTCATTTTGGTAATCTCAGGTTTTTTAGACGCTGACATATATTTGACAAACTCTTCGATGAAAACTGCTGGCTCGGTGCTGAAGCTGTTTTGAGCGACACCACTAAGGGCAGAGACTAACAATAAAAGGGCGAGTAGGAATGACTTCATAAGGCTGCTAAAATAACTTGTATTTTAATCATTTATTGCACAAGATGTGCCAATTTTAGAGGAAGTCGGTTTTGTTTTAGAAAGCAAGGCTTTTCTTAGAAATCGCCATACACATCTGTCAGTGCTTCAACACCATCTTCTGTGATAAGCAGGGTGTGTTCGAACTGAGCAGAGAGCTTGCCATCAATAGTTCTGGCGGTCCACCCATCTTTGCGGTCGACTTTACAACGGGCTTTTCCAGCATTGATCATGGGTTCTATAGTGAAGGTCATGCCCGGCCTCAAAACCGGTCCCGTGTTTTTCTTAGCCACGTGATCCACCTGAGGGTCTTCGTGAAAGCGGATACCGACTCCATGACCACAGAATTCAAAAACGACACTGTAGCCATGTTTTACTGCGTGTTCGTTGATAACGTAGCCGATATTGCCGAGGTGATTGCCCGGCTTGCATTCGTTGATGCCTAAGCGAAGGCATTCTTTGGTAACCTGCACCAGTTTTTTGGCGTAGTCGCTGACATTGCCAACTTCGTACATACGGCAAGTATCACCGTAGTAGCCATCTAAAATGCAGGTAACATCTATATTAATGATATCGCCATCTTTCACGACATAATCATTGGGAACACCATGACAAACGACATCATTTGGAGAAATACACGTTGCGTGTTTATAGCCTTTATACCCTTTGGTAGCGGCTTTAGCGCCATGTTCGGCAATAAATGCATCGGCAATGGCATCCAGCTCAAGGGTGGTAATACCTGGCTTGACAAATTGCTCAAGATGTTTAAGCGTTTTAGCAGCAAGTTGACTGCTTTTTCTGATGCCTTCAATTTGTTCGGCGGTTTTAATAATAATAGCCATTGCTTGTTTAATTAATGCCTTTGTGGATGCGTCTTTGTAGTTCGTTGAAATACGATTGCGAATTTAGCAATCGGTTGCCATACCAGCTAAATAATTCGCCATCCACCAGGATGATGCGCGAATTAGGCAGGAGGTTTTGAATTTCCTGAATATGTTTTTCTGAGAAAGGGTAGGGTTCGTTAGAGAGAAAGACAAGCTCTGGTCGCACTGCCATTATCAGGTCCTCGTCAATCTCCGGATACCTTTCGTACTGCGTCAGCACATTGATAAATCCACCTTTCTCCATCATATGATGAATGAAAGTATCAGTACCAACGCTCATATAGGGTTTTCTCCAGATAAGGTACAGGCAGGTTAATTTGCGGTAAATTTTAGGTTTGTTAAATGAAGCACGAATGTCTTGTGCGAGCGTTTTAGCAGCTTGCTCTACTTTCAGAATTTCGCCTAGTTGAAGTATCATGTCAACAGCACCATCTACATTCTGAACATCGCTCACCCATACAGGGTACTTTTCAGAGAGCGCTTCCACCATTTCCAGTGAATTCTCTTCTTTGTTACAGATGATCAGATCTGGCTGTAGTTCATCAATTTTTTCGAAACGTACTTTTTTAGTGCCACCTACTTTTTCGGCATGACCGTCGTGCTTATCAGGATGGATACAGAAAACGGTTTTGCCTACCACACGATCGTGGAGACCAAGGTAGTAAAGAAGTTCAGTTTGCGAGGGAACAAGAGAAACGATACGCATTGGCATATCAGGTACAATAACCTGTCTGCCTGTCATATCCTTAACTGTTTTATTCAATGGGATTATAGATTGCCTCTGTTGGCTTGTTCTCTTTCAATAGCTTCGAAAAGGGCTTTGAAATTGCCTTTACCAAAAGATTTGGCACCTTTTCTCTGGATGATTTCGTAGAACATAGTTGGACGATCTTCCACTGGTTTGGTAAAGAGTTGAAGTAAGTACCCTTCGTCGTCTCTGTCTACCAGAATACCAAGTTCTTTTAGCGGTTCAATATCTTCTTCGATCGGACCAACACGGTCGAGTAAATCGTCGTAGTAACTACTAGGCACCTGAAGGAATTCGACGCCTCTTGCCATTAATTGTTTAACGGTTGAAACGATATCAAGCGTCGCGATGGCGATATGCTGAGTGCCTTCACCTTCGTAGAATTCAAGGTATTCTTCTACCTGAGATTTTCTTTTTCCTTCTGCTGGTTCGTTGATAGGGAATTTAACGAAGCCATTGCCATTACTCATTACTTTACTCATTAGAGCAGAGTATTCAGTAGAGATATCTTTATCATCGAAAGACAGGATGTTTTTAAAGCCCATCACATCTTCGTAGAATTTCACCCAAGGGTTCATTTGGTTCCAGTCTACATTACCTACACAATGGTCGACATACAATAAGCC
>JAIXYV010000002.1 GCA_027490055.1 Bacteroidota bacterium | reverse complement strand
GTATTTCCTGGTGTAAGGCGTGTTTAGGATCGATGTAATCGTTGGTCGACCAGTTTTTAAACACACAGTAGGCCAAAAAGCCAGCGTGCTTACCACTGCAGTTATTGTGAATGCGCAATGGGGGCAGATCGTTTTTGATCAGGGCATTGGCGTCTTCCTTTAGGGTTGGCATTTGGGGACCGCATAATAGATGCGATTCGTCTAAACCAATTTTAGAGAGAATGCTGCGTACCGTTTCCACATGTTCCTGTTCGCCGTTGTGAGAGCCACAGAACAGTGCAATTTCTTTTTCGTTAAAACCAAACTGCTCGACGGCACCGGAGGTCAGTAAAGGAATTTGCTGAAAGAACTTGAGGGCCGAGCGCGGGTAGCACACCTGTTGGGTGTCGCCCTGACTGTAGAGAATTTTATTGTCGTGATCGACGATGCAGATAACACCTCTGTGAAAACTTTCGAGAACTTCTCCCCTGTTGACTTCTACTAAAATCGGATTGCTCATGTAAATTAAGATTCTTTATGGTTGGCCAGAAGGTACATGCAAGCCATGCGAATGGCCACGCCATTTTCTACCTGGTCGAGTATAATGCTATAGTCGCTGTCTGCTACTTCGCTGGTAATTTCTACACCGCGGTTAATCGGTCCGGGGTGCATAATAGTAATATCCTTCCCTATACTATCAAGCATATCCAGGGTTAAGCCGTATTGCATGCTGTACTCTCTGAGGGTAGGGAAATATTTAATGTCCTGGCGTTCTAATTGTATGCGCAGCATATTGGCGACATCGCACCATTCGAGGGCTTTTCTGAGATTGTGTTCCACCTTCACACCCAATTGTTCGATGTGTCGAGGAATCAAGGTACTCGGTCCGCACACCATTACCTCGGCACCCAGCTTTTGCAGGCAGTAGATGTTAGAGAGGGCAACGCGACTGTGGAGAATATCACCTACTATGGCGACCTTCTTACCACTCACTTCACCCAAAGCTTCGCGAATGGAGTAGGCATCGAGGAGCGCTTGCGTAGGATGTTCGTGGGTACCATCGCCAGCGTTGAGGATAGTGGCATCGATGTGGCGGGCCAGGAATACAGGCGCACCCGGACTGGGGTGACGCATCACCACCATATCCACTTTCATGCTTAAAATATTTTTTACCGTGTCGATTAAGGTTTCACCTTTGGATACAGACGAAGACGAAGAAGCGAAATTGATGACATCGGCACTCAGACGTTTTTGAGCCAGTTCGAAAGAGATACGGGTACGGGTAGAATTTTCGAAGAAAAGGTTGGCTACGGTAATATCTCTGAGAGAAGGTACTTTTTTGATGGGACGGTTGATGATGGTTTTGAAATTGTCCGCATTTTCAAAGATGAGGCGAATATCTTCTTCTTTAAGATCTTTGATACCCAGTAAATGTTTAACAGATAATTGTGTCATGCGTTAATCAACCAAACTTTATAATTATTTTCTTCCCAGTCCACTTTAACTTTTTGAATATGTCCGCGGGTATCCACTACTTTACCGACATAGTCGGGTGCAATAGGATTTTCGCGGTTGTATTTTCTATCGATGAGCACGCAGAGTTCCACTTTCGCGGGGCGACCGAAGCCAACGAGTGCATCCATAGCACTGCGAATACTTCTGCCGGTGAAGAGGACATCATCAATTAAAATGATGTTCATGTTCTCGGTGCTGAACGGAATATGAATTGGACTAGCGCTTAGCGGTTTATCGTTGGTACGGTAATCGTCTCTGAAGAAAGTGAAATCCAGTTCACCGTATTTGATTTTCACCTTGATGATATCTTCGATTTTCTGGCGAATGATTCTTGCCGGAAAAACACCTCTTGGTTGCAAACCGATAATGGCCGTATTGTGAAAATTGTCGTGATTTTCTACCAGCTCGTAGGCCAGGCGGTTGAGCGTGGCATTGAGTTTTTTGTGGTCGTACAGCAGTTTATCGTCCATTAGTTTTCAGATAATTCTAAAATCACATCAAATTCGACATTCGTTAATTTCATTACGCTCAGTCGACCTTGTCGCACCAGACCAATATTGGCTAAGCGTTTATCGGCTTTGATTTGTTCGAGCGTCACAGAATTTTTTAACTTTTTGAAAGGTGCCACATCAACCACTACCCAGTTGGTATCATCGGTGGTGGGGTCCTGATAAAATTCTTTGACAACCTTAACAATGCCAACAACTTCTTTGCCTTCGTTGCTGTGGTAAAAAAGGCAGAGATCGCCTTTTTTCATTTCTTTTAAATTGTTGCGGGCCTGGTAATTGCGAACACCATCCCAGAAGGTTTTTTTGTCCTTCTGCATCTGTTCCCATGAATATTTGACAGGTTCCGACTTTAAAAGCCAATGATTCATAGAGGCAAAGGAACATAAAAAAAATGTATCAATCAATAGCGCATCAAAAAGGATATTAACGAGTTGTTAGTAGTTGGTAATAGTCTTTATCTTCGCGGCATCATGTCCATTAAGTCAGAGCTCGATTATTATTATAACCTATACCATCGTCCCGACTTCATTGCTAAAGACCCTATCCTTCTGCCGCATAGGTTTAGCAAGAAAGAGGACATAGAGATCATAGGTTTTTTTGTGGCGCTGATTGCCTGGGGTCAGAGGGTATCCATCATCAAAAGCGGCGAACGTCTGATAGAACTCTTTCATCAGTCGCCCCACGATTTTATAGTGAATCACAGCGACAAAGATCTCAAGTCGTGTTTGACATTTGTACACCGCACCTTTAACGGCAATGATTTGTTATCCTTGATTGCTTACCTCAAATATTTATATACTGAGAAAAAGGGACTGGAAGGCGCATTTGCGGAGGGTTTAACAAAGAGCAGCAAAACAGTTGAGTCGGCATTAATTAGGTTCAGAGAAGGTTTTGAAAAAAGTGAATTTGCCCTTCAGCGAACCTTAAAACATATTGCTTCTCCGGCCAAAGGCAGTGCCTGCAAGCGATTGAATATGTATTTGAGATGGATGGTAAGGCAGGACGATAAGGGCATAGATTTCGGGATATGGAAAAGCATCTCACCGGCGCAACTGATCTGCCCTTTGGATGTGCATGTGTTAAATCAGGCAGCGGCACTTGGCTTAATAAAAGAAGGCAAAGGCGACTGGAAAACGGCTTTAGAGTTGAGTCATCAATTGCGAAAGTGCGACCCAAAAGATCCGGTGAAATACGACTTCGCATTGTTCGGAAAAGGCGTGAATGAGAGCAGTTGATTATTGTTGATTTTATATTCACATATTTTGTAAATCACCGATAATCTAGGGCTTACAATCGCACAAAATAGAGGCATCTTCGTCATTGTCCTTTATTTTATGCATTCTTCAGAAATTAAAGCGTTTAATGTCATTTTTTTTAGTATTTTTGAAACTTAAATAGTGCGTTACATGAATTTGAGTTTTGAACAACTGACAGAAAAATTACTAAACAGATATGAGTGTGTGATACTGCCGGATTTCGGTGGCTTTATCGTTCGCGAAAGTCCTTGTAATTTCAATGCCTCTAAAGACAGGATTAAACCTGCTTCAAAACACATTTTCTTTAATCCGCATTTAACGGCTAACGATGGTTTGCTTTACAACGAAATTCAGACCGCCAGAGGATGCACATACACAGAGGCTGTTGAATGGTATCAATCTGTGATAGCCGAATACAAACAGGTTATCGAAGCTGCAGGTTCTCGTCAGTTCGGCGCTTTAGGCACTTTTCACCAAGGCAAAGAAAACAATTTCTGGTTCTCTCCAGATTCTGATCTTAATTTATCATTAGATAGTTTTGGTTTAGGTGCTGTAGACATTTACAAAATAGCTTCAGTAAGTAAGCCTGCCACAATCGAAAGAGAATTACAACCTGAACCAGTGCTTGCAGAGTTGGCAGACAACAAACCAATTGTCAGCACCGAGCCTTTCAGAATGAATTACAAAGCCTGGATTGCTGCGGCAACTGTGGCTTTATTAGTGCATTTCACGTATCTGAAACTGGAAACTAACGATGTTACAACCAACGAAGCAAGTGTTTTACCAACGATACAATCGCCAGTTCAGGAAGATGCTGAACCGATTGCAGATACAACGATCTATAATGCCAATGCTGGCATAGATACCACTGCAGAAGCTGTTCCTACTGAACTCAACAGCAATGCTGCTGAAGTAGTAGTGACTGAGCAGACACCTGAAGTGGTAATGCCGGAAGAGCCAGTTAAGAAAACAGCACCGCAAGTGAAAGTGGAAGCACCTGCAGAAACCGCAGTGGCAGAAACACCTGCAGTAACATACAGCAAAGTGGCCAGATACAAACTGGAAAGCAATGCGATTGCACATCAGAAAGACCTTGAAAAAAAGGGCAAGATTTGCAAGATCGAAATGAACGGCGATTTATATGA
Organism: Bacteroidota bacterium; assembly: GCA_027490055.1. Taxonomy (GTDB): domain Bacteria; phylum Bacteroidota; class Bacteroidia; order NS11-12g; family UBA955; genus JABMMZ01. Next base: position 16,101 of record JAIXYV010000002.1, on the reverse strand, counting down.
ATTGTTTGAACAACAATAATATTGGCACCTCATCGTTTAAATACAATAAGACCTCTTTTTAAAAAATCAGCACCTATATTCCTATTTTAACCTATGCATACTCAAGAACAGGAAACCGAACGCAAGTATAAATTAATATCAGGCTCAAGTACTGCTATATTCTTTATACTACTGTCATTGTTACTGTGGTACATTAAATTTAGTAAACCTGAGAAGGATGAAATTCCTGAAGAACTCAGCGTAGCAGTAGCGTTAGAAGATGGTGCTTCTGGTGGCGGCGGTGGCAGCGAAGGCGGTCCCTCAGACGAAGTGCCTGTAGATGTATCTTCACCGAGTGTGCCTCAGATGTCTCTTCCAAGTCAGTCGACCGAGCAAACCAGCGACGCGACGGCAGTACCAGTTAGAAAAACCAATCCAACACCCAATACAGTTCCCGAAATCAGCGAAGAGCAACGTTTGCTAAACGAAATGATTGCCAAGAAGAAAGGTCAAACCAAACCTACTGGCGGTGGTAACGGTCCCGATTTCGGTGATGGTGGCAGCGGTGGCGGTACTGGTGGTGGCAATGGAAAAGGTAATGGTCCTGGTAACGGTAACGGTAATGGTCCCGGTCCTGGTGGCAATGGCTACGGTCTTGAAGGTTTTGGCACCAGAGGCTTGAACGGTTACAGAAAAGCACCAGACAATTGCAACCGTCCAGGTACTATTAAATTAAGTATTACAGTTAGAGCTGATGGCACTATAGTCGACATGGATCCGGTAACAGGTTATGACATCGACAACTGTTTAATAGAACGAGCGAAAGCCTGTTTGAAAAATGCCAAATTTGACCAGACGACTAATAATAAACTGGTAACAGGTGTTATCACTATTAAGTTTACACAACAATAAGAAGGCTGAATGACCTTTCAGGAAACGGTAGACTTTCTCTACAGCAAGCTCCCCTATTTTACCCGCGACGGCAAATCGGCCATCAAAAAAGACCTTGGCAATACACTGGCCTTGTGTGAAGTGCTTGGCAATCCGCAAAACAGTTTTACCTGTATTCATATAGCAGGCACAAATGGCAAAGGCAGTGTGAGCAATATGCTATCAGCCATTTTTCAGAACCACGGTTATAAAACCGGATTATACACCTCCCCTCATTTAAAAGATTTCAGAGAGCGCATTCGTGTTAACGGCGAAATGGTGAGCGAACAATTTGTGATCGATTTTACAGAACGCATCCTACCGCATTTAGACAGAATTCAACCATCCTTTTTTGAAATAACTGTAGCTATGTGCTTTCAATATTTTGCTGAACAAAAAATTGATTATGCCATTATAGAAACCGGATTAGGCGGACGATTGGACAGTACGAATATTATTACTCCTATTTTATCGGTGATTACCAATATAGGCATGGACCATGCTGATTTACTTGGTGACACTTTGGATAAAATAGCCTTTGAAAAAGCCGGTATTATCAAAGCTGGTATTCCGGTAGTGATTGGAGAAAGTGCGCTTGAAACCGATGCCGTATTTATTAAAAAAGCACAGGAGGCAAAATCTGATATTTATTTTGCTGACACCAATGTCTGTTATTACAATACTGAAATAGACACTGATTTATTAGGACAGTATCAGCAAAAAAATGCCATAACTGTGATGCAGACGGTTGATGTTTTGAAAAAACTGGGCATTGACTTAGACAATTACAAAATAGCGACAGCCTTAATGAATGTAAAACAGCTGACACAGTTCAGAGGTCGCTGGGAGATTTTGGGCAGGTCGCCGAAAGTTATTGCCGACACAGGGCATAATGCACATGGCCTGACATTGGTGATGGCGCAATTAAAAAAAGAAAAGTATACCCAATTGCATGTGGTATTTGGGATGGTGAGCGATAAAGACAGAAGTAAGGTTTTGGAATTGCTTCCGAAAGACGCCATATATTATTTCACCAAAGCCGCATTACCGCGCGCCTTGGCGCCAGAAGTTTTGCAAGAAGAATGCAAAGCTTATCAATTAAATGGACAATGTTATGCTGATGTAAAATCGGCCCTTGAAGCGGCCAAAGCAGCGGCTATAGAAACTGATCTCATCTTTATAGGCGGTAGTACCTTTGTAGTGGCAGAAGCGTTATGAATACAGAGCAGCGATTAATTATTTACACAGATGGAGCAGCCTTAGGCAATCCGGGCAAAGGTGGCTATGGCGTAGTGATGTTATGGGGCAATGCCAGAAAAGAGATAGCAGAAGGATTTGAGCACACCACTAATAATCGAATGGAATTACTGGCAGTGATAGTAGCCTTAGAGACCATAAAAAAACCTGATATAAAAATTCATATTTATACAGACAGCAAATATGTGTGCGATGCCATTGAAAAGAAGTGGGTATTTGGCTGGCAGCGAACAGGCTGGAAGAATAAAAAGAACATCGATTTATGGAAGCGTTTTCTAAATGTATACAAGCATCATGATGTGCAACTGCACTGGGTAAAAGGTCATGCCGGCATAAAAGAAAACGAAGTATGCGACAAACTTGCTACAGGTATGGCTCAGAGCGGACCCTGGAAAAAAGACCATGGCTACATAGAAAGTCAGGAAACTGGCTTGTTATAACTGAGCAAGCGCATTAAATTCCTTAACTTAAAATTAAGTAACATTTAATACATTTGCGGTATGTCAAGAGAGCAATGGTTACTGGTAATCACACTGCCAGTCTATATCATATTCATCATTTCCGAAATATACATTGGCAGGAAAAAGCAATTAAACAATTACCAATTCAAGGATAGTTTAATTAGTATTTGGCTGGGACTGGTGGGTGCGGCTCTGGATTACACCTTAAGGTTTGTGACATTAGGCGTACTCGACTGGTGCAATGCGCATGCGATTTATCAGCCAGATTTGCTGACCTATTATCCGGTAGCGGCCTGGTTGATAGTTTTTCTTGGGCAGGACTTCTGTTTCTACTGGCTTCACCGCTCAGAGCATTACAGCAGAGTATTGTGGGCCGTGCACAGCAACCACCACAGCAGCGAGAAATATAATTTCACCGTCGCGTTACGATCATCGACCTTACAACCCTTCTACAGATTTTTATTTTATATACCGGTAGCCTTTTTGGGCTTCGACGGACTGACCATTATGTTTATGTATGCCGTCAACCAGTTTTACCAGTTTTTCCTTCACACCGAAGTGATAGGTTTTATGCCAAAGTGGTACGAAGCAATTTTTGTAACCCCATCGCACCACAGAGTGCATCATGCCAGCAATGTCAGGTATCTGGACAAGAACATGGGACAGGTTTTAATTATCTGGGATAAGTTATTTGGCACTTTCGAGAAAGAAACCGAGCCGCCAAAATATGGATTAACAAGTAATCTGGGGACGTATCATCCATTAAAGGTGATATTCAGTGAATGGCAGAAGATGATTAAAGATTTAGGCAAACCGGGACCAATCACACAGCGTTTAAAATACTTGTTTAAGGCACCGGGCTGGAGTCATGATGGCAGCAGCAAGACCAGTGATGAATTAAGAAAAGAGTTGAAACAGTAAAAAGTGAAAGACATAAAAAAACCCCGTAGTCTGATGATTACGGGGTTTTATTTTTTAGTTAAAAATTATTGTTCTTTTTGCAGAGCGAGCACCACTTTAGCACCTTGTTTGTTAGCGATACTAACCATTTCCATTACTTTTTCGTATTGAACGGTTTTATCGGCGTGTATACTAACGGGCGCGGTATTGTCTTTTGCTAACTGAGCAGCCAGAACAGCCGACACTTGTTCGTAGGTAAGACCACGAACATCGTTCACTGCGTATTCACCCTGAGCATTTAATTGCATTCTGATAGGTTTAACCGGAAGATGCTGATCGTCTACCCCTTTAGGCAGAACAATTTTCAGGATTGGTTCAGGAGAAACCGTGGAAGTCAGAATGAAAAATATGAGCAGCATGAAGATAATATCTGTCATTGCAGACAGACTAAATTCAGTGGACACTCTACTTCTTCTTCTAATAGCCATAATGGTATTTGTTTAGGTTAAGCAGGTTGTTGAAGGATATCGAGGAACTCCAGTTTATAGGCTTCCATTTTGTTAGCCACTCTATCGATTTTAAGCATCAGGAAGTGGTAGCTGGCGAAAGCGAAGATACCGAGTAGCAGACCAGCCGCACTGGATACCATTTTCACGTACAGACCACCAGAGATGATATCGATTTGGATACTGTTAGCTAATGAAATTTTGTAGAACATCTGGATAACCCCGAAGATGGTACCTAAGAAACCAAACATTGGTGCTAGACCAGCGATGGTAGAGAGGAAACCAAGGTTTTTTTCCATTTTGTAGACTTCCATCACACCCACATTTTCCATAGCAGATTCGATATCGTGAATAGGCTTACCGATACGGGAAACACCTTTTTCAATCATTTTAGCGATAGGCGAATCGGTTCTTTTGCAGAGCGTATCAGCGCCCATGATATTGTCGTTCAACACCATGTCTTTGATATTCATCATAAAGGTTGGGTCGATTTTAGAAGCCTTCTGAATGGTTAACCATCTTTCGATAGCCAGGTAAATAGAGGCAACGAACATGATACCGATTGGAATCATAACTACCCCACCCTTTGCGGCCAGTTTCCAGAGGTTATCCGGCATTTCGGCTGTTGCTGCATTTGTTGTAGCGGCGGCTGCTGTATCAGTGACAGCTTGTAAAAAAATAGATAATAACATTTTTATATAGCGATTTTAATATCTTAAGATGCAAAAATAGGACTTAAAGCATTGAAACTATTGCGCAGGCAGATGGCAGTATCCACATCCTATCTGAACAACTTCGCAAACATTCGCCCATTTCATGAAAACGCCTTTCTCAAAAACAACTGCAAGGTTTAAAAAGTGGTTTGAAAGGTACACTTTACTGATGGTCTGCAGGCATTTTGGCTGCTTGCCTGAGTTCAATTAAGGTATTAATTTCAGTCCTTTTCTCTGTCAATTTTACTATACACAGAAGAATTGACAAGGGATTTTAAATCATCATTTTAATGAATTGAGGAATTTGCTTAAATAAGAAACGAAGATGCTATCAATTTATTTTGAGCGACTAGTAAGTTTTGCGTACTTTTGCGCCTTATCATGTGGAATGCCATTTCAACCTTTTGTATAAGGAACAGATTTCTGCTTTTAGTGTTACTGGGCTTGATGACAGTAGTATTTGGATACTATGCCACCAAGGTGAAGATGACCTACGACAATGCCAAGATTATCCCACAGGATGATCCCGATTATCTGGATTATTTAAAATTCAAGGATAAGTTCGGCGAAGACGGCAATGTTGTTGTTATTGGCGTACAGAGTGATAAGCTGTTCGAATTAAACTTTTTCAACGACTGGTATTTATTAAGCGACCAGATTGAAAAGACAGAAGGTGTAGAAAAAGTAATCTCCATTTCTAAAGCGTATAATCTGGTAAAAAATGATTCTATCAGACGTTTAGAGTTCAAGCCTATTATTACGAAACCTGTGAGCAATCAGCAGGAGCTTGATTCTGTGAAAGGCGTTATCAGTTCACTAAAATTCTATCAGGGTATCTTATACAATCCCGATAGCAATGTGACATTGATTGCGGTGACATTAAAGAAAAAAGAACTGGATAGTAAAGCCAGAATTCCATTAGTAAAAGGCATTGAAGAACGCGCCAGAGCTTTTGGAAAGAAATACGACTGCGAGATCCATATTTCAGGTTTGCCTTATGTAAGAACTATTATGAGTTCTAAGGTAGCCGACGAAATTCAGATATTCACTTACCTGTCGATGTTGATTACCATTATCTTCATCTTCATCTTTTTCAGATTCATCAGTGCAGTTATCCTGTCTCTGGTGGTCGTTATCATTGGTGTAATTGCCACATTGGGCCTGTTGGCCATGCTGGATTATAAGATTACTTTATTAACTGGTATTCTGCCGCCATTGATGGTAATCATCGGTATTCAGAACTGTATTTATTTGTTGAACGTCTACCATCAGGAGTATACCAAGCATAGAAATAAAATGAAAGCCATTACCAGATTGATTTCTAAAAATGGTTTGCCTTTGTTCTTAACCAACGTTACAACAGCGGTTGGATTTATGGTATTCAGCTTTTCTGGCAGTGCCATGCTGGATCAGTTTTCGGTGGTATCTGGTATCATCATCATGTTGGTGTATGTGGTATCATTGGTATTCATTCCGATTGTCTACAGTTATTTACCCGCACCAAAACCTCAGCATACAAAACACCTGGATGGCAAGCGCTTAAACAGAGTAATGGAAATCTGTAACTACTGGGTTTACAACAGAAGGAAATTAATTTATATTATTACTGCTGTACTTTTAATTGTTTCTTTATACGGCTCAACCAAAGTACAGAACCTTGGATACGTAGTAGACGATTTACCGGCAGATGATCCGGTGAAAGTCGACTTAAACTTCTTTGAACGCACCTTAAAAGGCACCTTGCCATTTGAGATTGTTATAGATACTAAAACAGAAGGCGGTGTAAAAGACTACGCTACTTTACAGAAGCTGAACAGACTGGAGAAAGAATTGTATAAGTTCCCGGAGTTTTCAAAACCATTGTCGATAGCTGACGTCTTAAAGTTTGCCAATCAGGGCATGAATGAGGGCGACGAAGCTTACTTTATCGTTCCAAACGTCGTGGACATTTCTAATATCGTCGACTACCTGCCACAGCAAGACTATAAAAAGAGTGTTGTAAAATCGATGGTAGACAGCACTTACAGACTAGCAAGGGTCAGCGTACAGATGGCAGACATAGGCTCTCAGAAAATGAAAGTCCTTTCCCAGAAAGTTCAAAACAAACTGGATTCGATATTCCCTAAAGACCAGTACAATGTCAAGATTACAGGCACCAGTGCCATCTTCTTAAAGGGCAACGACTATCTGATTGAAAATTTGATTCAGAGTATGGTGTCAGCATTATTGATTATATCGGTGATGATGGCCTTCTTGTTTTTAAGCTGGAGAATGGTATTGATATCCTTGATTCCTAATATTATTCCATTGATTATGACATTTGGTATCATGGGCTTTTTCGGCATACGATTAAAACCATCAACCATTATTATTTTTAGTATTGCCTATGGTATTGTGGTCGATTTCACGATACACTACCTGGCCAAGTACAGACACTCGTTAAAGAAACACAACTGGGATATGAGTAAAGCCATTCCAGAGAGTTTAATGGAAGCTGGTCCGAGCATTATTTACACCGCCATTGCTTTATTTGCCGGCTTCATCATTTTTGCAGCTTCTAATTTCGGCGGTACTATAGTATTAGGCGTTTTAACCTCTATTGCATTAATCTTCGGTATGTTTATGAACCTGATTCTATTGCCAAGCATTTTGTTATCTTTAGAAAAGAGCATCAATGCTAAGGAAGAGTTGGGCGCAACACTGATAGAGATTGATCCGGAAGACGAAGAAGATTAACCTGGCAATTAGTCAAGACATTAAAAACAGATACAATAAAAAAAGGGCATTGATAACAATGCCCTTTTTTATATTTATTGGTAAATGATTTAAACTTTTTCTTCGTTGCCCGGGTGCAGATTACTGTTCTTTCTGCTGTATAAGAAATACACCAGCACTCCGAGTACACCCCATATGATGAATGCGTACCAGGTACCGATTCTCACTTGCGACATCAGAGCCAGGTTAGCCAGCACACCCAGGGTTGCGATGACAGGCAAATAAGGAGTTTTGTATGGACGTTCGAGATTAGGCTCTCTGACACGCAGGATCCAAACAGCGATACATACCATAGAGAAAGCCAGTAATGTACCCATACTGCACATTTCAGACACCTTATCGATAGGTGTAAGAGCGGCAACAATGGCTATAATAACACCGACAAACACAGTAGATCTGAAAGGCGTTTTGAATTTAGGGTGCAGATGACCGAATAGTTTTTTAGGCAATAAACCATCTTTAGACATCCCTAAGAAGATACGGGTTTGTCCCAGCATCATCACCATCATCACAGAGGTTAAACCCGCCACAGCGGCAATGGTGATTAAATACACCGCCCAAGGCTGACCGATAGAAGCGAATGCCGAAGCTACCGGAGCTTTAGTATCGAGTAAATCGTAGCGTTGCATACCGGTTAGTACTAAAGACACCAGGATGTATAGTAAGGTACAAATCATTAAAGACATGACGATAGCGAAAGGCACATCCTTTTTCGGGTTGATGGCCTCACCTGCTTGCGTAGACACCGCATCGAAGCCGATATAAGCAAAGAATACAATAGAAGCAGCAGTACCGATACCACCCCAACCGAAGTGACCCACACCTTTAGAATCGATGATACGTTCAGGAATAAAAGGGAACCAGTTATTGGCATCGATGTAGAACGCACCCATAATGATAACGAATAGCACCACAGCGACTTTAATAATAACGATCAGGTTATTGGTTTTAGCAGCCTCTTTAATCCCTTTTACCAAGATCCAGGTAACGATAATGGTGATAAGAACAGCAGGAAGGTTGAAAGCAAAATTAAACCCGAATATTTGAGGCAGATCAATACTTGAGTAATGTGTTTGAAGGTCGGTCAGCGTATTGCCTTTTACAGATTTCGAAACATCTTCCAAAGTTTTCCAATGAGCAAAATAGGTTTCTTCAATTCCCATTTTAAGGGCTTGTGCTTTAAGCGTAATAAAATCAGCAGAGGAAGCCATCAGATTAGAAATCTTGGTCATTACCTCGGCATTATGAAGTTTCTCGGTAGCGGTAACCGGATCATTCGCCATCCAGAGCGGCAGGTGAATGCCGAAGAGACCGAGGAGTTTTTCGAAGTACCCCGACCAGCTCACGGCCACGGTGGTGGCACCCATCATGTATTCGAGAACCAGGTTCCAACCGATGAACCAGGCGAACAACTCTCCTACTGTTCCGTAAGAGTAGGCATAGGCCGATCCTTCAACTGGAAGAATAGATGAGAACTCAGCGTAACATAGAGCGGCGAAGGTACAGGCGATACCAGCGAGCACAAACGAAATCGCCAGAGCAGGTCCGGCATAATCGTGAGCAGCGATACCCGTTAAAGTAAAAATACCGCCTCCGATGATGGCACCTATTCCGAGTGAGGTTAATCCCCATTTTGTAAGAACTCTGTTGAGTTCACTTTTTTTAGCTTCTGCGTGAAAAGCTTCAATTGGTTTCCTTCTCCAAACTGACATTTGTAATATTATTTATCTTTCAAAAATATAGAATTTGAGCAAAGTCACCTAATCTCATTTTGAAATCTTACGCGAGTTCGGGTAAATTATTGCTCAAAAAAAAAGGCCCTGCGGAAGCAGAGCCTTTCTGGTATTGATTTTAAAATTATTTCAGAATTGATTTGTCTTTTTTGAACAAGTCGAGTACAATTGGAGAAGCGATAAAGATGGTAGAGTAACTACCCATTACCACACCAATTAACAAGGCCAGAGAGAAACCTTTCAAGGCAGCACCACCGAATAACAACAATACAAGTACTACTACGAATACGGTTACTGAAGTCATGATTGTTCTACTTAAGGTTTGGTTGATTGCGATATTGATCAGTTTACCTTTATCAGTTTCAGATCTGTACTCAGTGAAGTTTTCTCTGATACGGTCAAAGATTACCACCGTGTCATTGATAGAGTAACCGATAATGGTCAGGATAGCACCAATAAAGTTCTGGTCGATTTCGAGTGCGAAAGGCACGATACCATCTAACAAGGCGAAGATAGCGAACACCATCAGAACGTCGTGGATCAAAGCGATGATCGCACCCACAGAGAATCCAAAGTTTTTGAATCTTATAAAGATGTAAATGAAGATTGCGATAATTGAAACGATCACAACCCACATTGATTTAGTTCTGATATTCTGAGCGATTGTTGGTCCTACCTCTGAACTACTCAAGATACTTGCCTTAGTTGCTTTATAAGGAGCAAGCGCTTTAATAACATCATCCTCGATGCTGTCAGCACTCATATTAGCTTCATTGATTCTGTAGGTAGTAACAATTTTATAACGACCTTCAGTACCGATGGTTTTCACCTCGTTGCTACTTCCGCTTAAGTTTTTATCCAATGTCGCTTTGATAGCTTCGGCAGCTACACCTTTTTCCAGTTGCATTTGGTAACCGTAACCACCTTTAAAGTCGATACCAGTGCTTAAACCACCTTTGCTGATCAATACCGCGAAACCGATGATGATAACAGAAGCTGATAGTAAGTAGTAGCGTTTACGTTTGGTAATGAAGTCGAAGTTAGCATTGATCAACAGGTTTTCAGAGAATTTATTAGAGAAAGACACTGATTTACCTTTGTTCAATCTTCTTTCGATTAACAATCTGGTGATGAAGATAGAGGTAAATAAAGATGTGATGATACCGATGATCAGGGTGATAGCGAAACCGTAAACAGGACCCGCACCAACGAATGTCATGATAATTGCAGCGATCAAGGTAGTTAAGTTACCATCTATAATTGAAGATAGAGCCGCAGAGAAACCTTGTTTAACAGAGGTTTTAAGCACCATACCTTTTCTAAGTTCTTCTTTGATACGTTCGTAGATCAGTACGTTTGCGTCTACCGCCATACCGATGGTTAACACGATACCAGCGATACCAGGCAATGTTAAAGCAGCGCCATAAGAAGCCAGGATACCGATCAGGAAGAATAAGTTAGCGAATACCGCGATAGTAGCGATAGCACCACCTCTGTTGTAGTATAACAACATCAGAACAAGTACCACGAAGAAACCAACGAACATAGAGTTCATACCCATACGGATAGACTCCTGACCTAAGGTTGGTCCAACAACGTCTTCAGCAACGATATTAGCAGGAGCAGGTAATTTACCCGCTTTAAGTACATTGGCAAGGTCGGTAGCCTCTTCAACAGAGAAGCTTCCACTGATGGAAGAGTTACCGCTAGGAATTTCTTCGTTCACACGTGGAGCAGAGAATACTTTATTATCGAGAACGATTGCGATGAAGTCGTTGTTGATAGCAGCTTTTTTAGTTAAGTTTTTCCAGTCTCTGGTAGCAGTTTGAGTCATGCTCATAGACACTTCAACCTGACCAGTGTTTTGGTTATTGGTAGCGAATGCATCAGCGATGATGTTTTCTTCGCCACTACCCATTGCCGCTTTTTCATCTTTAGTAGATTTAAGTGCATATAAGTAGTAGATTGGTCTTTCTTCGCTTTCAGCTTTAGCGCTCCAGGCAAATTTTACATCTTTAGGAAGCACTTTTTTCACTGCTTCGTCTTCCAGCATTTTATTGATTTTGGTGATAGACTCTTTAGCAGCCATTGCCAGCACACCGCTTTCAGCGATATTGCCTTTATTGTCCTGCATAGGTACTAAACCAGCTTCAGCAAAAGGGTATTTAGAAGAATCTTTAGCGGTTTGTTCTTTATCGAAAGCTTTCTTAGCGCTATCGCGATCCGTAGAATCGGCTATAGCCAAGATTGTTTTCAGTTTAGCTGAATCGTCTGCGTTCAGGCCTTTGTTCATTTTTAATTTCTGAGCATAGGCATTGTTCATTGGGGTATAGATACGGGTATAACCTTCGAATCTGTTTTTAGGGTTGTTACCATATACTTCCCAGAACTCTAAACGAGCGCTTTGCTCAAGGAGTGTTCTGATACGTTTAGGGTTATCTACACCTGGCAATTCAACAGAGATTCTGCCGCCTTCCATTTCCTGGATAGTAGGCTGAGAGATATTACCGGCATTCAAACGCGCTTCGATTACCTGTCTGGTATTGTCAGCTTTATCGTTTAATTCATTTTTAAGGTAAGAGATGACTTCGTTTTCAGAAGAGCTCATGGTTAAACGCTTGTTGTCTTTGTTAGAGAACAGCGACAATAGCGTGCGGGTTGGAGCAGTTTCTTTAAAGTTCTTAACGAAGATATCGATGAAGTCGCCACCATTTTTCTGGTAATCAGACTGCGCCATTTCGATTGCTTTGTTCAGATCTTTGTCTTTGCTGTTTGGTCCGGCCAGTGTTCTAACCACTTCGCCTTTGTTAACCTCAAGGACAACGTTCATACCGCCCTGTAAGTCCAAACCAAGTTTCAACTCGGCATCTTTGCACTGGAAATAGTCTTTTTTAGCAATAAAAATATCCAGCAAAGGCTTTCTGCCCAGTGAATCGACGTATGTTCTGTATTTATCAGCATCATACACCCCATTTTTAGTTGCGAATGTTTTGGCCTTAGCCTCAAAACTCCTGGCCATCCAGGTAAAAGACAACTGATAAATGCACGTAAGTACAAATACCACTGCAAAGAAAATTACTAACCCTTTATTTTTCATTTTGTTACGTTAATTCTATTTTATATGAAGGGTGCAAAAATAACAATTTAAAGCAAAAAACCATAAGACAAAGCCTTCTACAGCAAAACAAATCCGTATTATTTTCAACATTTACAGCATTTGGGGGATGTCATTGGTTCAAATGCCCGTTTTTATGACAATAATTTTACTTTTCAGGCGGCATTACTGAATATAAAAAGGACATAAAAAAAGGCTGTCAGATGCCTGACAGCCTTAAATATTTTACAGAATTGATTCTTATTTAATTTTAGCTAATTGTTCTTTAGCTTCTTTGTTTTCCGGATCGATACCGATTACTTTTTCGAAGTTAGTTTTTGCGGTTGCATTATCCTTGTTGTGAAGCGCCATGAAACCCAGGTATGAGTAGGCAGTGATAAGGTTTGCTTTGTTTTTGTTAACATCAGCAGAAGCCACATCAATAAACTTGGTGTAATACGGACTGGCTAAACCTTTTGGATCTTTCATGTTATCGAGTTCCAGCTGGCATTTAGCTCTCCAAAGGTAACCGTCTGGGGCTTTAGGTTGCATGATTGCGAATACCGCAAAACTGGTATCAGCATTCACATATTCTTTGCAGCCGTAGTAGGCGCGACCTAAATAAAAATAGTCTAATGAACTTGCTTTTTTCTCCATAGTGATTCTCTTTTTCAGGATCAATACAGCATCAGCATATCGTTTAGAGGTAAACAAGGTTTTACCATATTCAGAATACACATCGGCGTTAGCAGAATCAAGATTCAAAGCAGATTTGAATGAGTTGATTGCTTTGGTGGTATCGCCATTTGAGGCATAAATTTTACCAGCATAAGTATAGTCAAGAGCATTGATTTTATCTGCTGGTGAATATTTGAAGTATTTTTCTAGGTACTGTTGAGCTGGTTTGAATTTCTTAAGTTCCTGATTGCTGTAGGCAAGAATTTTCAGGTAGACCGGATTAGTAGAATCGGTGGCCAGGTAAGCACCAACTTCGTCAAGTGCTTTTTGGTATTCTTTTAACTGAAACAGGAAACCGCTGTATGTCATTTTAGCCTTGCTATCATTGTAGTTAAGGTCGATGTACTTTTTAAATTCAGCAGTTGCTTTGCTGTAGCTTTTGGTTAGGTAGTATAGCTCGCCAAGTTCTTTGTGGGCGATACTAAAGCTTTGATCAACGGCATTGGCTTTTTCAAGGTATTTAATGGCCAGATCATAGCTTTTAGCTGAGTAGTAAAGACGACCGATACGGATATTCGCCAGAACATTGTTAGAGTCGACAGCCGTAACACTTTCGTAGGTGCTCATGGCAGTTCCACCTTTGCTCAAATCAATATACATATCACCAAGAACGAGGGTGTAATAGCTCGTAGTTGGTTGAAGATTTTTAGCTTCATTCACATAGTCGATGTAGGCTAAAACGTTTACAGGAGCCGGGCGATACGCTAACTGACCAGCCTGGAAGTATACTTCAGCGTCTTTGCGTTTTGACATTGAGAGAGCTTTGTCGATCAATGCTTTTGCTGATTCATCGTTACCACCATTCATCAGGCTTAATCTTGCTTTAGCGATGTAAGACAGAGCAGACACACCAGTTTCAGAAATATTGTAATAGTATTTAGCCGAGTCGTTCACACCCATTTTAAGGTAAACATTACCCAGGTAGAAAGCAGCATCGCTACTTTTTGAGCTGTTATATACTTTCAGCAATTCTATTTTTGCTTTTACAAGATTTTCATTTTGGATTTCTTTGACGGCATTGTCAAGAGACTGAGCGTTAACCGCTGCGGCAGTCAGAACAAGGGCGATTGATACAATTAACTTTTTCATGTGCTTATGGCTTGATTATTACTTCTCGTCCGGGGAATATTGCTGGGGAGAGACCGCATTTCAATATTAACCTTTGAGCTTTTGTTTTAAATAGGAAGTTTACAAAATTAGTGCCTGATTTTTTTTCCATGCCACAATTCACCAGTACGATTGGTGAAATCATCGGATATTCTTTGGTGCTTATCGATGATTGGGTTGGCAGGGTGGTATAAATAGTGCCAGTGCTATCGGCGGCAGTTACCGGTAGTACTTTAAGATCTTTGAGGAATGCAGCCGTAGAATCTGACTCCACATCAGAGATGTATGAGAAAGGAATTATGGCAATTGCTTTGGGATTCGATCTGAGGTATGCCATCAACTCATTAACAGAATTAGCCGCGAAGAGCTTAGAGAGTTGAGAGGCATTGAGATTAAAATGGTTTTTAAGGAAAGTCTTGGCCTGGGCATTACTATTTTCTATGCCGAGGGTAAAGGTATTGTCTGACTTGCCTTTAAGGAAACGCTCCAGTTCATTGGCATCGAGTTTCTCATAGAAAGAGAGATCAGAGGTAATGAAAGCGTAGGCATCGTAGGCGAAAACATATTGTTTAGGCGTAAAGTTTTCGCGTTTACGCAGCACATTCACTTCGTTTTCTGAGAGCATACGGTGCAAGACCGCTACAGAGACTTTATTATCCAGCAGAGCTTTCACGATATCATCTTCTTTAAGGTAAGTAGTTTTGAAACGTGGAAATTTATAGATGTTTTCGAAGGCTTTGATTTCTTCCTGAACGATGACTTTCACACTGGAGTCGGCCCAGCAGATGATGGTATCGTTTTCGGGACCAGTAGTTTTAGTATCAGAGGCAGGATTGCCGGAGCAGGCAGAGAGCAGAAGAACTGCTGCAAAGAGGCAAGATCCGATTAACTTATTCGTCACTTTTAAGTTCGTTTTTAAAATCCTGATAGGTTCTTATCATTCTGTAGGCGCCATAGAGAAACATGGCTATGCTCATTGCACTCTTCATAGTATCGTCGGCCATTCTGAGATTATCGCTAAAGTAGAACAGACCGGAGATTACTATAAAGAGTACATACAGAGCAAATTTAAAGATGTATGAAGGGTATTGAATGAGCGATTTTAGAAAGTCCATTCAAACTTATTCGTCAATTTCGAAGGTGATTGGAATACGGCAAGGTGCTTTTACAGATTTACCAGCCACTTTAGCAGGTCTAAATCTGTTAGAACATTTTCTTACTACACGAATTGCTTCGGCATCCAGTTCTTTATCACCTGAAGAGTTAAGCACGCTAACATCGGTTACTTTACCATCGACACTAACAATGAAGTATACTTGCACCACACCTGCGATACCTAATGATTTAGGACCTTCAGGGTATTGAAGATTTTCTTCAAGGAATTCGGTAAGGGCAGCCTGACCACCGATGAATTCGGCTTGCTGGTCGACATTTAAGTATAGTTTATTATCATCAACCACTTCACCGGTTCCCAAATCAGGGTCGATGATAACAGGTTCAGCGTTAGGATCACCTTCAATTTTCTTGTCACCGATTTCTTTGTCTTTCAAATCGTCGACAGTTGGTGGTGGATCTTTATCGGCATCTTCTTTTTTAACAGCCAGCATTTCCAGGAACTTTTCGGTAGGTCTTTGAACTTCTACAGGCTCTGGTGGTGGTGGTGGCGGAGTTTCATCCTTTTTAATTGAAGGCGGTTGAATCAGATCAACGATGGTGGTATCCACTGTTTCTTCTTCTTCCTTATCAAAAAGGCCTAAAGTATTCGCGATTTTAGGCGTATACAAGCTGAAGACGAAAATACTCACACTGAGAGCGAGGGCTTTCAGGAGGTGTTTTTCGTACACATTGCGTAAATCAAATGCTCCATATCCTTTGTTTCTGTTGTCAAAAACAATATCGTCCATGGAT